>DAIUFK010000038.1:12364-21210 GCA_036844615.1 Candidatus Dormiibacterota bacterium | reverse complement strand
CCGGCGCCTTGATCTCGGGCGCCGATCCGGCGACTGTCCGCCGAACCTCCGGGGCGGATCACTAGAGATGTGCGGAGTGTTTGGGATCTGCGCATCGCGGGGCATCGACGTCGCCAACCTCACCTACTTCGGGCTCTTTTCGTTGCAGCACCGCGGCCAGGAATCAGCCGGGATCGCAGTCTCGGACGGCGCTGCGGTTCGAATCCATCGCGGCATGGGGCTTGTCGCCCAGGTGTTCTCTCCGGCGACCATCCAGGACATGGGCCCCGGCTCGATCCTCGCCCTTGGACACACGAGGTACTCCACCACAGGCTCGAGTCGCGCCGAGAACGCGCACCCGCTTCCCTTCCATCACCCACAGCTCGGCCCCGGCGCCATCGCGCACAACGGCAACCTCCTCAACGCCGAAGCCCTGCGCCGTCAGCTCGAAGAGGAGGGCGCCGTGTTCGACACCTCGCTCGACACCGAGGTCATGGCGCGGCTCATCGAGCACACGCACGGCAAGACATGGGAGGAGGTGATCCGCAGGACCTTCGCCCGAGTCGTTGGCGCGTACTCGTGCGGGATCATCACCCCCACACAGCTCATCGCCCTGCGCGATCCCTACGGCTTCCGGCCGCTGTGCCTCGGGTACATCCCGCTGCCGGGACAGCCGGCCCACGTGATCGCCTCCGAAACGTGCGCGCTCGACACCGTCCACGCCACTTTCGTGCGCGAGGTGCAGCCGGGCGAGATGGTGGTGATGGACGAGCACGGAGTCCACAGCGTGAACTTCCAGACGTCAAGCAAGCACGCGATGTGCGTCTTCGAGTTCATCTACTTCGCGCGGCCTGACTCGATCCTCAAGAACTGCGAGCTCGAGGAGGCCCGCATCCGGATGGGTAACGAGCTCGCCAAGGAAGCGCCGGTGGAGGCCGACATGGTCGTTGCGTTTCCCGATTCGGGCACGCCCGCGGCCATCGGCTACGCCGAAGCGGCGGGGATCCCGTTCCGCGAGGCGCTGATGAAGAGCCGCTACATCAACCGCACGTTCATCCAGCCCGACCAGTCGCTGCGCGAAGCCGGGGTCATGCTGAAGCTCAACGCGCTCCCACGTTCGATCCGCGGCAAGCGCCTCATCGCGGTCGACGACTCAATCGTGCGCGGCACCACCTCCCGCAGGATCATCGAGCGGCTTCGGGCGGCGGGCGCCAAGGAGATCCACATGCGGATCTCCAGCCCTCCCATGCGCTTTCCTTGCTTCATGGGAGTTGACATCGGATCCACCAAGGAGCTCATCGCCGCAAGTCGCACCGTTGAAGAGGTTCGCGAGCACCTGGGCGCCGACAGCCTTCATTACCTGTCGATACCCGGGCTCATGCGCGCGATAGGCAGGGGCCCCGCCCAGGAGTTCTGCCGCGCGTGCTTCGACGGCTCGTACCCCGTGCCTGTGCCGCAGCAGCTCGAGATGGACAAGATGCAGTTCGAGATGCCGCCGAAATCCGACCACGTGCCGGGCCCACCGTCGCTGATGCTGGCCGAGCCGAAAGTTTAGAAGTGAAGCCAGAGATGCCAGCTGGATCTTCGGCTTCACCTCTGATGGGCGCCGAAGGGTTGTCGTACGCCGCGGCGGGCGTCGACATCGAGGCGTATGAACGCGTTCTCGAGCGCGTCAAGCCTCTGATCGCGGCGACGCACGGCAAGGAAGTCGCGGTGGGTGTCGGGCCGTTCGCCGGCCTTTACGAGCTGCCGGGCGGAGGCCACCTCGCGGCAAGCGCCGACGGAGTGGGGACGAAGATCAAGGTCGCGATCGCCGCGGAGAACCACCGTGGGATCGGTACCGATATCGTCAACCACTGCGTCAATGACATCGCCACCGCAGGCGCCAGGCCGCTTTTCTTCCTCGACTACTTCGCCACCGGCAAGCTCGACCCGGACGTCTTCGCCCAGCTCATCGAGGGAATGACCGCGGCTTGCCGCGAGGCTGGGTGCGCGCTGCTCGGTGGTGAAACTGCAGAGATGCCAGGCGTGTACGCGTTGGGCGATTACGACCTTGCAGGGTTCGTCGTCGGGCTGGTCGAGCCCGGGCGGCGCCCCGACCCGGCTGCGATCCGCGCCGGCGATGCGATAGTGGGCCTGCCTTCGAGCGGCCTCCACACCAACGGCTACTCGCTGGTGCGTAGGGTGTTCGAGGACGTTCCCCTCACCAAGGTTTATCCAGAGCTCGGCAGGCCCCTGGGCGAAGAGCTGCTGGAACCGCACAGGTCGTACCTGGACTCGCTGCGAACCATCAGCTGGAAGGGAGCCGCGCACATCACCGGCGGCGGCATCCTCGGCAACCTTCCTCGGTGCCTTCCTGACGGCCTGGGTGCGCGCCTCGAGCGAAAGTCTTGGGAAGAGCCGCCGATCTTCGGCCTGGTGCGTAAGCGGGGAAGGATCTCTGACGACGAGATGCTCGGGACTTTCAACATGGGCCTTGGCATGATGCTGGTAGTGGATGGCAAAGACGTGCCGCCCGGCGCCCTGGTCGTCGGTGAGGTGGTGCGGCAGGCCGGCCCTGACCGAGTGGTGATCCGCTGAAAGTCGGAGTCTGTGTTTCGGGCCAGGGCACCAATCTCCGCAACCTCGTCCGGCAGGGCTTTGACGTCGTCGCTGTCGCCACCAACCGACCGAGCTGTGGCGGTGCGGCCTTTGCGCGCGAGCAGGGTATTCCGCTCGGAGAGCTGTCGCAGAAAGACTTCTCGTCAGCCGAGCAGCGCGACGCGGCAATGCGCGACTTCTTCAAATCGCACGCTGTGGAGCTTGTCGTCGACGCCGGTTACGACAGGGTCCACACCCAGCCGTTCCTCGAGGCGTTCGGCGGCCGGATCGTCAACGTCCATCCTTCACTCCTGCCCGATTTTGCAGGCGGCATGGACGCTGTCGAGCAGGCTCTTCATGCAGGCGTGAAGACGACAGGCGCCACCGTTCACCTTGTGACTGGCGACCTCGACGCCGGTCCGATCCTCGTCCAGGAGTCGGTGCCGGTGCTGGCGGGCGACACAGTGGAGACGCTGCGACGGCGCATTCACGAAGCCGAATACAGGATCCTCCCGCAGGCCATGCGTTCGATGGAGGCGCGACTTGCCAAGAGCTCTGCTGTCGGTTAGCGACAAGACCGGGCTTAGCGGCTTTGCGCGCGGCCTGCAGCGGCTCGGTTACGAGCTCTACGCGACAGGGAGCACCTTGAAAGCGATAGTCGACGGCGCCGTCGATGCGCGATCGGTAACCGACCTCACAGGTTTCCCGGAGATGATGGACGGGCGGATCAAGACCCTCCACCCGGGCGTGCATGCCGGGCTCCTCGCGCGTCGGGACAAGCCCGAGCACATGGAGGCGCTGCGGGAGCACGACCTGAAAGAGATCGATCTCGTCTGCTGCAACCTCTATCCGTTCGTCGAGACGGTGACCCAACCCGGCGTCAAGTTCGAGGACGCCATCGAGCAGATCGACATCGGGGGACCGGCGATGATCCGGGCCGCCGCCAAGAACCACGAGTCAGTCGTCGTGGTGGTGCGGCCCGAGCGCTACACGGAGATCCTCACCACGCTTCGCTCGGGCGGCCCTGACAAGGAGATGCGCCGCCGCCTGGCGGCAGAGGCCTACGCACACACCGCGTCATATGACGCATGGATTGCCGCTTACATGCACGGCGGCGCTGAGGCAGGCTTTCCACCGGAGCTCCCCTTTGCAGGGCGCCTCACCGAATCGCTCAAGTACGGAGAGAACGAGCATCAGCGCGCCGCCTTCTACAGGTACGGCCCGGACCCGGGTGGCCTCGGCGGCGCACGCCAGCTGCAGGGCAAGGAGCTCGGGTTCAACAACATCCAGGACGCGGCAGCAGCGATCCAGCTCGTCAGCGACTTCGACCTGCCGGCCACTGCGATCATCAAGCACATGAACCCGTGCGGCCTCGCTGTCGCCGGCGACATCGCGACTGCCTACAGGCTCGCGTACGACTGCGATCCGACGTCCGCCTTCGGTGGCATCGTCGCCGTGAACCGTCCCCTCGATCGTTCGACCGCGGAGCAGATAGTCCAGATCGTCACGCACGTGGTCATCGCCCCAGAGGTCCTCGACGAGAGCCTCGAGGTGCTGGCGCGCCGCAAGGGGATGATCGTGCTGGCGGCGGAACGTCCGCGACCTGGCCTCTTCGACTACGACGTGCGGTCGGTTCCCGGCGGGTTCCTCGTCCAGGAGTGGGACCGTGCGGGTTTCGATCGGGAGGCTTGTAAGGTAGTCACCAAGCGTGCGCCCAGCGAGGCGGAATGGGAGCAGCTCAGGCTCGCATGGATCACCGTCAAGCACGTCAAATCCAACGCGATAGTGCTGTTCAAGGCCGGTGCAGCCGTGGGCGTAGGCGCGGGTCAGATGTCGCGCGTGGAGGCGGTGCAGATCGCCGTCCGGCGCGCCGGCGACCGGGCCGCTGGTTCGGTGATGGCGTCAGACGCCTTCTTCCCGTTTCCTGACGGCCTCGAAGAAGGCATTCGCGCGGGGGTGACCGCGTCCATCCAGCCGGGAGGCTCGGTGAAGGACCCCGACGTGGTGGCGGCGGCTGACGCCGCGGGGATCGCGATGGTCGTGACGGGCCAGCGTCACTTCAAGCACTGATTGGGGATGGGAACTCGATTCGGTGAGGAGGGCCGCAAGCTCTCGTACGGCTCGTATCTCAAGATCGCAGAGCTGCTCGACCTGCAGCACGGCCTGAGCGATGAGCACGATGAGCTCCTGTTCATCGTCGCGCACCAGGTCTACGAGCTCTGGTTCAAGGTGGTGCTCGACGAGCTGGAGGCCACCCGGAGCAGGATCGACTCCGACGACATCTTCTTCGCCCGCCATCACCTTCGCCGTGTGCACGTCGTCGAGCGGTTGCTGATCGAGCAGATCGAGGTCCTCGAGACGATGTCGCCACAGGACTTCCTCGCCTTCCGATCGCAGCTGGCGCCGGCCAGCGGTTTTCAGTCGGTGCAGTTTCGCGAGATCGAATTTCTTTCGGGTTTGAAAGAGCCCAAATACATGGAGCGCATCGAGGGAAGTCCGGACGAGATGAGCCGGCTCAAGCGGCGACTGGCGGAGCCGTCGCTGGCCGATGCGTTCCACGGCCTGGTCGAGCGCCGCGGGTCTCCTTCCTTGCTTGAGATTTTCAGAGATCGCGCGCGTTACGGTGACCTGTTCGACCTCTGCGAAGCGCTTCTCGACCACGACGAGGCCTTCGCGCATTGGCGGGCTCGACACGTGCTGATGGTCGAGCGTCAGATCGGATCCAAGACCGGCACCGGTGGCAGCAGCGGCGCGCAGTATCTCCGCTCCACTCTGGGCAAGCGCTTCTATCCCGAGCTGTGGGAGGTGCGCTCGCAGCTGTGAAAGATGGCTTTGCGGGAGAGCGTGACGAGCACCACATGAAGAAGACCGGCGCCAAGAACCCGCGCGTGACGTGTGGGACGTGCAGGATGTTCGACGGCACCACGTGGTGTAGGCACTGGAACTTCCACACCACTGCGGAGTCGCCGCCCTGCCGTTTCTACAAGGAGGCGGTGGCTAGAGGGTGATGACGACCTTGCCGTCGGTGTGGCCGAGGAGTTGGAAAGCTTCGCCTGCCTTGTCGAGGGGAAACTCGTGAATTCGTGGAGCTTTCAGCTTTCCGTCGGCTGACAGCTTCGCCAGTGTTTCCAAGCGGCTGGTGTTGACCTGAGTCTGGATGTTGACGCCTTTCACACCTCGCTTCGTCAGCTCGTCAGGCGCCGCCGCCCCCTTCATCGAGATGACACTTCCACCCTTGCGCACGGCCTCGCTCAAGGTGGCGAGTGACGCTGCGTCGCTGCCCGTGTCGATGATCGAGGCAACGCCATCCCGGTGCTTCGACTTGAGCGCCTCAGCCACATCTCCGGCGGTTCGATCGATCACCTCATCGGCCCCCAGGCCCTTCACATAGTCGAGGTTGGCCGTGTGGGTTACGCCAATCACATGTGCCCCACGCCCCTTCGCCAGCTGGACGGCATAGCTGCCGATGCCGCCTGACGCTCCCACGACGACCACTACATCCTTCGGCTTGGGGTCGGCTGCGTCGACACACATCAAGGCCGATACTCCTGCCAGAGGTAGAGCCGCGGCGTCGAGGTCGCTGAGCGACCGAGGACGCTTGGCGATGGTCCCTGCGGACGCCGCTGTTTTCTCCGCCAGGGTGCCTTCGCCGAAGAACATCTTGCCGGTCACTCCGAAGACAGCTTCTCCGACGGAGAATCCCTCCACGCCTGACCCAAGTGGGTCGATGGTGCCCGAGAGGTCGCCGGCCGGGATGAGCGGAAAGCGGTGCTCCATCCTCTCCTTCAAATAGCCCGCGAGCACTGCGTTGTCGAATGGGTTAAGCGATGCAGCGGCAACGCGCACTCGCACCTGGCCCTCGGCGGGCTCTGGCTCAGGCACTTCGTGAACCGACCCTGGCTGGCCGAAGGCGTCGAGGGCGAATGCTCTCATGTGTTTTGCTCCTTAAGCAAAGTGGTTGAGTACTCAATCATCCAGCTGTCTGGCGGACCCTGGTTATTTCGTATTTCTAGCCGGGCCCGGCGGGCCGAGTCGACCTTCCCAGCAAGTGGGGAGGAATTAGCTGCCGGCGCTCGGTGGTTCTAAGGGTGTGAGCCCAAGCCCATCTGCTTTCGCGGGCGTGCGCGACCGGCGCTGGCCGGCCCTCTACGTCCTTTGCGCAGGAATCCTGATGGTGATCCTCGACGGGACCATCGTTAACGTCGCGCTCCCCTCGATCCAGAGTGATCTCGGCTTCTCGCAATCGAGCCTGGCCTGGGTCATCAACTCCTACCTCATCGCTTTTGGCGGGCTGCTGCTGCTCGCGGGCAGGCTCGGCGACCTCATCGGCCGCAAGCGCATCCTGCTGGCGGGCCTCGCACTGTTCACGGCGGCGTCGCTGCTATGCGGATTGTCAGCCGGCCCCGAGATGCTTATCGCTGCGCGCTTCATCCAGGGAGTTGGTGGCGCTCTGAGCTCCGCAGTCGCCCTCGGGATGATCGTGACGATGTTCCCGGAGCCGCGAGAGCGGGCCCGCGCGTTTGGCGTTTACAGTTTTGTCGCCTCGGCGGGCGCCTCGATCGGCCTCCTTGCCGGTGGCATCCTCACGCAGGCCATCAGCTGGCACTGGATCTTCCTGGTCAACGTTCCGATCGGAGTGGTTGCGATGCTGCTTTCGTGGCGGCTGCTCGATTCCGACCGCGGCCTGGGCCTCGGTAGAGGCGCCGACGCAGTCGGTGCAGTTCTTGTCACCGGTGCGCTGATGCTCGGGGTCTACACCATCGTGGGAACCGGCACGTACGGCTGGGGCTCCTTCCGCACCATCGGACTCGGAGCGCTTTCGCTGCTGCTGCTCGCAGGATTTGTGGCGCGCCAGGCCACCGCGAAGAACCCACTGCTTCCTTTGAACATCTTTCGGCCCCGCAACGTTTGGGGCGCGAACCTCGTCCAGTTTCTTCTGGTCGCCGGCATGCTGGCATTTTTCTTCATGAGCTCTCTGTACCTGCAGCGCGTGGACGGCCTCAATCCACTGCAGATCGGCATCGCCTTCATGCCTGTCGCTCTGACCATCGGGGCGCTATCGCTCGGCGTATCGGCTCGCGTGACCACGCGGTTCGGCGCTCGCAGAGTGCTGCTGCCTGCGCTGGCCCTCGTCGCGGCAGGATTCGCGCTCTACATCCGCCTGCCGGTGCACAGCACTTACGTCATCGACCTGCTGCCTGGAATGCTGCTGCTCGGCGTGGGCGCGGGCCTCGTCTTTCCCGCGCTTGCGACCCTGGCGATGTCCAGCGCGACCGAGAGCGACTCAGGCATGGCGTCGGGCCTTCTCAACACGACAGCTCAGGTCGGCGGCGCGCTCGGCCTCGCCGTCCTGGCCACGATTGCGGCCTCCCAGACCGCGCAGCTCCTCGCCTCGGGCGAGAGCGCGGCGTCGGCGCTGACTGGCGGTTTCCGCATGGTGTTTGCAATCAGCACCGGCCTGCTCGTCGCAGGCATACTCCTCGCCGCCACAGTGCTGCGGCAAACGGCAGAACCGGCATCAGAGTCCCAATTTGAAGCGGGAGCCGAAGACGCCGCGTAGCCGGCAAACCGGACGCCGGCTCAGTCGTCGATGGCGGCGTACGCCGAGGTCTGGAAATCGACGAACACCCCGGCAGGACTGGCAGACTCCCAACCCCTCTGGGTCATCAGGATCGTGATCATCTCCTCGCGCGGGTCGGACTCCCACAGGGTGCCCATTCCGCCGCTCCAGCCATAGGTCCCGACCGACGCCATCTGGGTGCGTCGCGTCGCGATCTGCAGGCAAAAGCCCCAACCGTGATCGGCGAAAAACTCCGGTCCGAAACCTGACCTGGATTTCTGCTCCGGGGTCAGCTGGTCGGTGGTCATGAGCTCGACCGAGGGCCTCGACAGGATCCGCAGCTTTCCATGCCGTCCGCCGTCAATCAGCATCCGAGCGAAGGAATGGAAGTCGTCGACGGTCGAGACCAGGCCGCCGGCTCCGTTGGGAAACGCCGGCGGGCGGGACCAATCGCCGTTTTCGGCCGGGTCGTAGACAACGAGCGCCCGGGTCTGCGGATCGACCATATAGCTGGTCGCGAGCCTGTCGAGCTTCGCGGTCGGAACGCTGAAGTCGGTGTCCTTCATGCCGAGCGGCTCGAAGAGGCGCTCCTTCAAGAAGACGTCGAAGGCCTGGCCCGACGCGCGTGCGACCAGCACGCTCAGCACCTCGGCCGACGTGTTGTAGAGCCAGCTCGTCCCCGGTTGATAGATGAGCGGCAGCGTGCCCAGGCGTCGCATGAACTCGT
>DAIUFK010000038.1:0-12264 GCA_036844615.1 Candidatus Dormiibacterota bacterium | reverse complement strand
CTCGTCCCCGGTTGATAGATGAGCGGCAGCGTGCCCAGGCGTCGCATGAACTCGTAGCCTGCGAGGATCTCGTGCATGTGACTCAGTCGCTCGGGGGACAATCCCCCGGTGCTCCGTTCCACCAAGCCACCTTAAAGCGTGGCTGTCCTCCGCGATGCAGATGCGGCCGGCTTAGTTCAAGCGCTCCAGGATCATCGCCATGCCCTGGCCGCCGCCCACGCACATGGTCTCAAGGCCGAAGGTCTTGTCCTTCTCGCGAAGGCCGTTGAGGAGGGTGCACAGGATGCGGGCGCCAGTCATGCCGAACGGGTGACCGAGCGCAATGGCGCCGCCGTGCGGGTTGAGCTTGTCGCTGAACGGGTCCACTCCGATACCTCGCGATGAGGGGATCACCTGCGCGGCGAACGCCTCGTTTATCTCGAGGATGTCGATGTCGTCGATAGTCATCTTCGCCCGCTTCAGCGCTTGCCTTGAAGCGTCGATCGGCCCCAGGCCCATGAGCTCGGGCTCGAGCGCCGACAGCCCCGTTGAGATGACGCGCGCGAGAGGCTTGATGCCGAGCTCCCTGGCTTTGCGCTCGGACATCACGACCACTGCTGCAGCTCCGTCATTGAGCGGGCACGCGTTGCCGGCGGTGACAGTGCCGTTCTCCCTGAAGGCTGGCTTGAGGGTTCCGAGCACCTCGACGGTCGTGCCTGGCCGCGGGCTGTCGTCCTTGGCGAAGATCTCGCCATTGGGGAGCGGCACTGGGATGATCTCGCGATCGAAGAAGCCGTTTTCGCGAGCCTTGACTGCCGCGTCCTGGCTCTTCACCGCATAGCGGTCCTGCTCCTCGCGGCTGATCTTCTCGCGCTGGGCAACGTTCTCCGCGGTCTCGCCCATCGTGATGTAGATGTCGGGATATTCTTCGGTGTTGCCGCGCACGAGCCTCGAGTTGTAGGTGTCCGGCGCATCGGGGTAACCGCTGCCGTATCGCGAGACGCACTCGACGCCGACCGAGAGGAAGACGTCGCCTTCCCCAGCCTCGATCGCGTGCGCCGCCATGCGGGTGGTCATGAGCGAGGACGAGCAGTACCGGTTGACCGTGACGCCTGGGACGTCGAGCCGCGTGAGGATCGAGACGACGCGGCCGATGTTGTGTCCCTGCTCGCCGCCAGGGAGGCCGCAGCCGCAGATGAGGTCTTCGATCTCGGAGCGGTCGAGCTGTGGGACCTGGTCCAGGACCTTCGACACCACATGCGCTGCGAGGTCGTCGGGTCGGACGTCGACCAGGGAGCCCTTGCGTGCCCTCCCGATCGCGGAGCGGCCGCAGGCAACAATCACTGCACTGTTCATGTCCGAATTATGCGGCGGTCGAGCCGGCGACTAGCGCTTGCCCGAATTCGCAAGCAGGCCCAGGGCGGCAAGCACCGCAGCGGCGGTCCCGACAACGGCCGGCGCTCCGCCGCCCAACCGGCCCACTGCCGCCAGCGAGACGAGGAGAGTTGGAAGCCAGAGGAACCCGGCAAGCTCCCGCCGTCCCACCGAGCGGAATCTCCTGCTTTCGATGAGGAGCTCGCGCGGGAGGCGTTCGTCAGCGTCAAGCGGGGCGAAGATCTCGTACATCCGCTGCCTGTCGAGGCTGCGCATATCCGCTTCCCGGGCATGGGCTTTCATCGACGACCTCTGACCGAAGAGTCTGGCCTTCGGCCGTCAGGAGTCAAGTGAGGCTACTTCGTCAGCAGTGCCTCGCGTGTAAACAGGCGATAGGCGGCCAACCACGACAGTGCGCCGGTTGCCAGCAGGCTGGCGGTGGTCACCGCCAGGGCCGGCCAGGCGACAGTGTTGTGAACTATCGCGTCTCGCAGCACGAGGACTGCGTTGAGGATGGGGATGAGGTAATACGCGAGGCCGGGGTTGAAGTCAGGGACGAAGAGGACGAGCGAGGCGGGGAGGATCGTGATGAAGTACAGCGGCGTGACGTAGGCCTGGCCCTGGCGGAAGCTCTTGGCGAGAGTGCCCAAAGCAAGGGTCACGGCGCTGAAGCTCACCGCGATGAGCAGCGCCAGCCAGATCATCACCGGCACGGTCGCGGGGCTGAGGGTGATGTGGTTACCCAAACTTCCACTCCCCGGCGTGGAGATCTGCGCGAGCGCCACGAACATGGATCCGATGGCGGCGACTGCGGCCGCAAGGCTGATCGTGGTGATCGCCCCGATCTTGCCCAGAAGGACGCGGCTTCGCGGCGCGGGCGTGAGCAGCAGGCCTTCGAGGGTCCGCCGCTCGCGCTCGCCGGCCGAGCTGTCGAGAGCGGCCGAGAACCCGCCGGTGAGGATCATCGTGATGAGGATGTAAGGCAGGAAGAAGCTGAGGAATGCATTCGAAGCCGCCTGCACAGGCGAGCTCAGCGGGTGGGAGATGTACTTCAGCGGAGTGAGGATGCCAGGGTCTATGCCCTTGCTCTTGAGCGCCGCCGCGGCCTGGGCCGCCTCGTACTGGCCGAGCACCGTCTGGAGCCTGACGTCGGCGATCTGCGCGCTCTGCCGGCTCGGGTCGTAGTACTCGTCGATCGTGCCGGGAGTGAACGCCACTCCCAGGTCCACCTGCTGCTTCGCCGCGGCGGCCGGGTCCGCGACTGGCACAAGCTTCAGGCCTGTCGCGTTGAGCAGGATGTCGAGCCCGGTCGGGATCTCGCCTGAATAGCCGACCGTGTAGGTCTGGGTGGCGGTCTTGGTGGAGACCTGGGAGACGACGAACAGGACAAGCGGGGTGGCCAGCGCCGCCAGCCCGATCGCCATGAGCGTGCGGCGGTCGCGCAGGATCTCCTGCAGCTCTTTCCGATAGACGACCCAGGCCGCCCGCATCAGGGTGACTCGACCAGCGCAAGGAACGCATCCTCGAGGTCGCGATGGTCGCCCCGCACCTCAGCGGTTCGGCCGCTGGCGACGACCAGCCCCTGGTGAATGATCGTGATGCGATCGCAGAGGCGCTCCGCGTCGTGCATCACGTGGGTCGAGAAGATGACGCACTTGCCTCGGCCCTTGACCTCGACCATGAACTCGCGAACCTCCTTCGATGCGAGGACGTCCAGGTTGGAGGTGGGTTCATCGAACATCAGGACCTCGGGGTCATGGACGATGGCGCGGGCGATCGCGACCTTCTGCTTCTGGCCTGAGGAGAGGCTCTCGGCACGCTGCTTCGCGAACGAGCCCATGTCCAGGCGCTCGACGACACCATCGACCTTGCGATCTAGGTCGGCACCCGAGAGGCCGCAGAGCCTCGCGAAGTACTCGATGTTCTCGCGCGCCGACAGCCGCGGGTAGACGCCGATGTCAGCGGTGACCACGCCGATGCGCCGCCGCACCTCCGCCGGTGCCGTTCGCGTGCTGAAGCCCAGCACCTCGGCCCTGCCGGCGTCAGGGCTGAGAAGCGTGCAGATGATGCGCAGCGTGGTCGTCTTGCCTGCGCCGTTCGGCCCCAGAAGGCCGAAGATCTCCCCGGCCCTGGCCTCGAGGGAGATCCCACGCAGCACCCGGTTGGCTCCGAGCGTCTTCTCGAGGCGCTCGACCGCGACCGCCGCGTCGGTCACTTGGTCTTCTTTGGTGCTCGGCTCTTCGAATCTGATGCTTTCGCGGTTGCGGCCTTCGCCCTGGGCTTGCTTGGCGCCGCTGGTTTGGCGGCAGGCTTTGCCGCCTGTGCAGGCCGCGCTTTGGCGACAGGCGCTGCTTTGGCCTGTGGCACTGGCGTGGCCTGGATGGGCTCGGGCTCCGCGCTTGCCACGCCCATCGCGCTCGAGAGCGTGCGGTGGCAGGTTTCGCACGTGACGATGGTTCGCACGAGCGCTCCCAGCTGATGTTCCTCAGTTCGCAGGTTGCGGGGCCTGCCGCAGAAAGAGCAGACACCGACCTCTGTGGTGACGACGACGTGGCCTGGCCGTTTGTTCATCCGCTCTAAGGTACAATCCGCCGAGCGGCGCATGTGCGCCGGGGGTCCTTTAAGTCCGGTCCCAGAGAGGCCGGGAAGGAGATTTTTTCATGGCCGTCGGCGCTCGCCTGAAGCACGTGATCGAGAGCCAGCAGTTCTCGAGGTCGCTGCTCGAAGAGCTCTTCGTGCAAACCGACGAGATCAAACGCGAAGCCCACCGCTTTTCCGGACGTCTCAACGGAAGGGTCATGGCAGCTCTCTTCTATGAGCCTTCCACCCGCACGCGACTCTCGTTCGAGGCTGCGATGCTCAGGCTCGGCGGCCAGACCATGGGCACCGACAACGCAAGGGAGTTCTCGTCCGCCGCCAAGGGCGAGACGCTCGAGGACACGATCCGCATCGTCAGCGGCTACGCGGACGTCATCGTCATGCGGCACAACGAAGAGGGCGCTGCCAAGCGCGCGGCGGCGGTCAGCACTGTGCCGATCATCAACGCGGGCGACGGCCCCGGACAGCATCCGACGCAGGCGCTGCTCGACCTTTACACCATCCGCGAAGAGCTCCGGCGCATCGACGGGATCCGGATCGCGATGGTGGGAGATCTCGCGAACGGCCGCACCGTGCGCTCGCTGACCTACCTCCTCAGCAAGTTCAAGGACATGAAGATCTGGTTCGTGGCGCCGCCGCAGGTGGCGATGCGCGAGGACCTGAAGGCCCACCTCACCGAGCACAACGTCCCGTGGATCGAGACCGAAGACCTCGATGCGGTGTTGCCCGAGGTCGACGTCGTATATCAGACGAGGATCCAGAAGGAGCGGTTCGCCGATCCTGCCGCCTACCAGGCCCTCAAGGGCATCTACCGAATCGACAATCGCGCGCTGGGCCTCATGCGCAAGTACGCGATAGTCATGCACCCGCTGCCGAGAGTCGACGAGATTGCGCCAGAGGTCGACGCCGACCCGCGCGCCGCCTATTTCCGCCAGGCCCACAACGGCCTCCAGATCCGCATGGCCCTCCTGGACCTCTTGTTGTCGTGAGCATCGTCGAACGAAGGCTCAAAGCGACCGTGATGGATGCGGACCAGATCAGGCGGTCGCTTTCGCGCATCGCCCACGAGATCGCCGAGCGCAACCGGGGCGTTGACGACCTGGTGCTCGTCGGCGTGTTCTCCAAGGGCGACCATTTGGCGCGACGCCTGGCGGCCAAGCTCGCCGGGCTGGAAGGCAAGCCTGTCGACGTCGGAGTGCTGGACACCAGCAAGCATCGCGACGACCGCCACCTCAGAGAGCCGGCTCACACGGCCACCTCGAGAATGCCCGACGTCGATGGAAAGGTTGTGATCCTCGTCGACGACGTCATCCACCACGGCCGCACCGCACGCGCCGCGATGGACGCGCTTATGGACTTCGGCCGCCCCCGAGCGATCCAGCTTGCGGTCCTCATCGACCGAGGCCACCGCGAGGTACCCATCCGCCCCGACTACGTGGGCAAGAACGTGCCGACGTCAGACTCCGAGCACATCGAGGTCCTGGTCGAGGAAGCCGACGGCATCGATCAGGCGGTGATCGTTGCCGGCTGAGGGCACTGCGGGGCGCGCCGGCGGCGCGGTCAAGAAGTACGCCGCCCTGGTGCTGGAAGATGGCCGCGCTTTCGTCGGTTTGGCGCTGGGCGCTGACGTTCTTGGCCAGGGTGAGGTGGTGTTCAACACCGCCATGACGGGATACCAGGAGGTGTTGACCGACCCGTCTTATGCCGGACAGATGGTGTGCATGACCTACCCGCTCCAGGGCAACTACGGCGTGCGTGAGGCTGACGCCGAGTCGGCGCGGCCGTGGGCGCGAGCGATGATCGTGCGCTGGGCGTGCCCGACGCCGAGCCACCATTCGAGCGAGGCTTCGCTCGACGAATACCTGCGGCACTGGAAAGTCCCCGCGATCACCGACATCGACACGCGGGCGTTGACTCGCCATCTGCGCACCCACGGGACGCTGCGGGCGGTCCTGACGCACGAATCGGAAGCGCCAAGCCAGGCACGGCTGGCCGAACTTGCGGTCGCCGCGTCTCGCGTGACACCGCTGTCGGAGCAGGACCTTGTCGCGGAGACCTCACGGACCTCGAAGGTGGAGTGGCTCGACCCGCTGCCCCTCGAGCTCCGACCCCGCCACGCGACTGATGGCGGAGGCCTTTCGATCGCGGTGGTGGACTACGGCGTCAAGAGCAACATCCTCCGCTCGCTGCGAGAGCGCGGGTGCCGCGTCATCGTGCTGCCTCACACGGCGGCTTGGGCGGACATCGAGGCAACAGGCGCGGACGGGCTCGTGCTTTCCAACGGGCCGGGCGACCCTTCGGTGCTCGATGGCCCGGTGGAGCTGGCGCGCCAGGCGCTCGGCCGCATACCGCTGTTCGGAATCTGCCTCGGCCACCAGCTGCTGGGCCGCGCGGCAGGCGCCACCACTTCGCGCCTGCCCTTCGGCCACCACGGCGCCAACCATCCGGTGAAGGACCTCGAGACAGGCCTCGTCCACATCACGAGCCAGAACCACGAGTTCCAGGTGGACGCCGCCTCGATCCCCGCCGGCGACCTCGTGGTGACCCAGCGCAACCTGAACGACGGCTCGGTCGAGGGCCTCGGCCACCGGACTTTGCCCGCTTTCAGCGTCCAGTACCACCCCGAAGGCTGTCCGGGGCCGCAGGACAACCAGCACCTTTACGACCGCTTCCTTGACATGGTTCGGGAACGGCGCCCCGTGCTGCGCGCGGTGAGCGGCGCGGTCCAGCCTTCAAAGCCCAAGAAGGTCCTGATTCTCGGCTCCGGGCCCATCGTCATCGGCCAGGCAGCCGAGTTCGACTACGCGGGCACCCAGGCGTGCAAGGCGCTCCGCGAGGAGGGCATCGTCACGGTCCTCGTCAACTCCAACCCGGCCACGATCATGACCGACGAGGAGGTCGCGGATCGCGTCTATCTCGAACCGCTCACCGTCGAATCGGTCGAGCGGATCATCGCGCGTGAGAGGCCCGACGCCCTGCTCCCCACGCTGGGCGGCCAGACCGGCCTGAATCTCGCCACCGACCTGGCCAAGGCAGGCGTCCTGGAGCGTTACAAGGTCCGCCTTCTCGGCGCGGACATCGACACCATCAGGAAGGCCGAGGACCGTGAGGCGTTCAAGCAGATGCTCGCGGAAATCGGCGAGCCGGTCCCGACCTCGAAGGTTTGCGAATCGCTCGAAGAGGTGGATGAGTTCGCTGCCGAGGCAGGCCTGCCGCTGGTGATCAGACCCGCGTACACGCTCGGAGGCACCGGGGGTGGCTTCGTGACAACCACTGCCGAGCTGAAGGCAATCGCCAAGAGGGGGCTCGAAGCCTCGCCAATCCACCAGGTTCTGGTCGAGCGGTCGCTATGGGGCTGGAAGGAGATCGAGTACGAGGTGATGAGGGATGCCGCGGACACCTGCATCACCGTCTGCAACATGGAAAACCTGGACCCGATGGGCGTTCACACAGGCGATTCGATAGTCGTGGCGCCGGCCCAGACGCTCTCGGACCGCGACCACCAGATGCTCCGCTCGTCGGCGATCCGCATCATCCGCGCGCTCGGCATCGAGGGCGGGTGCAACGTGCAGTTCGCGCTCGATCCGAAGAGCTCGGCCTACTACGTGATCGAGGTCAACCCCAGGGTCAGCCGCTCGTCCGCGCTCGCGTCCAAGGCCACCGGCTACCCCATCGCGAGGGTCGCCGCGAAGGTGGCAGTCGGCAGGCGCCTCGAGGAGATTCGCAACGAAGTCACCGGCCGGACCTTCGCCGCGTTCGAGCCTGCCCTCGACTACTGCGTGGTCAAGATTCCCCGCTGGCCCTTCGACAAGTTCCCTGCCGGCGACAGGCGTCTCGGCACGCAGATGGCCTCGACTGGCGAGGTGATGGCCATCGAGCGCACCTTCGAAGCCGCGATGACCAAGGCGATCCGTTCGCTGGAGCAGAAACCACCGTCGGCATCAGAGCTCGATCGGCCCGAGCTCGTCGATCAGCCGAACGACAGGCGGCTCTTTGCGCTGCTGCACAGGCTGAGACAGGGTGAGGACGCAAGCACGCTCGCGCAGCGAAGCGGCATCGATCCCTGGTTCATCGACCGGCTGGCGACGATCACGCGACTCGAAAGGGAAGGAGACGTCCGTGACCTGCGCCGCGCCGGTTTCTCGGACACGATGATCAGCGCGCTCCGCGGCGAATCTGTCGAGAGGTCCACGCCGACTTACAAGCTCGTCGACACGTGCGCCGCCGAGTTCGAGGCGGCGACGCCCTACTACTACTCGTGCTGGGAGGACGAGACGGAGAGCGCGCCTGTCGACGCTGTCACAGCCCTTGTCATCGGCTCGGGTCCCATCCGCATCGGGCAGGGCATCGAGTTCGACTACTGCTCGGTCCACGCCGCCTGGTCGCTCCGCGAAGTTGGCGTACGAGCAGTGCTTGCCAACTCGAACCCGGAGACGGTGTCGACCGACTTCGACACCTCCGACCGCCTCTACTTCGAGCCGCTCGACCTCGACGGCGCCGCGCAGGTGGCGGAGGCAGAGCACGTCGACGGGGCCCTCGTCCAGTTCGGCGGTCAGACCGCGATCAACCTGGCGGAGCAGATGGAGCAGCGCGGGGTTGCCATCTTCGGCTCAGCTGTCGACGCCATTGACCTCGCCGAAGACCGCAGGGCTTTTGCCGCGGCGCTGGACGCCATTGGCATTCCGCAGCCGGTGGGCGGCACGACGACCTCTGTCGAGGAAGCGATTGTCATCGCCGAGCGCGCCGGTTACCCGGTGCTGGTCCGCCCTTCGTACGTGCTCGGCGGCCGCGCGATGGAGATCGTCCACGACCGTCGTGAGCTGCAGCGCTACATGGTGTGGGCCATCGGCGCCATGCCCCGCGGCACTGTGCTCGTAGACAAGTATTTGCAGGGCGACGAGGTCGAGGTTGACGCAATCACCGACGGCGAAACGGTGGTCATCCCTGGCGTCATGCAGCACGTCGAACGAGCCGGCGTCCACTCCGGTGACTCGTACGCCGTATACCCCGCGCCCGGTCTGGAACAGTCGGAGCTCGACGACGTGATCGATTACACGGTCCGCATCGCCAGGCACCTCCGGCTGCGAGGCCTGGTCAACGTGCAGTACGTGGTCCACCGGGGCAAGGTTCACGTGCTCGAGGTCAACCCGCGGGCGTCGCGAACGGTGCCGTTCCTCTCCAAGGTCACAGGCGTGCCGATGGTCGATATGGCGACCAAGGTGATGATCGGCATGAAGCTGGCGGACATGGGTTGGAAGACCGGCCTGGTGCCGCCTCGCGACCTGGTGGCTGTGAAGGCGCCCGTCTTCTCGATGAACAAGCTCCCCGCCGTCGATTCCTACCTCGGCCCCGAGATGAAATCGACGGGGGAGGCGATTGGAATCGATCGCACGCTGACGGGCGCCCTTCGCAAGGCTTTCGCGGCGTCGGGGGTGCACGTCAAACGAGGCGGTGCTGTGCTGCTGACCATCGCTGATGTCGACAAGCCAGAGATCTTTCCCATCGTCTCGCGCCTCGTCGAGATGGGGTGCACGCTCGTCGCGACGGAGGGCACCGCCAAAGCCCTGCAGAGGGCGGGCTTCTCGCCTCGGGTCGTCTCCAAGATCGGAGAGGAGGGGCCCACAGTGCTCGATGTCATCACGAGCGGAGAAGTCGATCTCGTCATCAACACGATGTCGAACATCTACACGGACTCTGCCGAGGCGGGAGGGCCTGTCTTCAAAGACGGATTCGAGATACGGCGCGCCGCGGTGGAGCGCCGGATCCCCTGCCTTACCTCGCTCGACACCGCCGCGTCGTTGGTCGAGTCGGAGGCCGCTGAGCCGGAGGAGTTCGAGGTGAGGACGATAGTGGAGTGGCGGCAGGGTGTACCTGCTTAGCGCGCCGATCACCGCGGTGCGCGAGGTGGCGCGCGGCATGGCGGTCGTCTCAATGGAGGCCCCTGGCATCGCGTCAGCCGTTCGCGCAGGCCAGTTCGTCAACCTCGGAATTCCAGGGTCCTTTCTGCGCAGGCCCTTCTCCGTCTACCGGGTCGACGGCGACCGGATCGAGGTGGTGCTCAAGGCTGTCGGGGTAGGCACAGCGCAGCTTCTCACCCTGCGGCCCGGCGACGTCGTCAGCTGTCTCGGTCCGCTGGGCCACGGCTTTGATCTCGCGCCAGGACCGCGCTCGCTGGTGCTGGTCAGCGGAGGGCTCGGCGTCGCGTCGATGCCGCTTGCCGCGCGAGAGGCGAACGCTCTGGGCATGCGCGTGACGTGGGTGCACGGAGCGCGCAGCAGCGACGAGCTTTGCTCCGAGACGGAAGGCGACGAGGTGCTGTGGGCGACCGACGACGGCTCGCGTGGGCTCAAGGGCACGGCGGTAGCCGCCGCTCCGGACGGGGACATTGTTCTGGCGTGCGGACCCAACCGAATGCTGGCCGCCGTCGCTGATCGCTGGCCCGAGGCGCTTGTCGCAGTCGAGACCTACATGGGCTGCGGCACAGGTGTCTGCCTCGGGTGTGCGGTCCCGTTGAAGCGCGGCGGGTTCGACCGCGCCTGCAAGGAGGGCCCCGTCTACCGAGCCGCCGACGTCGACTGGTCGGCGCTTCCTGCCCACCTTCCTTACGCAATCACGGCATGACCGTCGATCTGTCAACGGCAGTCGGGGCGATGCAACTGCGGAACCCGGTGCTTGCCGCCTCGGGCACGTTCGGCTATGGGACGGAGGTGCCGCTGCTGGAAAGGCGCGCGTTGGGTGGAATGGTCTCCAAAGGGATCTTCCTGCGCCCGCGAGCGGGCACCCCACCGCCGCGCATCGTCGAGACTCCGTCCGGGATGCTCAACGCCATCGGCCTGCAGGGCCCCGGGGTCGAGGCGCTCATCCGCGACTACGCGCCACAGTGGGCGTCTTGGGATTTCCCGGTGCTCGTGAACATCAACGGCGAGTCGGTGTCCGAGTACGGAGAGTTGACCTCACGGCTTGATGGCGTGCCCGGCGTGGCCGGGTTCGAGATCAACATCTCGTGCCCCAACGTGGAGCAGGGCGGGCTCTATTTCGGAAACGACCCCCGCGCCGCAGCCGCGGTGACCGACGCAGTGCGCAAGCGCACGAAGCTTCCGGTGTGGGTGAAGCTCACGCCTATGGTTACCGACATCGGCGTGATCGCTCGCGCGGTGGAGTCGGCAGGGGCCGACGCGCTGTGCGCGGTCAACACCTTCGTCGGCATGTCGATCGACCTGAACGCGTACAAGCCGAGGCTGAGCTTCCGCACCGGCGGGCTGTCGGGACCCGCCATCCGGCCCCTCGCGGTGCACCTCGCCCACCAGGCAGCCCGCGCTGTCCACATACCGGTAATCGGTGTCGGCGGCATCACGCGGACCGAGGACGCTCTCGAGTTCCTGGTGGCGGGGTGCGCGGCGGTCCAGGTCGGCACTGCCACGTTCGTCAACCCGCGGGCCATCGCGGAGATCGGCGACGGCATCGTCGCCCACCTTCAGTCGCGCGGCTTCAACTCGCTCGCCGAACTGCCGCGCTACCTGCAGCGGGACTAGACGCCTGTCGGAACGGGCAAGCCTTCTCCGGGGATTTGCAGGACGACACCAGGCAACCTGAAGTCAAGCACCAGGTCCACGCAATGGCCGCGGGGGACGAACACAAGGGTCCAGCGAGACTCTCCGGGCAGCTGGAGCCTGTACTCGCCAGGGATCAGGGCCGCCACGAAAGTGCCGTCGGCCGCCACCGGCGTGCGCACCGATATGCGCGAGCTCAGGTCCTCGATGACCAGGTAGGAAGGCAACGTGCTCACCACGTCGATCTTGCCGGCGATGCCGGTCCCGGGAAACCAGCGGATAACGCTCTGGTCCTCTGAGTACCCGTGCATGGCCGCGACAGCCAAGAGCCCAACCGTCAGAAACGCGAGCAAACCGATGCGAAGCAACCTCACTGGATGCTCCGCCGAACCAACCGTGGGCCTGCCAGCGCCAGGGCGAGAATCGCCACCAGGAGCACGAGCAGGATCACAGCGGGCAACGACTCGAGGAGGGCCTGGGCCCTCACATAAGCGGACAGCTCGCGAAGCGGAAATGGCCCCGGCCGCACAACCGAGGCGATTTGCCACGCGCCAATCTGGACGATGGTCGGACTCTGCGACTGCTGCGAGACGAGCACCAGCGTGACGAAGGCGATCGCCTGCACCAGAACGGCCACGCAGACACCGTGCAGGTAGGCAGCCGCAGTGCTGAGAACTCTGTTGTCGCGGACGACCGAGGCATAGGCGGCAGCGGCACCAACCAGCAGGTCAAGGGCGACCCCGACTCCTCCGGGAAGGTCGTC
>DAIUFK010000037.1:0-21379 GCA_036844615.1 Candidatus Dormiibacterota bacterium | reverse complement strand
GCGGCAATGCCGATCACGGCGGCCAGGGCCATCAGCCAGACGGCCAGGTAAATCCTCCACTGACTGTCTGACAGCCGCAGGGTCCGCACTTCGGTCGGAACATACGCCGACCACTCGCTGCTTTGCCCGTTTGTGTAACCCGGTGCGGTAAAGCGATTCGAATCCCATGGGAGCACGAATCAGCCCGACTCGAATCGACCGCGAGCTCGCACGCCGTGGCTGGAGCGCCACGGACCTTGCCCGAGCCTCAGGCTGCAGCCCTTCGACCATTTCGGGCGCGCGGCGCGGACGCCAGGTGACCAATGAGACTCTCCGCAAGATCGCCGACGCCCTCCTGAGCGCGCCCGTGGTTCCCGGAGTCGACGTCTTGCTCGAGCCCGAGGACGGCGCCACGGTCGAAACGAGCGGCAACGGAAAGTCGCACCTGACGCACCCGTAATCTGAGCCCCCCGCCAACCTAGACTTTCGTCCATGACGCAGCTGTATCACGATGCCCAGCGCCGCCTGCAGGACCGTTTTGACACCCGCCGCCTGGCGGACCGGATCGAGGAGCGGATCGTCCACGACGTCATCGACGAGGGCGACGCGCAGTTCATCGCCGCCAGGGACATGTTCTTCCTGGCGACGGTCGACCCGGAGGGCCGGCCGAGCTGCTCATATAAAGGAGGGGACCCGGGATTTGTGAAGGTCCTCGACGAGCGCACCCTCGCCTTTCCGAACTACGACGGCAACGGGATGTACCTGTCGATGGGCAACGCCCTCGCCACGGGCGAGGTCGGCATGCTGTTCGTCGATTTCGAGCGACGCAACAGGATGCGCGTCAACGGCACCGCGCGGATCGACGAAAACGACGAGCTCATGGGCTCGTACCCGTACGCGCAGTTCATCGTGCGCGTCGACGT
Organism: Candidatus Dormiibacterota bacterium; assembly: GCA_036844615.1. Taxonomy (GTDB): domain Bacteria; phylum Chloroflexota; class Dormibacteria; order Dormibacterales; family Dormibacteraceae; genus Palsa-872. The sequence goes on along the minus strand of DAIUFK010000037.1, from coordinate 20,477 downwards.
CCGGGAGGTGTTCCCCAACTGCCCTCGATACATCCACCACTACCAGCTGGTCGAGCGATCAAAGTTCGTCCCCAAGAAAACGGCAAGCCCGCCAGTTCCTGATTGGAAGCGCTCGGACTGGGCATGCGATGTGCTGGCGGAGAACGATCCGGCCCGAGAGCCGGCAAGCGCCGAATAACCTCAGAACAGGCCGGTCAGCCAGCGTCGTAGCGGCTTTCTCCCGGGCGGCTCAACATACGCCGGCAGCAGGCTGCGGACAGCCTCCTCACCAAGGCGGTGAACTTCGTCGACAGTCTTGCCCGCCGGCGAGATGGGTTCTCCGATGAACACCTCGATCTTCTTGCGCAGCCACAGGTCTTTGGTGCCGGACAGCCCGACCGGCACGACCGGAACGCCGCCTTCCACCGCGAAGTGTGCAAAGCCTCTCTTGAAAGACTGGAGCTCGCCCTCTCGCGGTCCGATGTCGCCCTCCGGAAACAGGGCGACTGCACCGCCCAGCTCGAGGCATCGGAACACGTGTCGGAAAAGTCGGGGGTCGTGGCGGAGCGCCCTGTCGACCGGTACGACCCCGCCCGTCGCCTTGATCAACGCCCACTCGAGGCGGCGCCGCATCATGCCTGTCGGGTCCGCCAGGAAATGCATGCGTGGCTCGATTGGAAAGACGATCAGGAGCGTGAGCGCATCGAGCCAGCCGAGGTGGTTGCCGATGACGACGTACGCGCCGGTGCGAGGAATGCGTTCGCGGCTGCTGATCCGATACTTGAAGGCAAGTCGCAAGGCCGGAATTGCGACCACGCGCACGATGCGGTAGGCCAATGTCGCTTTGCGTCCCACCGGCAGCAAATCAGCGGGCGGGATCGCCGCCTCGACCCGTCTGTCCCCCGCCACCTCGGCGCTCGGACGAAATCGGATCGCCATCCATTGCTCGTCTACCTGCATGTTCGTTTCTGCAACCATCCCCGCCGCGTGCAGGACTCCCCACCCGTGATCGCGCATGAGGTCCGAGCTAGGCCCGCCTGAAGGGTTGGGATAGGACATCCACAGGATGCCGCCCGGCTTGAGGGCCTTCATCGCGGCAGCGGCGTGGCTCTCGAGCTCGGCGCGATCGCGCGAGAAGAGTTGGACGACGTCGCACGGACCATTCCCATGTTCGGTGGCCGAAGCCTGCTCAGGGAGCGGCTGCAACCGGTCCATGTAACCTGCAGGCGCATTCATGAGAAGCATCTGCTGGCCCGGTTGGACGAGCAGCTTGCGGGCAAGGGCGGAGCCCTTCACGGAGGCATTATCGCGGCGCATCGCGGAATAGGCAGCGTCGCGTGTCGCTCCCTCCACCCCGCTAGGCTGGTCTGGATGAGCATCACTCCGACGCCGGCGGATCTTGTCGTCTTCTCCGATTACGTTTGACCCTGGTGTTACATCGACTCGGTCAGAGTCGAGCGACTGGAGCAAGAAGGCCTCGTTGATCTGACGTGGCTCCCTTTCGAGCTGCACCCTGAAGCGCCGGTCGAAGGTATCCCACGCGAGACTTATTTCGGCCAGGCGCGCTCGGAGCAGATGCGGAGCCGGCTCGATGACATCGCCGACGAGGTGGGCCTCGTCATGAAACAGCGCGATGTGCTCATCAACTCGCGAAAGGCGCTGGGCGCAGCGGAGTTCGCTCGCGAGCACGGCAAGTTCGAGGAGATGCATCGGGCGCTCTTCAAGGCGCATTGGGAGCTGACCGGCAAGCTCGAGGATGTCGATGATCTCGTGCGTATCGGCACCGAGGTGGGTCTTGATCCAACCGAGTTGAGGAAGGCCATCGAAGAAAGCCGTTATGAGCAAGTCCTAGACGACAACCGGCGGCTGGCCGAGTCGGTGGGGATCAACGCGATTCCCGCCCACATTTTCGGCAGGCGCTACCTCGTCCTCGGCGCCCAGCCATACGACGCTTTCACGCAGGTGCTCGATCGGCTGCGCCAGGAGCCTGCGGCAAGCGAGACCTGATGGAAGGCATCTTGCGGGGCGCGATGGTGTCGTTGAGGCCGGCCACTACCGATGATTTACAGGCGCTGGCCAGAATTCGGGCGACGCCCGAGGTGTATCGGTGGTGGCGAGGCGAAGCCGACATGGTGGCTGAGGTGACTGCGGATCTCGCGGACCAGGAAGCCAGCACGCTGGCGGTGGAGCTCGACGGACGCGTCGTCGGCGCGATTCAATGGAGCGCGGAGACAGAGGCCGATTACCGCCACGCGAGCATCGACATCTACCTCGATCCGTCGGTGCACGGCCGCGGCGTTGGCACCGATGCGATTCGCACGCTCGCCCAGCACCTGATCGTGGACGAGGGTTTTCACCGGCTGGTCATCGACCCCGCAGCCGACAACGCCGCCGCGATCAAGTGCTACAGCAAGGTGGGATTCCGGCCCGTCGGAATCATGCGCAAGTACGAGCGCGGCTCAGATGGCACGTGGCACGACGGGTTGCTGATGGACCTGCTGGCTGAGGAGCTTGCCGGCTAGCGCAGTTCGCCCATCACTGCTGACGAGCGGAGGCCGCGAGCCACTGCCTCGCCTTCTCGACCGTCGAGAAATACCTCACTTCGATTTTGTCCTCGGCTGCGCTAGCCATGTCGTCGAGGTTGATCTTCGCCGCGGCGCTGTTGGGCATGACTATGGCGGCGACGCGCAAGCCCGCTTCCAGGGCACGCGGCAGCCAGTTTTCGTTGATCCATTCCTGGTCGGACTGCTTGGTGGCTTTCATCTCGCGACCGTCGACCAGCCATCGTGAACCCTCGTGATCAGTCATGGCGCGGAGGGCCGAATCGAGGATCGCACGTGACTCGGCTGTGTCAGCCCAGCCCTGCGCTTCGATGTGAACCACGTTCCAGTTGGCGTCCCAGATCACGTCGGCGACGCCGCGGCGGCTGAAGTAGAGGTCGACACGACGCGATCGATCGCCCGCCAGCGCGGCATCCGCCATCATCGGCCGACTGCAACCTCCGCGACCCAATGCCTGGCGGCGGCAACGGAGGAGAAGGTGCGCGACTCCAACCCGTGATGGTGGACCAATACGACAACATCCTCGATCGTCAACCTGCCGAGCCCGGTGTCCGCGGTGACGAACGCGAGCCGTTTGAGCCCTGCCTGGAGGGCGAGCGGCATCCACTTCTCCTGGATCCACCTCTGGTCCTCGTGGACTATCACTTTCAGCTTCCGGGCGTCGCTCACGTAGGCGATTGCGTGGTTGTCGATGATCGCCTGGAGTCCTTTTAGAAGCGCGGCTCGCAGCTCCTCGCTGTTGGCAAAGCCCTTCCATTCCGAGTGGACATGCTGGTGAACGCTGTCCCAGCGGATGGACACATACGGCTCGTCGACGTAGACGTCATTGGCAGGTTTGATGCCCAACGGTATACGCCTTGATCGTCGGCCTGACATCCCCAAAATCGCCGGGAATAACCCATCAAAATTGATGGCTCAAGTACGAAAATTCGCACAATGAACCCTCGCTTTGCGCGTGGTCCGACCGGTGATTGAGCAGGTCCGGCGGATCGCCACCCCCCAGCGGATGCGCCGGGCGCGTGCGGCGCCTGCCGGGCGGTTCGCCGGCGCGCTGATCGGGATCGGCTGGGCGGCGGCGTTCGCCCTGTTCCGGGGCAGCTGGGACGTCGTCATCGCGGCCTCGGCCTTCTGGCTGGTCACGGTGCTGTTTCTCCTTGCCGCCTGGGAGCTCTTGATGATGGCGGCGGGGATGCCTGGCATCGCGATCCTGCCGCGGGGTAAGTGGATGGCCCAGCTCGAGACTTGGCTTGTGCCGGTTGGGCTCGTCGCGGGCCTCTTGTTTGGGCATTACCTGTGGGGCTGACCCCCCGACGGCGGTTTCGGATCAATGGGCGGGTGGTCGCTTTCGGCGCCGTCGCCGCAGGCTTGCTGGCGCTGGCCATATGGGTGATCTTCAAAGCCGGCACCTATGCCCCCGATCTGCTGGCCAGCTGCACGGGCAAGCGTGATCCCAACCCCTTCTTCCCGATTCCGGGCATCGTGATCTGGGCGGTCGTCGCCTTCCTGGCGGGTGGCGTTGCGGCCCGACTCAGGGCGCGATTCGGGGGCTCGCGATGATCGGCCCGCGGCGGCGCCTGCGCCACCCCGCCATCTGGGTTCAAGCCGGGCTCGTGATCTTCTTGCTGCTCGGCGCCGTGCTGCTCGGGTACGAGACGATCGCGCTCGGCGACACCAGCGAGCACGCGCCCATCAGCTTCTACATCCGGTGCTCCTACGCGGTGGAGAAGCAGGCGACCATCGCCGGCGTCCTGGCCGTGAGCTTCATCCTCGGCCACTGGCTGTGGTCGCCGCGTCGAGGGGTCAAGCGTTAGATGGTCGTCCCGGGCGGCATCACGATCGTCGCGCTGGTGGTGCTGGCCATGCTGTTCGGGATCGCCGCGGTTGACGCGGTCCTCGAAGCGGGCCGCTGGGAGCCCATCGACCAGCGCCTGCAGACGTGGTCGGGCCGCTATCCGTACTTCGCCGTTGCTCTGTCGGCCCTGCTCGGAGCGCTGCTGGGACATTTCTTCTGGTAGGCCGTGACGTAACAAACGACGGGAGCGAGGCGTATGTCACAGTCGGCGGCGACCTGACGGTCGACCTGGCGTCGTGGCCCTCCTCTCCAGTGGGCCGGTGTCACGTTCAAGACCAGCAACCCGATGGCCGCTACACCTACCAGGTGAGGGTCACAGTAGTCGCGGGTGGTTAATCGGCTTCCATGCCGAACTGCTTGAACAGGAAGGCGGCGATCAGCCTGTAGGCCTTGAGCTGGTTGGCGCGCTTGCTGAAATCGTGGCCTTCGTCGTCGAACACGTGGTACTCGACGTCGACGCCGACCGATCGAAGCTTTTCCACCATCTGGTCTGATTCCGGCTTGACGCAGCGAGGGTCGTTCGCGCCCTGCAGCACCAGCAGGGGCGCTTTCATCTTCTCGACGTACGTGATCGGCGAGCGCGCCATCAAGAAATCGAAATCGTCTTCGGGATCGCCGAGCAATTCCTTCATCAGGGCTCGCCAATGCGGGGGCACTGCCTTGACAAAGGTGACGAGGTTCGAAGGCCCGACGAGGTCGATGCCGCAGCGCCAGTAATCGGGTAGGCGCGTCATGGCCGACAACGTTGCGAAGCCGCCAAAGCTCGCGCCGTACACGGCGATCCGTTCACCGTCCACCCAGCTCTGCCCGCGCAGCCATCGCGCTGCGTAATCGATGTCCTTGAGCTCGTCGCCTCCCCAGTCGCGGTGGATCAGCTTCTGATAGGTCTTCCCATAGCCTGTGCTGCCGCGAATGTTTGGAGCAAGCACGGCGATGCCCCGCGAGAGCAGGTACTGATAAAAGGACGAGCTTCGGGTGACGTGCGTTCGCTCCTGGGCCTCAGGTCCGCCGTGTATTGATAGGACCACCGGCATCTTTCCACCTGCTTCTTGGGGGCGATAGAGCCACGCCGGGATCTGCTTGCCATCAAAGGTCGGAAAGTGCACAAGCTCGGGCTCGACGAGCTCCGGCTCTGGGATGCCGCCCAGAAAGTTGTCGGTGACGCGCGTGACACTGCCTGAATCGAGGTCGGCCACATACACGTCGAACACCCGCGTCCCGGTGGCCACCAGGCCGGCCACGAGCCGCCCGTCCGGCGAGATCGCAAACTGCGAGCACACGCCCTGCGGCATTTCGGGGAAGCGAAGCTCTCGCCCAGCCTGGATGTCATACGCGTGAAAGCGCGAGTAGCCGTCCTCGTCGATCGTGTACGCGATTCGGCGGCGGTCAGCAGACAGGTCCGCTTGCTCGATGCCCCAGTCGGACTGAATGAGCGCAGCACGCTTGCCGGTGGTGAGGTCGATGGTCTCCAGGCAGTTTTGCTCGGTGCCGCGGTCGGTCAGGTTGTAAAGACATGAGCCGTCGGCGCTGAAACCGACGGGAGCGTTGAACTCATCGCCTTCGTGTGGCGTCAGGTTGCGCAGCTCACCGCTCTCGACATCGAACACGAACGCGCTCTGATCGGTGGTGCCCAGCACCTCCGCGATGGCGGCGCGCCGGCCGTCGGGGTGCCATGCGGCAGGGTAGAACTGGCGTGCCTCGAGATCGAGAACAAGCTTGTAGCGGCCACTCGGAATGTCGAGGAGATAAATCGCCACGTCGGTCGGCCTCTCCTGGTTGCCATCGAAGAGCATGCGTCGGCCATCGTCGGCAACTGGGCCCACCTCGTACTGGACGTCGTGGCGGTCGGTGACGGGGCGAGGCCAGCCGAAGCCATCCGGCGGCAAGAGGTTGAGCTGCCACTGCTCGGCGCCCAGGTGGTCGAGCTCGAGCACGATGCCGCTCGGCGTCCAGCGGTGGTGACGGACCGCGTCCTCATCACCGCTCGTCAGCTGGCGGGCGACGCCGCCCAGGACAGGCGAGCTCCAGAGGTTGAAGAGTCCCGAGCCGTCGTGGACGTAGCTGATGTGGCGGCTGTCGGGTGAGAAAGCGAGGTTGTTCAGGAAGTAAGTGCGGCGAAGGGCGAAGAACTGTTCGAATCGTGGAGGAACGGCTGTCCTGGTGGCCATTCGATATCAGAGTACCGGCACACGGCGTCCATGTCGCATCTTCCAATTGATCCAGAATGAGATGGCATGGAAGAAAGAAGCGAAGAGCAAGTCATAACTCGTCTGTTCGACCTGGAGAACGATGGGCAGGCCACCCAACGAGCCGAGCTCACTGGCGAACGGTTCATTTCCTTGATCCAGGATCCCAACAACGGGCAGGCGTACGTCTTTCAGCACGGTCTGGATGAAACCGAGGGCGCCGAGGTGCCGCCTGGAACCGAGTTCTGGGAGTACCCGACGCTGGACGAGGCCGAGCGCGCTTACTCGCAGCTGCTTGAAGAAGATCGAAAGGCGGGGGAGCTCGTGGCGACCGATTCGGAAGAAGGCATCGGCGACTCCGAGGCCGGCGGCGCCGAGGTGCGCGATCGGTACTCGGCGAGCGACGACGATCCGCTCATCGAGAACGGGGAAGATGCCGTGGGCCAGCAGACCGATGACGAATCCGCGGGCGAAACCGAGCCGTAGCCGGGTTCAGAAAGAGTCCTGACTCCTGAGGTGGCCCAACAACACGCCTGACGCGTTGACCGCCATGTGCAGGCCGAGCGCCAGCTTCGGAGATCGGCTTCGCACGAGGCCAAGGCCAACCCAGAACGCCGCAAGCCCGACCGTCCTTCGCCACTTGCCATCGATGACCACGTGCTTGGCGGCGAAAAGAGCGGCTGTCACCGGTATGCCCAGAGCCGGTTCGACGAGCCCGCCCCATGTGATCTCCTCCACCGGCGCGATGACGCCGGCGACCGCCGCCAGCTCCAACGGCAATGGGTCCGGTGGCGGTCCTGCCGGTTTATGGCGCAGAAGTGCGCAACCGGCCGGGTAGCCGGCGAGAACTAGGGGAATTCCAAACCAGAGCGCGAGGGAATGCTCGTCTCTACGGGACTTCTGGGCGCCGCCATCAATCAGGGCTGCCGCGCCCAGAAGCGAATAGGCGGCCAGCCACGCGCGCGAGCGTGACGGCGACAGCCTCCGCGCTATCGCCTCCGCCGCCGTGATGGCGGCCGCCCACCGCAGAGGTTTCAGATGCGTGGTTTCGCGGAACGCCGTTGCGACGGCGTGCCTCTTGGGGGCTGGCCGTCAGGCCCATTGGTGAAGCGGCCGAAATATTGGACTTGCTTACGCACTCCAGTACCCCACAGCGGGCCACCATGAGCGAACGCATAAAAGGCCAGCCAGCCCCCGTGCGTCCGCCCACGTTGTCCCGACCATTCCCAGAACTCGAGATGAGCCGGCAGGTGAGCGAACCGGTAGGCCGCCGCCTCGTCCTCCCACCAGCTCAGGATCCCGACTGTGAATGGGAACGAGAACCACATCCTGTGCTGAACGTAGCCGGAGGCATGAAGCATCTCGCGCCGCAGACCCGGCCATCGCCAGGCGGCCTGCAGCAGCGGGATGAGCCCACCGAACTCATTCGCCCCGTCAGCGAGGACGAGGCCTTTGACCCGGTCCGTCATCGCATCTTCATCCAGAGGTCGGCCAGCTCGAGCTTCGTTCGCAAATTGCCGGCGGCCCGTCTCAAAGGCGGGCGCGCAAGGTCGCCAAGGTCGACGCGGATGCGGCGCTTGACAGGTTTGCCTGCCAGCAGCCGCAGCACTATCTCGACCGCCAGGGCGCCGAGAAATGTCGAGGTCATGGCGAGCTGCGGAAAGCCGAGGTTGGAATCACGGCGGCGCGCCAGGAGGACTGCGAATATCTCGCGCGGCAGAGCGAGCGGCGGAATCAGGCTGCGCAGCACCGCCTCCGGTCCTGCCGCCGGATTCTTGACGCGGCCTCCAAGCGGCTCACGCAACCGCCGGTAATCGAAGATCTCGATGAACTGTGTGGCGGCGATGTCGTAAGCGGTTATCACTGTGAGGCGCTTGGCTACGGCTGCCTTGTGCAGCGCAAGCTTGGCCGAGATTCCCTCCTGTGTTGTCACGTCAATTGCATCGAATACGAGATCGCCTTCGCGCAAGATGCCCGCGATGGTCGCCGGCTCAACACCTTCTTCGTGAACCTCGATGGCACAGTAAGGATTGACCGCGAGCAGCCTGTCCGCGCTCACGCGCGCCTTGTTCCGGTTGATGTCGGCAAGGGACGCATCCTGGCGGTTCAGGTTGTTCAGCTCGTACTCGCCGGGATCGAGTAGGACGAGATCCTCCGCGCCCGTGCGGACCAAGGGCATCAGAACAGCTCCGCCTGTGGAACCGCAACCGGCGACCACGAAACGAGCCTGGCGCAACGCGAGCTGAACCTCGGGCGCAATGAGGCCACGATTGCGAGACGTGAGCTCGGCATAAAAGGCGTGGTGGTCTTCAGGTTCTGGCGGCACTGACAATCTCCGTCATCCCATAAAGCTTCTCGGAAGACGTCTCGAACAGTGATTGGCGCTGCCTCCAGAAGGTCTCGAAGTCCTCTCGGGTCGTGGTCAGAACGCGCAGCGGCGTGGCCGCATCGAGGGAGGCGATCGAGGCGGCCATCGATTCCTGCGGCACAAAGCACACCTCCGGTCCGATGCCGGCCAGATGGGCGAGGCCTTCGGCGCGGAACGTGAGTGCCTGGGCGAACCCCTCGACAATCCAACAAACGCGGTCGCGGGGCAACGGCTCGCCAGGTCCTAGGCTCAGGGCCTGCCATGGAATCGCTCGCGTGGTCGCGCTCCGCCAGAGGGCATCAGACGCGCCGAGTGAGGAAGGCGAAGTCAGCGCGTCGACGGGATACAGCGACTCCTCCTTGGGTTGGTTGGGCACCTTGAGCGACGACTCTTTCACGCTCACGAATTGGCGTAGTAACAGGAATCGAACGTAGGTCTCCTCCTCGCCTGAGTTGAGCGCGAGGTCGATGTCCGCCCAGCGCACGAAGGTGGCCCAGTCCATGTCGGCCACATTGGCGAGAAAGGGCGCCGTCGGATGATCGCGGTACCGAGGGCGAAGGGGATGGCCGTCGGGCAGGCTCACTTGATGAGGCGCAAACGTCGCGACCGGAATGAAGAAATAGCGGAGGTTGCGGAGCGCGATCTCGGGATCGAGATCGCCCGTGACGAGCCTTACCCGGTTGGAGAATGCAGGCCGGCATGCGAGCCGGGCGGCGGCGAGCCCGATCTCGAGGGCGCCGCGATGGATCAGGGGATCGTCGCGCCTTCGCTGATCGGTGACGAAGCGGGCAGCCTCCCAGCATTGCTCGGCCGGAATGTCAGCGGCGTTGACGATGCTGTCCTGCCAGTTGCGCCCGTGCACCTCCTCGCAGGGAAGGGGAGGACGCTCGGGGCTGCCGTAGAGATGCCCTTCCAGTCCTTCGGGTTGCTTCAGGGTCATATACGTGAGCAAACCGCCCTCCTTGTCGATGGCCAGACCGTGGACGTCGGCGGCGTGCACACCGCTCGCATCCTCTCTGACCATTGCCTGGTCGGCCACCACGTCGGCGTCGTAGAAACGAGTCAAGAGGTACTGGCCCAGGCGCCAGGAAAGAAGCGCGTCGAGGGCTGCGTCGGGGAGCGCAAATGTCGGCGCGATCAAAAGTCGCACACCGTGGCGGTCTGGCCGGCTCATTAGCGCCTCGGGCAAGCCCATCAGCTGGCTGAAGTCGTATTCCGCACCTCGAAACGCGCGTGCGGCCAGCTGATCAGCGTCCGCCATCGTCGTGAGCCTAACCTGAACGCGCTCCGAATCCTGACCGTTCAAACGGTCGCACCTGGGTCCGGTCCAGGTGATGGAGCCGATCCGATCGCACGCAACATCACCAGGATGTATGGCAGCAGCAGGGCGGCCGTGCCAGTAAGGAACAAGTTGCCGAAGCCGGCGACGCCGCCCGCGCATGCGCCAGGGCTGCCGCCGACATCGCAGTAAGCGACGCCGAAAATGAAACCAACCGGCACCGTCAGTACCGCAACGACCGCAACCGCAAGCGCCGACAAAAGAGCGGCCTGCGCGGCCCGATGAGCTGAGCGCCACTGGTGGCGGCCGGCCAAGGATTGCGCGGCAGTGGCCATCGCCGCGGTGAGGACGAGGGCGAGGATGATCGGCAGAAGAACTTCCGAGCCGACTCTCAGGAGTCCGGGGACATCCTCCATCGCGGCGCTGGTGGTCGTGTTGGGTCCGGACGTCACCGATGCCGAGCAATTGGCGAACAGGAGAACGCTCAGCGCGATTGCGGCCAATGCGTTCCACCGGACACCGCGGGCGGCGCGGCTCACGAGGTCGATCGAGTCCGCGGCGCCGGCGAGGATCCTGCGCCTTTCACCGAATCCGGCAATGACAAGAGCGCCGAACAGGGCGAGGCCGATGGCGAATAGAGCGATGGTCAGCACCACCAACGCCCCCGGGACGTGGGTGGCCCACGCCGACAACAGGTCGAAAACGGCGATCGCCGCCGCGATGATCGATGCGACTGTCCAGGTTGCCGGGCGGTTCATGGCGGCATGATGCGCCGGCAGTTGTATCAAGAGCAGTTCCAGAGGGTCTCAGAGTGCGTCTCAATCTCGGTTGGAGCTCAGGCTCCGCCCTCACGTTGTCTAGATTCGGATCGCCAGCCTGCCGATCGGTTCCAGGAGCTGATCCTCTTCGTACTTGAGGTGGGCGATGAGCGCGTCGCTCAAATGGTCGACGGCGGCCTGCGTGTCGTCCAGCCGTTCGTCGTCCTCGAACATCGCCACGAGCGCAGCATCGATCTCGCCCAGGACCTTCGCAATGCCCTCGTGCTGCAGGCGCTCGATGATCGGCCCCAGGCTGACAACCTACATGTTCGTTTCGCAGCGGCGGCTCACTTGAACCGTCATGGTCACTGTGATGAACTTTCCGAACCCCATACGATCCCTAGCCATCGCGCTTGGCCCGCATTACGAATGCTGACAACGACTGACGTATCTCTAGCGAGATTTCTGCCGTCTCTTTCTCATCGGGCTCATCCACCTCCAATACATAGGTCGGGGCGGCGAATTCTCCCATTAGATCGACAAGCTCAAAGCCCCCCTCCAGAAAGTCGAAGCAATCGATGCTCGCGAGTTTGGTTATCTCACTTGCTGCGTCAATCTCAGAGAGATCACCTCTTAGGCAGAGTTCCGCGGTTTCCAAGGCGCGTTGAACTGCGGCTCGGCATTGATCATCGAGCACTCGACCCATGTGCCTACTTCAGCCTCGAGTGGAAGCCAACCCGCACGCCAATGACCGCGTTTTCGAAGTAATGCACTTGCAGATTTCCCTCAAGACCGCCCAGACCCCGCACTCGAAGCCATCGATCCACTTGGGAGGTCGTAGGTTCTATTTCGAAGAGACATACCGATAACGTAGGGGGGATGCCCCAACCCCAGAAACTCCTCACTACTTGACTGCACCATTTGAAACCCGCAAGCCAGTCACGGGCATCCGCAATCGCTTGCCGCACTTCTTGTGGTTCAAGTTCGGGATCCAGGCCAAGATGATTTTCTGGCCATACCGAGGTCAAGTCGGGGGCACTATTCAAATCCACGTCGCCGGCTCCATCGACCAAAGTCGCCATTTTCCTGATGTCATTGCTTCCTTGCGGATGGGAAACCGCACACATGCCCTTGCGGAGTTGCCCGGCAATTCGCTTCTAGTCCCGCTCGCCGCTTACACGTTTAGAAGCTACTCCTCGAGGCCATGATCGGCGGCGGTGGCAGAGGTGTAAGGCCACCGCCCGGCGCGAGCAACGCCTGCGCAACGATGGCCTCGCTCTTCCAGAAGCGCGAAAGACGCATGCGCGTTCGCCCACCATCCATGCGGCTGATGCTGAACGTGCCGCCTCCAAGGAGTCCACCGCGAAACCTGGCCTCGGAGACCATCGACTGGGGAATGGCGTAGGCAAGCGACTTGGGCGCAAGGCTAAGCTGCGGACCTGTAAGGGCGATCAGGCGCCTGTCAGTGACGGTCACGAAGTAGGCGCCCTGCTGGCTCATTGCGATGAGCATGCCGATAATGCCGAAAAGCGACTGCCAGATCTGCGCCTGTCGGTCGGTACCGTTAAACGAGACCGCAACCCTTTCGCCAGGTTCCAGCATGGGTAGGATGGCCGCGCCGATGCGAGACAGCACGCGGATCTTGCTGAGCGATATCTTGGCCGATTGATTCTGTGCAACTGGAAGCGCCGCCGCCCAACCCGCCGCCTGCTTCGCCGAATCGACCGCGGCGCCGGAGTTACCGCTGCCGGCCTGGATCAGCGCGGCCATCGTCGCAGCATGCAGGCCGATTGCATTCCCACCGATCTCGCGCTGACACCAACCGAACCATTGGACGTATGACGTGGAGAGGTCGACCGGAGCGTAAGCGGAATTGAGCCCGGGCATGCTGCTGCCAAAGGCCATGCCTTGATTCAGCAGCGATAGCGTTCTGCGTGACTGGACGAGGAAGTAAAGGCATGGCGCGAATAGCGTCAGCCCCACGCCCATGATGAAGATGGATCCGGATATCTGGTCGCTGCGGTCCGAAGGCGAGAGGGTATTGTCGGTAAGGGTTGTGACCAATGCTAGGATCCCAACGGCGATGATCAGCCCGCCGATGACCGCACCGATGATCAGAAGAATCTTGCCCATAGCGTGAGTTGTGCGTCACCGTATCAGGCCGCCTGGCACAATGCGGATAATCGCCAACCTGAGCCGATTATTGCTCAGGCCATCAGCCAAGTTTGGCGCCTCCTCCCCTCCTCCTTTACCCCGCCCCAGCCATAACGGAGAGCGTGGTCTCAATCATGGAATTGATTGAGCGAGAAATACTCAGCGACGCTGAAGAGTCAGACTGGGGGCTCTTTCACACTCGCTGGTCGGTTGCCAGCCATTTCCCGATGGAGACCGAAGCGGCCGTGATCGACAGATGTCGAATCGCCATGAGCAAGCTTGTCGAGAATGGCTTGGTGAGACTGTATTGGCTGTCTTATCGACCTGCAACAGAAGAAGAAGCCGTAGCCGAGCGGAAGCGGTTAGAGGAGGAGGTGGGATTTAGAACGCAGCGCGATGTGATGATGTCTGTTAACGACGCTATCCCCACGACGGAGGTCGAAGCAATCTTGGCTGATGACGCCAATTGGCACCCACCGGTCGAAGATCGATATGTCGCATTTGCGGCGACTGAGGCCGGCCTGAAGGCCTATTTTGCCCTGCCACCGCGCCAGACATCTGCCTAGACAATCAGGCGCCGACTGTCTGTCATCGGCGTCTCGGACCCAGTTCCGCCCAACTCTCCCCATGTGTCGGGTTAGCGGCGAAGAATGCCTACTTCGGTTGATGCACACGAGCTCCTGGGTGCCCCGTATTTTCTTAAGGTGTACGGACTCAGCGGGCCCGAGGTGCGCGGCCACGCCTTGACGTGCCCCGTGTGTTTGCTAAAAGTGCATCAACTTCAACTCGGCCCGCAAGGGTGCGATTTAGTAAATGTGAATTACGAATATGAAGAGCAAAACGTTTGCGCCCACCATCAGACAGGCCATCGCCGCATAGACCGAGAGGCGGCGGATTTTTCCGGGCGAGCCAGGCGCCAGCCCGGTTATCACCCCAACGAGCAGGAGTTCTCCAAGCACTATTCCGTACGGGAACCAACCGCCTTGCCCAAGGCCCTCGTTGATGCCAAGCCCGATCAACTCGAGCCACAAGCCGATCAGCAGTACGGAAGCGACGGCAGCAAAAAGAACCACGCCAGTAGAGAGGACTAATCGGCGGACGGAAGACCCGGTGCGTGCCATCAACTTAGATACGACCTAAGCCTGACGAGCCCGTAACAAATGCCGAGGGGCCACGATTTCGACCCGGCCGCGGCGGACATTTCTTCTGCGTCACGCCGTCTTTAATCCCCCTTTCTCCGATGGGGCGAGGGGAGTGCGCAAGTAGTAGCGTGCGAGGCCCTGGTGGGAGCCGCCGTACCCGAAGTCCACGCATTCTGGCGATCCTCGGGGTGTCTGGCCGGCCGGTGAGTGTCACTTCTTGTCCAACGGGATCAAGACGGATAGCTCATCCATGGTGAGGTTAAGTTCGTGAGCGTCCGCTGGCGGCCCAGGCGAGAAGGCATTCTCTCCCTTGTAGCCTCCGGGAAGAGCGCCAAAGCTGCCAGTCGATGACACGTAGGTGGTACCTCGGTCGTCGGCTACAACGGCGCGATGCCACAAGTCCGAAAGCCGCTTTGATTCTCTGAGCATGGACGCGAGTTTGTCCCGGTGCTTCCCACCATGTCGGTCGATCGTACGAGTGACCTCCGCCTCGTCAAACGGAATCCACGAAAGGTCAGGTATCGGCCGCGCCAACCACTCGAAGACGACTTTGTTCGTGTAGAGAAGCGCTGCGATCACCTCGATCGCGCCGCCATGGAAGGGCAACGCAGATGCGGGGCCCGGGTACCCGGCCAAGAAGCGCGGCTCGCTGCTGACGCCGCGCTCGGCGACGGAGTCGAACGGAATGACGATGGCGAGATCTCCGATGCGAAGCGTCAACGCTCGGCCGTCTATCGGTGGCACCGAGCAGAAGAACGCGAGCTCTCCTTGCCAGCCGCCCTGAATACTCATGCCGTTCCTGTACTCCGCACGTCGGAACTCGCTGCCCCGAGCGTCGAACAGAACGCCCTGCTCCCAAAACGCCGTCACTCGCCGCAAGGCGCGCTGCCCCGCCGTCAGGTCCGGTGTCTCTTTCTCTTCCTCGTCGATCGGAAGCCACGAGATGTCTGGCATTGAACGCATGCGCCAGTCGATGCGCACGCCATCCTTGTAGATCAGAGCCGCGACCACATCGACCGAACCGCCGTGGTATTGCGTTTCAGGCGGGCCAGGGTATCCGGCAACGAAGTCGACCAGCTCGGGCGGCGGGCGAAACTTGGACCTTGCCACGAGTTACCGGCCGCCTCGCATCGCGGCAGACAGCTTCCGGATCGGCGCGCTGAGGAACCAGCCAAGCTCGATCACTTCAGCGACGGCGTAGATCGCCACGCCGAAGGCGATCGGGACGCCAACGAGCAACTCAAGAGCGATCCGCAATCCCTTCGGCTGGCGCATAAGAAAAGACATACCTGGTACGGCCGAGGCAGCAGTGGCATCCATGTAGCCCCCAAGGATGAAGCCCGCCACGACCAAGGCGATCAGGGCTGCGAGACCTACCGTGGACAACCTTTTCACGAGCCCCTCATCATGAGCGGGAACGAGGTTATTGGACCAGTCTGAAACAGGACGCCCAGTGCGGCCGCTCCGCCGCCAAGGCGAGCTCGAAACCAAAGGCCTCCTGGGTGCCCCGTATTTCCTTAAGGTGTACGGACTTACCAGCCGTTCTAGCTGCCCGACAACTCGGCCTCAGTTGCCGATTCTGATCATCACCAGGCCGGTTCGGATGCGTCCTGGTGGGCCGAACCGGGTATTGCGCAAACCGACCTGAGAACGGCGCCACCCTTTGAGGGCCTGGCCTGGCGATCTGATGTGAGTGTCCCGCCGACCGGCTTGCGGTTCGCCCGCCAGAACCCTCGTGCAGGCCTGAGCGCCCTAGCTGTGAGCGTAGCCGCGTTGAATAGCGCGGAGCGCCCGCACGCGGTCCGCGTCTTTCGGCCGACGAGGAATGGTCAACGTCGCCAGTTGATCCTCGATCGACTCGATCCAGACGGACCGTCCATTGACTTCGATCGCCGTCGCCCGCCGTCGAAGCTCGTCATACGATCCGGCGATCTCCGGAACGACGTCAAGCGCACCAAACCGCGTCCGAACCAGATGGTCAAATGAAGCCGGGTCATCAGGACGTGGCCGCCACTCTTCACGAGCTTTTCGTTCTACGGCTGTTGGCTCGAATGCCAGCCACCGCCGCTCGCCGTCGTCGCCAGTTTCCCATCTACCGAAGGGTTCCTCTGGATCTAGATCAGCGCCTACCTCCTCAAGAGCGGCTGCGAGGCGATCTAGGTTCTCTTGGTCGCTCGCCGGAGTCACGTCTAGGTCGCCTGGCTCAAGCGGTACCCCGTGCAGGCGCGCGGCCACCGATCCCGTCACGACGTAGCGCACTCCATGTCTGTCTAGTAACCCAAGCAGGGCCTCTATGTCCGGCTTCGCGCGTTCCCAGGGCACCCGTCGAGGCTACCGCCTGGGGGGCATTTCTGAAACTCGCGCAGGCGACATTCTCAAGCGCGCAAGTCGATCGTTACGGTCACCAACGATGTCCGAGGAGTCAACCTACCTCCTCCCCCGTTGTAGGGATGGCATCCGCAGACAATCGCCACCCTGATCGATTCGATCCCGACCCTCCTGAGCCAGGTCACCGCCGCGTGCCCCGTGTTCGCTATAAGTGCATCAACTTGAACTCGGCCGGGCGCAATATCGCGCTCGCGCAGGACAATGGGGCCCCACTTGCCTGCGGGTCAGCTGAATTCGGATTCTGGTCGGGGGCAGGGGACACTATTTGAACTCTCATGCTGAACTCGGCGGAGGCCTCCTCGACCTGCTGACGACGAACCGCAGGCGATGGGCGTCGGGTCTATGCGCCGGGAACCTGCGAACCGTCATCCCGGAGATCGCTCCTCAGATCAGGCCTGACTCGTAGGCAAAGATCACCACCTGAATACGGTCTCGAAGATCGAGCTTTGTCAGCACATGGGTGACGTGGGTCTTGACCGTGGCTTCACCGATACCCAGCTGGGCAGCGATCTCGGCGTTCGTGAGTCCCTTTGCGACCGACATCAGCACTTCGGTCTCACGCTCAGTTAGCTCGGACAGTCTGGACTTAGAGCTCGACGCGATCGCAGCCCTTGCAACGTAGCGTTCGACCAATCGACGCGTAACCGCAGGCGCCAGCACGGTGTCGCCTTTGGCGACCGAGCGAACGGCGGCGATGATCTGCTCCCGTGTCGCATCCTTGATCAAGAACCCGCTTGCTCCAGCCTTGAGCGCTGCGTAGACGTACTCGTCGAGATCGAACGTAGTGAGGACCAAGATCGCTGTGGCTGGACAGGTTCCGATGATCTCGGTGGTGGCCTTGATTCCGTCAAGGACTGGCATCCGAATGTCGAGAAGAGCGACGTCGGGAAGAAGACGCCGCGCCGCTTGAACTGCATCACGCCCGTTGCCTACCTGGGCGACCACCTCGATGTCCTGCTGGGTTTGCAGGACTGCGGCGACACCGTCGCGAGCGAGAGCTTGATCGTCCGCAATTAAGACTCTGATCAAGGCGAGCTCTGGAACGGCAGCCGAACCCAGACCCGAAATCCTTGAGGGTCCTGCGGCGCGACCTCCAGCTGGCCTCCGTGCAGCAGCACGCGTTCACGCATTCCGATCAGACCCTGGCCGGTGAATCCATCTTCGGATCCCAGATTGTGGCCGTTGTCAACGATCTCTACCTCGAGCGCTGCCGGGACGTAAGAAATGCACACCCGGCCCGAGGTGGCATGCCCGTGTTTGAGCGAATTGGTCAGGGCCTCCTGAATGATTCGATATGCGTTCAGCTCGAGGCCAGGTGCCAGCGGAACCGGTTCTCCATTTACCTCAAGCGTCACCTGAAGTCCCGCCTGTTGGACGTCCTCGATCAGGTTCGGCACACTTGCGAGTCGCGGCTGAGGTAGCAGTTCGCTCATCGAATCGGATTCACGAATTAGGCTAAGCAGGCGGCGCAGCTCGCCCATCGCCTGCCGTGCGCTCTCCTCGATTGCATGGAACGCCTGATGGGCTGCGCGCGTGTCACCGTCGAGCCGGCTATCTCCCGCCTCTGCCTGCAGCACGATGAGGCTGACGCTGTGGGCGACGATGTCATGGAGCTCACGCGAGATCGATGAACGTTCCCTGGCCACCGCTGCACGTTCCGCCTGCAGCCGCTCGCGCTCGAGCCTGGTCGCCCGCCGCTCCCACTCCACAGCCCTGAGTCTTGGGTTGCGCACCACGATGCCTATGACCCAGGCTGGCACCAGGAAGGCGCAGTAAATGAAGTCCAGCACAACGGCTTCGATGCTTTGTGGAAGAGGTGCGCGGACGACGAGCATGACTGACCATACCCCGTACAGCGCGACGCCCGTGATGGCAGGACGCAGCGCGGCATGCGCGCCCACCGAGTAGAGAGCGAGGCCGATCAGGAGGAACCAGCCGAGGCCAAGAGAGCTCCCGTACAGGAGCATTGGAATGAGAAAGGAGCCAAGAACAACGGCTGTGGTTACCAGGGGCCAACGGCTCCGGCCGAGGAGCCCTAGCCCGGCTGCCAGCGCCGCCGCCGAAAGCACGGGCTTGTCGCCGACCATGTGGTTTGGAGCTGTGATCTGCGGCGCCCACACATCTAGCTGCGCCCAGACTTCAAGCAAGGCAAGGAAGCCCAAATGCATGATGCGGCCTCGGGCGGCAAGGCTCACTGGGGCGGACAATAACGCTCTTTCACGCCGCGAGCATCCACCGTGGGATGGATAGTCATCCGCCTAAGGACGGAGCTAGAAATCAGCCTTGCGTTAGACGACATCCCGAAAGGCCCTCGATATCTTGGGCAGCACCCGTATCACCGCTCTCGGAGGAAATCGAATGGCAGTTTCGTCCAGCGTCCCAGTTCCTCGAACTGACGCGAGCCCACAACCTGCGCTGAAAGTTGGAGGGATATCCGCACTTCTGTTCGGGGCAGCCGTGATCGCGGACTTGTTTGTGTTCGCCGCATACGTTTCGTCGACGGGCGTCACCATCCCCGGAGACAACCCGGCGGCATTTCCCGATGCCTTCGCCCAGTCGCTTGCCAATGGGGCCCATTCGGCCTTTTGGACTTGGTACGTGGTGCTCGCTGTACTTGCCACATTCGCGTTCGCATTCATACAGTCGATTGCAGACCGACTTCGCGCCGCCGGTTCCCGTCTGCCTATCCTTTCATTGGGCACCGCGGCGCTGGCCGTATACGTAGTGATGGCCCTTGCTTCGGCCGCCGTCGAGCGTGAAGCCGGTTCGGGGGTTCTTACACGCTCCGAACTGGTGACCTCAATCCCCGTGCTCTTTGGCGTCCTGATTCCAGTGCTGCTGGGAGCTTTCGATCTCCTGGCCGCCGCGTGCATCCTGACAATCAGCTGGGCCGGCTGGCGACACAAGGCCATGCCGCGATGGCTGTGTGTGTTCGGCGGCGTCACTGCGCTCGCGCTTGTCGCTGGCGTGACCGGTGCGGCAGGCCCCGAGGTGCTGGTAGCCCCTTGGTTCGTGGCTGCTGGTATCTGGATGCTCGTGCGCTCGCGCGTGGCGGACCGATCGGATGTGCCGGCATATCGCAGGGAGGTGTAGGGCGCTCAACGGGTGAGTTGGTCGAAACGAGTTCAAATAAGGAACCTTTGGTCTGAAAAGGTCGGGGGCCCGGGATTTGAACCCGGGGCCTCACGGTCCCGAACCGTCGTGGTGGCGTGTCCTCCGGTGTCCTACTGACTCCCGCGTCGTCCACGCGAATACGGAATCGAGACCAGGCTGGCGTCCTTTGGTGACCCCGTAGACCGTCCGGGGCGCTCGCACGAAGCGCTGATCTATGGACCGTCCAACAACGAGGTGCACATGATGACCGCCGAGGCCGGTCAGACTGAACTGGCGGACTGGATCAACAACTTGAACAAGGTGGCCGCGCTCGAGCCCAGCGTCGTCGTGGTGGACTCCCAATATTCCGGACCGCTGCTGGTGCGGGCGTTTCAGTTGGGGGGCAACGGGAAATCGACGGTCACTCTCGCGGATTTACCCTCGCCTGGCAACATCAAAACGGAGCATGGGGTGGCCTTGAACTTTTACCGCCCTACATCGAGTCAGAGGGTTCGCCGAGCACACGGCCCAAACCTGGAACGCATGGCACGCATTCACGGCCTGGTCCGGACGAAAATTCAAGGTTCGCGATCGGTCCGTTCATTAGGCTAATGCTGCCGCCCGCCTCAACACCAGCGCAGGCACAGCCGAATCGATGAGATGCGTTAGGGAGGTTCATCGAATCATCAATCGAAGCCAGGCATTAGTCCTCGGATT
>DAIUFK010000036.1:19787-21832 GCA_036844615.1 Candidatus Dormiibacterota bacterium | reverse complement strand
GCGGCAACACATCGTCTACCACCGGTCGGGCATGGGCGTGCTCCCCGGCACGCTTCGACCCGAGGAGGTCGACCTGATGACTGGCGATCTCACCGGCCGCGTCCTCGACGTCGTCGTCAGCTGGCAGCGAGTCATCCTCGTCGACCTTGGCACCTCTCTCGGCGAAGCAGCCCTCGCCGTGATCGAGCGCGCCGAGTGCCTAGTCGTGGTGGTGCCGCCTGAGATCGCGGCGATGACCGACGCCCGCCGGTCGCTTGCGGTGTTTCGCGACATCATGAACGTGCCCGACAACCGCATCGAGCTGGTGCTCAACCAGCGGGTACCTCACCCACCGCTGGATCGCGCGGCGATCGAGTCGATCCTGGGCCGAAAGATGTCGGTGATCGTGGGCTTCGACGATTCAAGGCCGGAGGACGCGACGCTTGCAGGCGGGCTGGTGCTCCAGCGCGACAACTCCTCGCTCGTCTCCCGCGGCGCAATTGACCTGGCCCGCGTGGTCATGACGAGCCTGAAGCTAAGTGGGTAACCGCCGACGCTCCAAGGGCCAGGCCCTGGTCGAGTTCGCTGTCGCTCTTCCGATCCTCATGCTCCTGGTCGCCGGGGTGCTGGAGCTGGGCCGGGGATACGGGTACGCCATCGCCACGTCCGACGCTGCCCGGGATGGAGCTCGGTTCGTCGCCGGCAAGACAACCCTCACCGACGGACCTGGGTTGACTTCGATGTGCAGCCTCATCACCGCTGACCTCGCGACGGTGACTACGAACATCAGCTGCCCGAACCTGGTCGCCCATGCGCCACCGTTCGTCAGCGGCACCGATTACGCGAACCCCACCGGCGGGCAGGCGGTGGTCGCCGTCTACTGCGGGACGAGCGTCGACTGCCGCGGCACCCCGAACCCGCTCTTGCAGTCACGCATCGACGTCTACGTCTACTACGGATTCAACGACCTCAACCTGTTCGGAGGCCGCATCACCATCACGGGGTCGAGCAGAACTACAACGTCGTGGTGAGGCGCTCGCACGGACAGGCGCTTGTCGAGTTCGCGCTCGTGGCCCCTGTCGTGCTGCTGATCATCGGCGCCACGGTGGACATGGGCCGCGGCCTCCTGCTCTACGGCCTGCTCTCCGGCGCCTCGAGGGACATGGCCCGCCAGGCATCGCTGGAGTACTACAGCGGCTCGAACAACCTGCCGCCCGACTGCACTGCCCTGACGACGCCCTGCACCCTGACATCGCTGATCACCGGAGCGCACCTCCTCGACCCCCTTGGTGCAACCGTCGTCTACGCCGACTCCGGCGCCACCTCGTCGCCGCCCGCCTACGGCACCTATGCAGCCAACGCCGACCCGACCCAGCCAGGAACGATCACGCTGACCGGCGCCAGCACAAACGCCGTGTACGTGTTCATCTACGAGTACGACCCGACCGGCGCGAGCCCCACCCGATGGAGCTGTCCCTCATGCGCCGCCGCCAGCGGCAGCGCTGTGCGCACGCAGGGCAACCAGCGCGTGGTGATCGATTTAAAGATGAGGTGGCGGCCGGTGCTCGCGACGTTCCTCGGCATACCGACGGCGATCATCTTCGACGCCCAGACCGTGAGCCGGATCGAGTTTTGAGCAAGCGACGACGCCACCCCTCCCCCGCCAGAAGGCGGGAAGCCGGGCAGGTGATGGTGCTCGTCGCAGTGGCGCTCCTGGCGCTGATCGGCTCCGCCGCCCTCGTGCTGCTTGCAGGGTCAGCGGAGTGGCAGAAGAATCAGCTCCAGGAGCTTGCCGACTCTGTGGCCCTGGACTCGGCGCTCAAGATCGGTGTCGGGTGTGACGCGGCCAAGGCCACTGCGGTGATCACGGAGGCCGACAACTTCCTCGCCTCCAGGCGCACGCGGACAGGCAGCCTGGTGGTCACGGCCGGCACCTGCGCCACGCCGTACAAAGGCCAGGACACTTTCGCCGGTGGGCTCACCACGACGATCAACTACCCCTACCGCGCACACCAGCAGCAGGTGGAGGTGATCCTCACTCTCACGTTGCCAATCTCCTTCGGCAC
>DAIUFK010000036.1:0-19687 GCA_036844615.1 Candidatus Dormiibacterota bacterium | reverse complement strand
ACCAGCAGCAGGTGGAGGTGATCCTCACTCTCACGTTGCCAATCTCCTTCGGCACCGAGGTGGGTACCACGAGCACCACAGTTGTGCGCAGGGCTGTCGCCCAGGCCCTCGAAGGATCTACAGCGGCGCTGTCCGCCACCAACCTCACATGCTCGAGCGGCCAGGTCAACGTGGCGGGCAGCATCAGGGCTCAGAACCTGATCACCATCGGCGGCACGTGCGCGCTGTACGCGCACGCGCGTTTGGACGTCTCAGGGGCTTATGCGGACCTTGGTAACGCATCGGTGTATGCCGACTCGCAGAGCTGGGTCGGGGCCGGTGGAATCTGCACGGCAAACGCCAACGTGGGCTCGACCAATGCCATCTGCGCCGACGGCTTCGAGGAGTCAGGCCACCTCACACCGACGTGCGGGACGATGGGAACCAGCGCTTATCTCTCTGCGGGCGTCGTGGCAATCGGCCCCAATCCCTGTGCTGTTGGCGTGGCGCAACCGCCTACCGAGCCCGTCTCGACAGCGCTCCCGCCTGAGCCGAACCTCGATGCGACAGCAGTCGCCACGCTGCAAGGGACCGGCGGCGCGGCGTGCGCGGCAGGCGCTGCTTACCCGAACATTGTGGTCGGCGGAGTCACTGTTGGCACCGGCCTTGGACCTGCCCCCGTCATCGACGCGAGCGGCTTCTATCACTTCAAGCCGAGCTGCTACGGCTACCTCAACATCGGACCGCTCAACGGCGGCATCTCCAGCGTCCAGACCGGGGCCGAGACAGTACCGACCAGGCACTTCATAACCCCGACCCTGGCCGCGGCGAGCCTTGCCGGCACGCTCCTCGTCGTCGTGATGGAGTGTGAATCGTCGTCAAGCCGGGTCTCGGTTCCGGCCCCCTGGGTCAACGCCGACTTCAGTTATGCCGGCAGCAACCCACGTAGCGAGCTCTGGTACTACCCGAACAATGCGGGTGGGGTGACCAATGTGACCTTGACCGCCACCCCGGCCTCGATCGCTTGTAATGCCCAGCTCACTGAGTGGAGGAATGTCGCCACCGCGTCGCCCCTGGACCAAACCGGGACGACGACTGTCACCTCCAACACGCTGAGCGCGACCGTCTCAACGAGCGCCGCGACCACTGCGGCGAACGAGCTGGTAATCACGTCCGATGCAGTGGCTGTCCAGGCCGGCATGGCCATTACGCCAGGAATTGGATGGACGAGCCTGGTCAACGACGCGACGAACGGCCTGCTGAGCGAGTACCGGCTCGACCTTCCGGCGGGTGTCGCGTCCGAGACTCTCACAAGCACGGCGGCGACCACCTGGTCGCTGGTGATGGCAAGTTTCAAGCCTGTCGCCGGAGGCACAGGGGTCGTGTTCGACCCCGGTTTCTACTACTTCAACGGGTCGGGATTCGCCGGCGGTGGAGGCGTGTGCCTCAATGGCGGGACCCTGCTGGCCCGTGACGTCACCATGGAATTCGTCAACCAGGCAGGCTTTTCATCCGGCACCTGCGCCACGGGCGGAGGGGCGAGCTGCGGCGGAGCCTGCAGGTTCGGGTCCACCCCCTGCTCCCTGCAACCGTGTCCGCCTAACGCCGGCGCGGACTCACCGAACAATCTGACCTGGTTCGCTGCGCCTTGCTCCAGCGCGCCGGCCTCCGACGCCGCCAGCTGCCCCGGCTCAGCATGGTGCCCTGTGGGCGACCGCGCGTGCTGGAACCTGCTGATCTGGGCGCCTGCCGCGAACACTGGGCAGCTCGCGATCAAGGGGGCGGCGGCGAGCCACTGGCTGCTTGGGTCGGTCTATTGGCCAGGTACCTGCACCGACAACGTGAACGGCACAAGCACCATCGCCGGCACCCTCACCTGCGGCAGCCTTACGATCTCGGCCTCGGGTAACACGACAGCGGTCGGGGGCAGCTACGGGATCAACACGGCTCTGGTCGAAGTGGTGCTGGTCGAGTGAATTTGCGGTATTCGGCGCACCGTGTGAGCCTGTGAGCACTTAGATGGCGATTTCTGGGAGCGGAGCCCGGCCGCGTCGAGGCCGGCTGTACATCATCGTCGGTGTGATCCTGGCGGTCCTGGCGTTCGGTACGGCGGCGGCCGTGGCGAGCCTGCCGCTGCTGGGCACTTCGACGACTGGCGTCCAGGTGGTGGTCGCGAGGAACGACATCGGAGCGCGCACGAGGATCCAGGCGTCTGACCTGGAGCTCAAGGTAATCAGCCCCAAGCCTCCACAATCCTTCACCGACATCGCCACAGTGGCGGGCAAGGGAGCGCGGGTGGACATTCCCGCGGGGTCGCCGGTCACCGCCAATCTCATCACCCAGTCACCGGACCAGCTCACAGCAGGCGACGTCACGTTCCTGCCCATACCGAGCGGATACGTCGCCTTCACCGTGCCCACGTCGGAGCAGATTGGAGTCGGGGGTTATGTCAACGTCGGCGATCGCATCACGGTCCTCGCCACCATCAGCACAGCGGTGTTCGGCCCGGGTCCAGGCAAACCTGTGGTGCGCACAGTGTTCAAGGACCTGATCGTGATCAGGGTTGGGCCGGCGACCACTGCTCAGGCCGGCGCAGCCCAGCTCACCAGCAGCCTGACCGTGTTGGTGACCGCGTGCGATGCGGAGTACCTCTTCTGGCTTCTCAACAATGCAATCCTCAAGTACGAGCTGGAGTCGTTCACCGACTACGGGACCACGCCGACGGCAGCCGACCCCGCGTGCCCCAACATCGCGGCGGCAGGCGGAGTCGGGCCGGTCGAAGTCAACAAGAAGTGGAAGTTCACCTCGACCTGATCGATGCTGTTCATCATCCTTCTCGTCGCAGCTGCCGCCGCCGCCGGAGTGGCGCTCGTCATGTACGGCATAGTCAGTAGGGAGCCGGCTGTCGCGACCGCCGACATTGGGCGGAGCGCGAGGGTCACGTACCGAACCCTTGCCGACGTTCGCGAACAGCTGCGTCGCAGGTTTGAACCGACAGGTACCCCCGTCTGGATTGCCGCCAACCAGAACGCCAACGCCCTCGCCGCAGACCTTGCCAGCGCTGACCTCCAGCTGCGCCCTTACGAGTTCCGCCTTCTTCAGATCGCTGTCGCGCTTGGTTTCATGCTCGTCGGGTTCCTGCGGTTTGGTTTCAGCATCGCCGTCCCCGTCCTTGGAGTGATCGGCTACGTCGCGCCTGCGCTGTATCTTCGCAACAGGCGGGGGCGACGCCTGAGCATGTTCGAGGCCGGCTTGCCGCGCGCCATGGAGCTGATCGCCAACTCGATGAAGGCAGGCCAGTCGGTGGCGCAGTCGCTCAGCGCAGTGACCGACAATGCACAGCCCCCGCTGTCGGAGGAATTCAGCCTCGCGCGAAGAGAGATCGAGCTCGGCGCGTCGGTGGACAGCGCCCTGAGCAACATGGTCAAGCGGATGGGAAGCACCGACCTACGCCTCATGGTCATGGTGATCACGATCCAGCATTCAGTCGGTGGAGACCTGCCGGCGATCCTGACCACGCTCGCGGACACCATGAGGCAGCGTGCCGAGATGCGCGAGGAGGTGCTTGCCGCCACTGCGCAGTCGAGAGCTTCGAGCTTGATCATCACGCTGCTGCCGGTGTCAGCAGCAGCTTTCCTTTATTTCCTTGTGCCTGATTACTTCAGGCCGATGTTCACCAACCCGCTGGGCTGGGTGATGCTCGGCGCCTGCGCCGCCCTCCTCGTCATCGGGAACGTGATCATCCGCCGGATCACGAAGATCACATGAACGCCTTGCCGATCATCGTCGGCCTGTTCGCAGCCGCGGGTGTGTGGCTGATCATCGCCGGCATACGCGGCGCCGGCGTGGGCGATCCAGCCACTCTCGCGCGCCAGCGCCTTGCCCGGCAGGAGATAGGGCTCGGCCAGAGCGCTGTCGCCCTCGAGCTCGAGAAGTCGCTTGGCGAACGACTCCTCGCGCCGCTTCGCCGCTGGTTTGCGCGACAGATGATCCGAATGACACCTGCCACACAGGCGGCGACGTTTCGGCGCAACCTGGATTTCGTCGGGGCGCCGCTCGGGCTGGACCCGGCCGGGCTGCAGACGCTCCGAATCGCCGGCGCAGCGGCCTTGGGCACGGTCGGCGTCGCGCTTGGCGTGCTGATCGGGTCGCCGCTGGCCCTCGGCCTCGCTCTGCTGGGGGGCGCTGCCATCGGCTTCTACATGCCTGTGCTGTGGCTCGACCAGCTGGTTCGTCAGCGGCGGGCCGAGCTGGAAAGCGCGCTGCCAAACGCGCTTGACGTGGTCGCCATCAGCATGGAGGCAGGCCTCGGCCTGGATCGAGCGCTCGAGCAACTCGTCCGCCACCAGGAGGGCCCGCTCACGCTGCTGGTGGCGCGAGCGCTGCGGGAGATCGAGCTAGGCCGCCCACGCGCGGAAGCGCTGGAGGAGATGGCGCAGGCGACGGGGATCGAGGACTTCGTCGCACTGGTGCGCTCGATCCTCCACGCGGAGCGCACCGGCGTTCCCATCGCGCGCACCATTGCTGCGCATTCGGCGCAGATGCGAGTCAAGCGCCGCCTACGCATCCGGGCTGACGCAGCCCGCGCGTCATTGAAGATCCTGCTACCGACAGTGGGGTGCGTCTTCCCAACGCTGTGGCTGATTCTCCTCGGGCCGGCCCTGATCGTGGTGCTCGCGATCCAGCACTGAGCGGGTCTGCCGGTTAAAACCCCCCTCGCCTGCGGGGAGAGGGAGGCTTACTGGAGGAACGGGTTCGTGCGCCTCTCCCTGCCGATCGTTGTGGCTGGGCCGTGGCCGCTGTAGACGACTGAATCGTCTGGGAGCGTCAGCAGCTTTGCGTTGATGCCCTCGAGCAAAGCGCGACCGTCTGAGTTTTGGAAGTCAGACCTGCCGATCGAGCCGGCGAAGAGCGCGTCCCCGGTGAACAGCACGTCGCCGACCTTGAGCGTCACCCCACCTGGGCTGTGACCAGGTGTGTGCAGCACCTCGAAGTCGAGCGAGCCCGCCCTGAAGTGCTCCATCTCGCTGAGGCTAGTCACGTTTTCAACTCGAGGGAGCTCGGTAGCGAACTCACGCCTCAACGGCTTTCCCTGCACCACCACATCCCGCTCGGCGTCGTGCACTGCGACCGGGATCGCTCCGAGCTCCTCGAGAAGGACGGGCAAGCCCGCGATGTGATCGACGTCGGTGTGCGTCAGCAGCAGAGCCATAACGTTCGCGCCCCGCTTGCGAGCCAGGTCGACGATCGCTTTCGGCTCGAAGTTGGCGTCGATGACGACTGCGTCTTTGGTGTCCTCATCCATCACCAGGTAGGAGTTGGTACCGAACCTGCTGTCGGCGGTGGCCTCGACCAGGACTGTCATGAAGCTTCACGCGCCACTGTATGTACGTCCTTCACTCCCTCCAGCTTCTCCATCACGCGCGACAGCTGGGCCAGCGAGTCGATCTCCACTGTCGCGGACACGACTGCCGTCTTGTCGTCGTAGACGTGGACCTCGAGGGCTGACATGTTGACGCGGTTCTCGGCCACCACGGTCGCGATGTCGCGCAGGAGCCCCTGGCGGTCCCAGGCCTCGATCTTGATGTCGACCGGGTACAGGTGGGTCGCCTCCGCATCCCAGTCGACAGGCACCACACGCGCGCGGTCCTGAGCGTTGACAGCGTTTATGCAATCCGCCCTATGCACTGTCACACCCCTTCCCCGGGTCGTGTAGCCGACAATCGCGTCGCCGGGCACTGGCTGGCAGCACGGGGCGATCTTGGTGAGGATGCCCTTCTCACCGCGGACGAGCACGCGCGGCGTGGGCTGCACATTGGGAATCAGCGGAATCGAGCGAAGATCCCCTCCTGCCGCGTCGGTGCTGAGCGCCATGCGCATGACGACCGCGTGTGGTGAAAGGTCGCCGTAACCGATGGCGGCGAGGAAGTCGTCGATGGTGTTGAAGTGGTGGAGGTTCGAGATCTCGAGCAGCTTCGCGTCGGGCAGGTCGGCGAGATTCAAGCGATGCATGCGGTGGAGCTCTTTGTCGAGAAGGTCTCGGCCCTTGACCACGTTCTCCTCGCGCCTCTGGCTCTTGAACCACTTACGGATCCGCTCCTTGGCCGAAGCGCTCTTGACGAAGTTGAGCCAGTCCCGGCTAGGGCCGTGCGGCGCCTTCGAGGTAAGGATCTCGACGATCTCGCCGTTCTTCAGCGAGTAGTCCAGCGGGACCATGCGGCCATTGGCCTTCGCGCCGATGCATCGATGCCCGACCTCTGTGTGGATGCGGTAGGCGAAGTCCACGGGGGTCGAGTCGGCCGGCAGGTTGAGGACGTCACCTTTCGGCGTGAAGACGTAGACCTCGTCCTGGAAAAGGTCGACCTTGACCGTGTCGAGGAACGACTCAGCGTCCCCCACCTCGTTCTGCCACTCGAGGAGGCTGCGGAGCCACGACAGCTTCTGGTCAAAGCTCGCATCCTTGCCGCCCTCCTTGTAGGCCCAGTGCGCAGCCACACCGAACTCGGCAATGCGGTGCATCTCGTGAGTGCGAATCTGGATCTCGATCGGCTCACCCGTGTGAGTGATGACGGTGGTGTGAAGCGACTGGTAGCCGTTCGACTTTGGCATCGCGACGTAATCCTTGAACCTGCCTGGCACCGGCTTCCACAGGGAGTGGACGACCCCGAGAACGCCGTAGCAGTCGCGGACGCTCTCGACATGCACCCTGATCGCCGAGAGGTCATAGATCTCGGTGAAGTCCTTGTTCTCCCGCGTCATCTTTTGCCAGACCGAGTAGATGTGCTTCGGCCGGCCTGTGATCTCGGCGCGTATGCCCACCGTCTCCAGCTCACGGGCGAGGATCTCTCGCAGGTCCGAGACCAGGGCCTCCCGTTCGTTGCGCTTGCGAAAGATTCGCTTGGCGACGTCGTCGTAGGCCTCCGGCTCGACGTATCGAAAAGCCAGGTCCTCCAGCTCCCACTTGACCTGCCCGATTCCCAACCGGTGTGCGAGAGGCGCGTAGATGTCGAGGGTCTCGCGCGAGATCTTGCGTCGCTTCAGGTCAGGAAGCGGCTCGAGCGTCCGCATGTTGTGGAGCCGGTCGGCGAGCTTGATGAGGACTACCCTGAGGTCCTCCGCCATCGCGACCATCATCTTGCGGATGTTCTCCGCCTGCTGCTGTTGGTCGGAGCGCAAGGAGATCCGCCCGAGCTTGGTGACCCCTTCAACGAGCGTCGCGACCTCCGAGCCGAACTCTCTCTCCACCTCCTCGGCGGTGAGGGCTGTGTCCTCCACCGTGTCGTGGAGCAGCGCCGCCGCGATCGTTTCGCCGTCCAGCTCGAGGTCAGCGAGGATCGCCGCGACCTCCGTCGGATGGTTCACGTAGTCCTCGCCCGACAACCGGCGCTGGCCGGTGTGCGCGCTGGCCGCGCGCTCGTAGGCCCTCTTGACCATCTCCCGAGCCTCGGGCTCGAGGTGGTCGGCAATCCGCAGGAGCTCTGAAACCGTCAACTTGCCACTCGAACAGAAGTTTAGGACCCGTTTGAGGGAGGCCCATTCCGGTCCGCGATCCTAGACTTAGCCGCGCCCCATGACTTCCGATCGAACCAGGTTCACTCTCAGGATCGCGCTGTCAGCAGCGACGGCGATCCTGATCCTCGCCGGCGCCACTCTGAACGTCAGCGGCAGGAGTGGCCAGGTGGCGCTGATCACGGCGGTCGCCGGCCTTCTTGCGCTGCTGGCAGGCGTCCTCAACCGGATGTGGAAAGCCGCGGTGCCGCTGGGCCTCGGCGCCATCGTGCTCACGTTCTTCGCCCCGCCTTTTCGTCCGGGGGATCTTGGCGGCCTCCTGCTGCTGGGACTCGGCGGCCTGGCTGGGAGCCTAGCCTACCGAAGCTTCACCGATGCGATGCGGCGCCAGCTCGACGACGTGATAAGGCTCAATGCCCAGCTCCAGGAGAAGCACAGGGCGTTCATGGCCGCGACCTCCGACGCTGACAGCACGTCCCCGCCCGGGGACGTCGCGGCCCTGACATCAAACATCGCCCAGCAGATCGGTTCTGGATTCGCTTGCTATTTCCTCGCCTCGCCCGACGGCAAGCAGTTCGTCCCCCAGCCGCCGGGCATCGGGCTCGAGCGCCTTCATCCGCAGGCAGTGAATCGCGTGCCTGGAGCCGCCGGCCCGCTCATGGCGGCGATCGAGGCGGGCAGGGAGTTCGTCGGCCGCGACGAGACGGGGCTCATGGAGCTCGCTCACTACCTCCCCGACGACCTTCGCATCGACAGCCTGATGGCAGTGCCGATGCCAATCGGGGAGCACATCGGCGGGTTTGTCCTGCTCGGCAACAAACCGGGAGGCTTCACTGACGACGATCGCCGCCTCGCGCGCACCTTGACCCTTCGAGCCGGCGCGCAGCTCGCCAGCGCCCACGCGGTGGCGCTCTCGCGCAAGGAGTCGGC
The DNA here is from genome assembly GCA_036844615.1 of Candidatus Dormiibacterota bacterium. GTDB lineage: Bacteria > Chloroflexota > Dormibacteria > Dormibacterales > Dormibacteraceae > Palsa-872. The sequence goes on along the minus strand of DAIUFK010000036.1, from coordinate 11,269 downwards.
CCGCTACTCGCTCATGAACGAGCTGGTCAAGGAGGCTTCCGGCAAATCGATGATAGAGGTGCTCGAGCTCGTCCTCGACAAGGGCAAGCAGGTGATTCGCTATGAGGCTGGGAGGGTCGCGCTGTTCCAGCCGGAAGGCACTTACGTGATCCTCGGCGAATCCAACGTCTCGCTCCCCATCGCGGGCCCGCTGGCAAGGGTGCGCGACGGCGAGACGGTGCTGCGCAGCCTCATCACCGCCGACGAGGGCGTTTTCAGTGGGCTCGCACCGAGCGCCGAGGGCGGCACGATCAACGAAGCGCTGACACCGATTCGAGGCAAGGACGGAGTGTTCGGCGCCATCTGCCTCGGAAGAAACGGCACAGTGGGATTCAACCAGCGCGATGTCGCGGCGCTTGACGAGCTCGGCTCCATGGCAGGGGTTGCGGTCGAGAACTCACGCATCCTGCAGGTCGTCACCGGCCAGGCCTCCAAGCTCGACACTGCGCTCGACGCCCTGGGTGAGGTGTCTCAGGCCCTGACGACGGTCACCCAGGGCTCCAAGGTCCTTGAGCAGAAGACGCTCGAGACCGCGGTAAGAGTCACAGTGGCAAGCGCGGGGCTGCTCACCAGGACCACGGCGGACGGCAGCCAGGGAACGATCATGTCGCTCGGGCTGCCTTCAACCGTCGACGACCTCATCGTCCAGAACGGTCAGGGCATCATCGGCTCAGTGATGCTCAGCGGGCGGGCGACGGCGGTCACCGATCTCGGCCAGAGCCCCGAGCTCCAGTCGCCGCCGGACCTCATCCAGTTCGGAATTCATGCCGCGATCTGCATGCCGATGCTCGAGGACGGGAGGCTGTGGGGGACGTTGTCGGTCTTCGACGTCAAGAGGCGTGAATGGACCGCCGACGATCAGCGCGTGCTGGCGACGCTTGGCAACCAGGGCGTCGTCGCGGTTCGTAACGCCGAGCTTTACGACAACAACCAGCGGAGCATCTGGGAGCTGCGGTACCTGGCGGAGGCGCTGCAGGCCGCGACCTCGACGCTGGAGCTGAACGAGGTGCTTCAGCACGTGCTAGCCGGTGCCGCCAAAGCTTCGAGCGCGCAGATTGGGTGCGTCGCCCTTAGCGACTCGGGCACGCTGGTTCTGAAAGGCGGGTTTGGCACTGACCAGACCACCGCCGAGAAGCTGGCCCTAGGGGTCGGTGGCGACATCTGTCGGGATGTCATGGCCTCGGGAGAGCCATTCATGGGGGCGATGGAGCAGGGCACGATCAACGAAAGCCCGCTCAACCCGCGCGCCGTGCTGTGCGTTCCAATCACTCTGCGCGGCAAGCCTATGGGCATCCTCTTCCTCGCCAACTACCAGGTCGGCCACGCCTTCACTCCCGATCACAGCAAGCTCGTCACCGATCTGGCGGCTCAGGCAGCCGTTTGGATCTACAACGCGCAGCTGTTCGAAGACCGCGAGGAGGTCATTCTTAGGTCTCTCGAGGCCCTCGCCAACGCAGTCGACGCACGTGACCCGTACACCGCAGGCCACTCCAGGAGGGTGACCGAGTACGCGAAGATGATCGCGCGCCAGATGAAGTACTCGCCGAACGACCAGAAACCGTGGAAGGGGCTCGAGCGCGGCGGACTGCTTCACGACATCGGCAAGATCGGCACCCCGGACGCGATCCTCCAGAAGGCAGGAAAGCTCACCGACGCCGAGTTCGCCAAGATGAAGGAGCACCCTGTCGAAGGCTTCAACATCCTGAGCGGTCTGAAGATGCTCACCGACGAGCTGGTGATCGTCCGCCATCATCACGAGCGCTACGACGGGAAGGGCTACCCCGACCGTAAGAAGGGCGATGAGCTGCCGATGTTTGCGTGGATGGTGAGCGCCGCCGACGCGATCGACGCGATGACCTCCGACCGCCCATACCGCAAGGCGATGTCGCTCGAGGTCGCCGTCGAGCAGGTGCGGGCGGGTGCGGGCACGCACTTCCACCCGGATGTGGCAGAGGCAGTGCTCGACGCTGCGCACAATGGCGACCTGAAGGTCATCTCGCAGGAGAATCTGTACAAAAACGCGCCGGCGATCGGAACGTTCGAGAATCCGACCGCCTAGGTCAGTACGCTCGCGCTAAAGCGACTCGGTGCTTGGCAGGCTTCCCGCAGACCAGGCAGTTTCCCGAAGCCTTCTCGTCGGGGTCGATGGTGCGAACCGTCACCCCTCCCCCTTCGGCCTTGATCCTCATCTCGCACTCGGCGTCGCCGCACCACGGCACCCACACGAAGCCCACGCCCTCCTTGAAGTGCGCGACGACCTCGGCTAGCGTCGACATCTCGAACGTGTTCTCTTTGAGGAAGCCCTGCGCCCGCTCGAACAGCGCCTTCTGGAATGAGGCCAGCTCGTCCGCAAGCCGCGCGCCGATGCCCGCCACCGGCAGAGGGCGGCGCTGGCGTGACAGCCTGTCGACGAGCTCGACCTGTCCGGCATCGGCGTCGCGACCGCCCACGTTGAGGCGCAGCGGCACTCCCTTCATCTCCCAGTGCGCGTACTTGTCGCCAGGCCTCTCGTCGCGCCAGTCGACGCGGTGCCGGATCCCTGCCGCCTTGAGCTCTCCACTCCAGCCCGCGATGAATGTCTCGACCTTGGCCCGAGTTTCCGCGTCGCGGAAGATCGGCACGATGACCACCTGGATCGGAGCCACCTTTGGGGGCACGATCAACCCGGAGTCGTCGCCGTGGGCCATCACGAGCGCACCCACCAGCCGGGTGCTGATGCCCCACGACGTGGAGTAGCACAGCTCGCGCTCGTTCTCCTTGTTCGAAAAGGAGATGTCGTAGGCGCGGGCGAAGTTCTGGCCGAAGTAATGGGACGTCCCCATCTGCAGGGCCATCCCGTCGCGCATGAGGCCCTCGATCGTGAGGGTGTAGACGGCGCCGGGGAAAGTCTCGGCGGGTGACTTCTTGCCGGCCAGCACCGGCACCGCGAGCCACTCCTGCGCGATGTCGCGGTAATAGCCGAGGATCAGGTCCACCTCGTCCATCGCCTCTTGGGCATTGGCGTGGAACGTGTGGCCCTCCTGCCACCAGAACTCGCGCGAGCGCAGGAACAGCCGGGAGCGCATCTCCCACCGCACCACGCTGTTCCACTGGTTGGTCAGCTGCGGCAGGTCGCGGTGGCTCTGGATGTAGCGCTTGATGATCGAGCCGACGATGGTCTCGGAAGTCGGACGGACCGCGAGCGGCTCCTCGAGCTCCTCGTTGCCAGAGCCCGCCCTGGTCACCCATGCGACCTCAGGCGCAAATCCTTCGACGTGCTCCGCTTCCTTCATCAGGTAGTCGCGCGGGATCAGCAGCGGAAAGGCCCAGTTCTCGTGGCCGCTCTCCTTGATCATGTCGTCGAAGGCCCGCTGGATCGCCTCCCACATGGCCCATCCGTAAGGGCGGACGACCATCATGCCGCGGATTCCGGACCAGTCCGCGAGCTCGGCCTTGCGGATGACGTCGGTGTACCAACGGTCGAAGTCCGCGGACATCTTGGTGATGTCCTTCACGAAGTCCTGCTGTTCTTCAGCGACCTCTTTCATCCGACGCGTTCGGCCGCGAGCGCGTCGATTTCAGCGAGCAGCACGGGCAGCAGCTCTTCCTGGGGCACCGTCTTGAACAGCTTGCCCTTCTTGAAGATGACGCCCTTGCCGCGGCCGCCTGTGACGCCGATGTCGGCGTGACGGGCTTCGGCCGGGCCATTGACGACGCATCCCATGACGGCAACGGTGATCGGGATCTTGAGCCTCGCGATGTGCGCTTCGACAGCTTTCACAGTCGGCACCATGTCGTACTCGAGCCTGCCGCACGTGGGGCAGGCGACGAGGGTCGCGCTCTCGTTGCGGATGGCGAGAGTCTTCAGGATCTCGTGCGCGACTCGCACCTCTTCGCGGGGATCCGACGTGGCGAGGGAGACACGGATCGTGTCGCCGATCCCCTCGCTGAGCAGGATGCCCATGCCGACTGCGCTGCGGATGCTGCCGGCCTCCACTGGACCCGACTCCGTGACACCGAGGTGAATGGGATAGGCGCGCGCCGCGGCGAACTTCCGGTTCGCCATGATGTTCGTCCAGACGTCGGTCGCCTTCAGTGACACCTTGATGAACCCTGGGCCGTAGTCGAGCTCCTCGAGGATCTTGCAATGGCCGAGCGCCACCTCGACCATGCGATCAGCGGTCTGCTCGCGGTTGTCACGGTCGATGTGGTGCTCCTCGCGCATGGTCTTGTGGACCTCTTCGGGAAGGGAGCCCGCGTTGACGCCGATGCGAAACGGGATCTGGCGCTCCTTGGCCGCCATAACCACCTTGATCACCTTGTCGCGGTCGGGGATGTTGCCCGGGTTGAGGCGCAGGCAGTGCACGCCTGCCTCGATCGCCAGCAGCGCGAGGGTGTGGTCGTAGTGGATGTCGGCGATGACCGGCAGGGGCGAGCCCTTGACGATCTCCTTCAGTGCCTCTGCCGCCTCACGGTCGGGCACTGCAGGGCGCACGATCTCGCAGCCCACATCCTTCAGCTCTTGGATCTGTCGCAGCGTCGCCTTGACGTCGCGCGTGTCGGTCTTGGTCATCGTCTGCACGGCGATCGGCGCCGCGCCCCCGATCACCACGCCGCCGACGTTGACGGGTATGGACTTACGTCGTGGAACCATCAGTGAATACCCGAGAACTGGCCGGCCAGAAGGCGCTGGATGTCGAGGAAGCTGATGACGGCGGCGAGGGCGAGGAGGGCGACTAGGCCCCACCGGTGGAAGTTCAGCTCGCTGTTGCGATCGAAAGGCTTGCGGCGCAGCCACTCGATGACCACGACGACGATCCTTCCGCCGTCGAGCGCGAGGAGGGGCAGCAGGTTCGTGAAGCCGAGAGCCACCGAAAGCAGCGCGACAAGGAAGATGTAGGCGGGCGGTCCCTGGTTGACGTTCTCCGCAGTGATGGCGCCGATGCCGATTGGCCCCGTCAGGCCGGATGGCCCGAACAGGCCGCCCTTGACCTTGCCGCTCACCAGGGCGTCGAGACCCTGGACGATGCCGCCGATGGCGATGAACGGGAACGTGACGCCGTCCTGGATGGCGCTCTGCACTGTGACGATCCTTGGCGCCACCCCGACGCCTATCTGGCAGGTGCCTGGCGGGTCGCAGATCGGGATCACGGTGATGGTGAAGGGCTTCCCGTTCGGGTGGACACCCGTCAGCACCAGCGGCTTGCCCGGGTTTGCGTTCTCCTCCTGCGAGATGAAGCCTGGCGCGGTCACTGGCTTGCCGTTGACAGTCTTGATGCTGTCCCCCACCTGAAGCCCGGCCAGGGCGGCAGGCCTGCCGGCTATCACCCGCTGGATCTTGCCCGGGTCGTTGTTCAGCTGCGTCAAGCCGAAGCCGGTGATCAGCAGCATGGCGACGAGGAAGTTGGCGACCGGCCCCGCCGCAAGGATCGCAATCCTCTTCAGCGGGTGCTTTGAATGGAACCCATCGGGCTCCTCGAAGTCGCCCGCCTCCATCCCGCCCATGCGCACGTAACCGAGGATGGGCAGCATCCTGATCGCGTACAGGGTGCCGCCGCGGGTCATCGACCAGAGCTTTGTGCCGGCGCCGATCGAGAACTCGATCACGCGGACCCTGAACAGCTTCGCCAGGAGGAAATGGCCTGCTTCGTGCGGTGCGATCAAGAGCAGGAACATGCCGCCGATTCCGACCGCCACGAGGAGCCAGTTCAGCACGTTGGGCATCAGGCCTTCAGCCTACCGGACTTGACTTTCACGTACTCGCGGGCCCACCGGTCCGCCTCCAAAATATCCCGGAGCGTGGCGCCGCCCCCGGGGAAAGCCTCCAGCGCCAGCTCAATCGTCTTGACGATCCCCGAGAAAGGGATCTCGCGGGCCAGGAACGCGTTCACCAGCTCCTCGTTGGCGGCGTTGAGCACCGCAGGGCTGCCTCCGCCGGCTTCCGCGGCGGACCTGGCGAGACGCACTGCAGGAAAGCGGCTCTCATCCAGCGTATGGAACTCGAGCGGCCCCAGATCCTCGAGCCTGGTCGCGGGGACCGCATCGGGGAGCCTGTCCGGATAGCCGAGCGCGATCGAGATCGGTAGGCGCATGTCGGGGCGTCCGATCTGAGCTTTCAGCGAGCCGTCGACGAACTCCACCAACGAATGCACAGCGCTCTGCGGATGAACTATCACCTCGACCTGCGCCAGCGGCACACCGAACAGGTGATGGGCCTCGATCATCTCGAGGCCCTTGTTCATCAGGGTTGCCGAGTCGATGGTCACCTTTGGGCCCATCGACCAGCGAGGGTGGTTGAGCGCCTGCTCGACTGACACCTGGTCGAGGTCGAGGTCGGGGTGGGCCCAGAAGGGTCCCCCGCTCGCCGTCAGGATCAGGCGGCGTATGCTGTCGCGCCGCTCACCCCACAGGCACTGCCAGATCGCGCTGTGCTCGGAGTCGACGGGCCTGATGCCCTTGTCCCCCGCTGCCTTCATCACCAGCGCGCCAGCCATGACAAGGACTTCCTTGGTCGCCAGCGCTATGTCCTTTCCCGCTTTGAGCGCCGCAAGCGTCGGCGCCAACGCTCGGGCGCCAGGGATGGCGACGACGACCAGGTCGCAACGCGGGTCGGTCACCATCGCCTCGACCCTCGCGTCAAAGTCCGCTTCGCCCGCCTGGCCCTGGATGAGGTACTCGGCGGTGCGCTTGGCCGACCGCCGGCCCTCCGTGAGGCCGAACAGCAGCAGGCGTGCGGGATTCCGATCGATCACATCGAGCGTCTGCTGGCCGATCGACCCTGTGGCGCCGAGAACCGCGACGTTGACTGGGCGCGTCATTTGAGGATGTGGAACATCGTCACGTAGAAGTAAACGAGGATCGGGGGAAACAGAATCGAGTCGAGCCTGTCGAGAACCCCGCCGTGCCCGGGGATCAGGTTTGAGGAATCCTTGACCTCGGCTATGCGCTTCATCTGAGACTCGACAAGGTCGCCCGTCTGGGCGCTCACGCCGACCAGGATGCCGAGGGCGATGGCGTGAAGCGGAGCCAGGCCGATGATCGCCGAGACGCCGACCAGCATCACTATTACGGAGCCGAAGACCCCTGCGATTGCGCCCTCCACAGTCTTGCGCGGGCTGATCGCCGGGAAGAAAGGGTGCCTGCCGAAGCGGCTGCCGACCAAAAGGGCGAGGGCGTCGTTGGCGACGACAGCGAAGATGACGAAGAGCGCCCACACCATGCCGTGGGGCCCTGACGTGTAAAGCAGGAGGTAGTAGTTGAACGGCATGCCGATGTAGAGCGCGCCGGCGACACCCATCGCCCACCGACCAAGGCCCTGGCGCCGCCCTGGAACGAAAAGGAAAGCGGCGAGGCCGCCGACCAGCGACAGGGAGAGCACCAGGTTGACGTCGACGCCCTTGAGCACGGTGCCACTGAAGATGAAGAAGGCGCCCAGTGGGAAGAGGAGCCACCAGGGGGCTCTTGAACCCATGCCGTCAGAGAGGCCGCGAAACTCCCAGAGGGCAAGGCTTCCCAGTACTATCGCGAGCGCATAAGCGCCGTAGGTGCCTGCATAGATCGCCCCGATGACCAGCGCTAGGATCACGAACGCGCTGAGTATGCGAACCATCAGAGGGCTTGGTTTCGAGCCGGCAAGAGGCCTGCTTTTAGTGGTCATCGCGCAGCGACGGCTCCTTCCTCCGGCCTGCCGCCGAACGTACGCACCCGCGACGAGTAATCCGCGAGGGCGGCTTTGAGATCATCGATACCGAAGTCGGGCCAGAGAGTCTCGCTGACCAGCATCTCCGAATAGGCGGACTGCCAGAGCAGGAAGTTGCTCACACGCCGTTCGCCGGCAGTGCGGATGATGAGGTCTGGTTCGGGGAGGTCGGGGACGTAGAGACGCGCTGTGATGGCCGCCTCGTCCACCTCTCCTGACGGAACGCCGTCTGCAACCAGGCGGCGCACCGCGTCGACGATCTCGGCCCGCCCCCCGTAGTTGAGGCAGATGTTGAGGACGCCGTTGGTGTTGCCTGCTGTGCGCTCGAGCGCCTCTTCGATGCGCTCTCGCATCTTCGTAGACAGCTCGTCGCGCCTCCCACTAACGACGATGCGTACGCCGCGCCTGTGCATCTCTTCGATCTCGCGCTGCATCGTCTCGTGGAAAAGCCTCATGAGCGCGCGCACCTCCGTGCGAGGGCGCGACCAGTTCTCGGTCGAGAAGGCATACACCGAAAGTACCTTGACCCCGAGCTCCTCGCATCCCTCCAGCACACGCTTTATTGCGCGCACGCCGGCGCGGTGGCCGAAGCTTGCGGGGTGTCCCCGGCGGCGGGCCCACCGCCCGTTGCCGTCCATGATGATCCCGATATGCGTGGGGACCGAGTCCAAAGCCATCAAAGAGTACCCACGGTACGCGTGGGCTGGGCGCGGCCGCCTAGACCTCCATCACCTCGGCTTCTTTTCGGGCTGCGATCGCGTCGACCTTCTCGATGTGGGCCTCGGTCACCTTCTGGAGGCGGGCATGAGCGCGCTTCGCGTCGTCCTCGGCGATCTCGCCCTGCTTCGACATCTGATCGACCCGGTGGATGTCGTCGCGCCTGATGTTGCGGATGGCGACGCGGGCGTCCTCCGCCTTCTGGCGCACCAGCTTTACGAACTCCCTACGCCGTTCCTCGTTGAGCGGTGGAATCGGCACCCTGATGACCTGGCCGTCGCTCGCGGGGTTGAGGCCCTGCTCACCCGACCGTAGGGCTTTCTCGACGGCGCCCATCTGGCTCTTGTCATACACCTGAACCACGAGGAGGCGCGGCTCAGGAGCGCTGATCTGTGCAAGCTGGTTGAGCGGTGTTGGAGTGCCGTAGTACGGGACCATGATCTTGTCGATAAGGGCGGGGTTGGCGCGGCCGGTCCTGATGGTCGCCAGGTCGGAGGCGAAGTGCTCGACCGATTTCATCATCTTCGACTCAGCGTCACGAAGGATGGGGTCGATCATCGGAGGTGCCTCACCTCCTAGCCCCCACCAGGGTGCCAATCTCCTCGCCGAGGATGACGCGCTCGATGTTGCCGGGAATCAGCAGGTTGAACACGATGATCGGTACGTCATTGTCCATGCAGAGGGTGACCGCTGTGTTGTCCATGACCTCGATGCCCCGGTTGAGCACCTCGAGGTAGTCGAGGTGGTCGAGCTTGACCGCGGTGGGGTCGCGCTCGGGATCCGCCGTGTAGACGCCGTCCACCCTCGTCGCTTTGAGGATCACGTCGGCTTCGATTTCCACGGCGCGCAACGCGGCTGTGGTGTCCGTAGTGAAGTACGGGTTGCCGGTGCCCGCGGCGAGGATTACCACCCTTCCCTTTTCCAGGTGACGCACGGCGCGCCTGCGGATGTAGGGTTCGGCCACCTGGGGCATCTGGATCGCCGTCATCGTCCGCGCGGGAATCCCGATTCGCTCGAGGGCGTCCTGGAGGGCAAGCGCGTTGATGACGGTCGCCAGCATGCCCATGTAATCGCCTGTGGCGCGGTCGAACCCCAGCTCGCTGGCGGCCATGCCTCGGAAGATGTTGCCGCCGCCCACGACCAGCGCCGTCTGCACTCCCATCTCGTGGACGTGCTTGACCTGGCCGGCGATCGTCTGGACGACAGAAAGGTCGATGCCATAATCACGCGCTCCGCCGAGCGCTTCGCCGCTCAGCTTGAGCAGCACCCGGTTGTACCTCGGCGATCGGTCTCCCATTTCGCTGGTCATCGTGCTCCCTGCAAGCTTCGAGAGGCGATCACGCCTCCCTGACGTTGAATCGGGCGAACCTGCGCACAGTGATGTTTTCCTGCAGCTTGGAGATGTTTTCAGCGATCAGGTCGTGCACAGTGGCCTTCGGGTCGCGCCAGTGCGGCTGCTCCAACAGGCAGTTCTCCTTGATGAAGTTCTCGACCTGGTTCTCCACGATCTTCGCGATCACGTGCTCGGGCTTGCCCTCCTGCTGCGCCTTCGTCTCGAAGACGACCCGCTCAGAGACCAACACGTCGTCAGGCACCTCGTCACGCGAGACCCATCTAGGGTTGGTGGCCGCAACCTGGAGCGCGAGCTCTTTCGCCAGCTTGCGAAAGTCCTCTCCCTTGGCGACGAAGTCCGTCTCGCAGTTGACCTCGATCAGGACACCGACCTGGGGCGGAAAGTCGTCGCCCAACCTGTGCAGGTAAGCCTCGACCACGCCCTGGCCCGTGGCCCGGCCGGCCTTTTTCACAGCCTTTGCAATCCCTTTCTCCCGCAGGATAGTGAACGCCTTGTCGAGGTCGCCGCCGGCCTCCTCGAGCGCATTCTTGCAATCGAGCATGCCCGCGCCCGACATCTCGCGGAGCTTCTTGACGAGCTCCATGGACACCTTGGCCACTACCGCGCCTCCTCGTCGTCAACGGTACGACCGCTGAACTCCTCTTCGGAGACTGTCGGCAGGTAGTCCTCCTCGTCCTCGAGGTACTCCTCGATCTCCTCGTAGCGCGGGGTCTCAAGGAACTCGCGGTCCTCGACCTCGGGCAGGATCTCGCCGCGTGCCTGTGCTTCCTGGCGGCCTTCCTGGCACGCGTCGGCGATCTTGGCGGTCAGCAGCTTCACCGCGCGGATCGCGTCGTCGTTGCCTGGGATCACATATGTGATCAGGTCAGGGTCGCAGTTGGAGTCCGTGATCGCGACCACAGGGATCTTCAGCCGGTTGGCCTCGGTGACCGCGATGTGTTCCTTGCGCGGGTCCACGACGTAGAGCGCGCCAGGCAGCCGCTTCATGTCGGCGATGCCGTCGAAATGGAACATCAGGCGGGCGAGCTCGTCGGTGAGGCGCTTGGCCTCCTTCTTGGACATGGACTCGAACTGGCCCTCCTGCTGCATCTTCCGCAGCTCCTGAAGGCGCTCGATCCTCTTCTTCACGGTGCTGAAGTTGGTGAGCATGCCGCCCATCCAGCGGCGATTGACGAAGTACATGCCGCACCGCGCGGCTTCGGTCTGGATGGTCTCCTGCGCCTGCTTCTTGGTGCCGACGAACAGGACCGGCCTGCCGCTGGCGGCAACGCTTCGGGTGAAATCCCACGCTTCGTCCAGGAGCCGGACCGTCTTCTGCAGGTCGATGATGTGGATGCCGTTGCGCGCCGTGAAGATGTAGGCACGCATCTTTGGGTTCCAGCGGCTGGTCTGGTGACCAAAATGGACACCTGCCTCCAGCAGCTGCTTGAGCGTCACTTGAGCCACGTTCGATTGCCTCCCTGTTGAACTTCCGCCCGGTT
>DAIUFK010000035.1:0-22109 GCA_036844615.1 Candidatus Dormiibacterota bacterium | reverse complement strand
CAGAAGTTCGAGGAGCTGATGCAGGGGCTGCAGAAGCAGATGGTCGACCAGATGTTCCAGGGAATGAAGGGCTCGATCCAGCAGATGCAGGGCGAGGACCTGTCTCGCGTCAGGGACATGGTGCGCGAGCTGAACAAGATGCTCGAACAGCGCATGGAGGGGAAGACGCCTGACTTCAACGGTTTCATGGACCGCTTCGGCGACATGTTCCCGCCCGGCATCAACAGCCTCGACGAGCTGCTCGAGCACCTGCAACGCCAGATGGCGCAGATGCAGTCCCTGCTCCAGAGCATGAGCCCCGAGGCGCGCGAAGAGCTTCGCCAGATGATGGATGCGCTCCTCCAGGACGACTCTTTGCGCCTCGAGCTCGCAAGGCTGTCGGGCTTCATGCAGGCGATGATGCCGCCCTCGGAGCTGAGCGAACGCTACCCCTTCTTCGGCGAGGATCCCCTGTCCATGGGCGAGGCGATGGGCCTCATGGAGCGCCTCCAGCAGATGGACCGCCTCGAGTCGCAGCTCGAGCGTGGGAGCTTCCGGCCCGATGACGTGGACCGCTCGCTCGCGCAGGAGCTGCTCGGCGACGAGGCGCGACAGGCGATCGACCAGCTCCGGAAGCTCACCGACGTGCTCGAGAAAGCGGGGTACGTGGAGAAGAAGGGGCGGCGCATGGAGCTCACGCCGAGGGGCATGAGGCGCATCGGCCAATCGGCGTTGCGCGACATCTTCGACCAGCTGAAGAAGACGCGCATGGGCCAGCACCAGCTGTCGCGTGGCGGCCTTGGCAACGACGCGTCAGATGAGCTCAAGGATTACGAGTACGGCGACCCGTTCCACCTGGACCTCAAGGAGACGCTGTTCAACTCCCTGGTTCGCGAAGGGCCGAAGGTGCCCGTGAAGATGTCGGCCAACGATTTCGTCGTCCATCGCACCGAGCACATGACGCAGGCGTCGACGGTCTTGATGATCGACATGAGCCGCTCCATGTTCCTGCGCGGATGCTTCCTGGCGGCCAAGAAGGTCGCCATCGCGCTCGACTCGCTGATCCGCAGCCAGTACCCGCGCGACTCCCTTTACGTGGTGGGCTTCTCCAACTACGCGGTTGAGCTCAAGCCGCACACGCTGCCACAGCTCGCGCTGAACGACTACGTGTACGGGACCAATATGCAGCACGGTTTCCAGCTCGCGCGCTCGTTGCTGGCGAAGCATCGAGGCAACCGCCAGATCATCATGATCACCGACGGCGAGCCGACAGCACACCTCGAGGACAATGGGCGGGCCTACTTCGCGTACCCGCCGACGTTCAAGACCATCCAGCAGACGCTGCGTGAGGTGAGGCGGTGCACCAGGGATCGCGTGGTCATCAACACATTCATGCTCGAACGTGGCCCGTACCTCACCGAGTTCATCAACCAGATGACCCGCATCAACAAGGGCCGCGCTTTCTTCGTTTCGCCGGACAGGCTGGGCGAATACGTCCTGGTCGACTACGTGAACGGAAAGCAGCGCCGTCGGGCAAGCGCTCGGCGCAGGAGCGCCTAGCGGCTTATGAGGGAAAACCAGACTGTTTTCCCTCATCGCGCGTGCGGCTTCGCCGCAGGCGCTGCTCCCATTCCCGGGATGGGATTTATTCAGGACTAATTACTCCACGCGACGCATGGGTGCTGGAGAAACAAAGTCATGGCCGGGGAGACCCCGGCCAACCCTGCGATGCTGGGGACGAAACTTGAGGATCGTCGCGCTTTCTGGCGGCCAGCGGCGTCGGTTCCTTATGATCAACTGAGTGCCCGCCAGGGATAGACCCGCGCCCGAACGCCGCAACCTCAGCCCGGCTGCTCTGTACGAGCACGCGATCCGGCGCAAAGAGGCAGTGATCGTCTCCTCGGGAGCGCTCACCGCCGAGACCGGCCAGCACACCGGGCGCTCCCCGAAGGACAAGTTCTTCGTCAAGGAGCCGACCAGCGACGGCGCGATCTGGTGGGTGGCGAACCAGCCGATCTCGATCGCGAAGTTCGACGCGCTGCTGAAACGAATGGACGAGTTCTGCGACAGCCACGAGGTCTACACGCAGGACGTCTTTGCGTGCGCGGACCCCAGGTACCGGCTGCGGGTGAGGGTGATCACCGAGCTCGCATGGCACAGCCTTTTCGCGCGCAACCTTTTCATCAGGCCGACCGCGGATGAGCTTCTCCACTTCGAACCGGACTTCACAGTCATGTCCCTGCCATCGGTGAAAGCCGACCCGAAACAGGACGGGATGCGAAGCGAGACCTTCATCCTCGTGAACCTCGCGCGGCGCATCGTGATCATCGGCGGCACCGAGTACGCGGGCGAGATCAAGAAGTCGATCTTCACAGCGCTCAACTACCTCCTGCCGGCCGATGGCGTCTTTCCCATGCATTGCTCGGCCAACGTCAGCAGCGGTGGCTCTGACGTGGCGCTCTTCTTCGGACTCAGCGGCACGGGCAAAACGACGCTTTCTGCAGACCCCTCGCGACGGCTGATCGGCGACGACGAGCACGGCTGGAGCGATTCGGGAGTATTCAACTTCGAGGGCGGCTGCTACGCGAAGACAATTCGGATCCACAAGGAGTCGGAGCCCGAGATCTACGCGGCGACCGAGCACTTCGGCACGATCCTGGAGAACGTCGTCTACGACCCGCGCACTCGTATCCCGGATTACGACTCCGAGGAGCTCACCGAGAACACGAGAGCCGCATACCCTGTCGACCTGATTCCGAACGCGGTCCTATCGGGCACGGGCAAGCACCCGAGCAACGTGATCTTTCTCTCTGCGGACGCGTACGGAGTGCTGCCGCCGGTGGCGCGCCTCGACGAGTCGCAGATCCGCCACTATTTCCTGTCCGGCTACACGGCCAAGGTAGCGGGCACCGAGCGGGGAGTGACCGAGCCTGAACCCATCTTCAGCACGTGTTTCGCGTCGCCGTTCCTGGTCCTGCCGCCCCAGCGCTACGCCGACATGCTTATCGATCGGGTCAACCGGCACCACGCCGAGGTCTGGATGCTAAACACGGGATGGGTCGGCGGCGCTTATGGCGTCGGCCAGCGTATGTCGATCGCGCACACTCGGGGGATAGTGCGCGCGGTGGTGCAGGGAAGGCTCCACGGGCTGCCGGTTCACGTCGACCCGATCTTTGGGCTGCAAATTCCGGACCAGGTCCCCGACGTGCCTCGAGAGGTCCTTGACCCGCGCGAAAGCTGGTCCGACCCTGATGCTTACGATCGCCAGGCAAAGAAGCTGCGGGCGATGTTCGAGGAGAACTTCCACTCCATCGGCAAGAGCGCTTCGACCGCCGGCTGACGTCTGTGAATCGACCACTCTCAGCCCTCGACATCCTCGACCTGGTGATGCCCGGCGACGTCCAGGCGTCGCCAGATGGTTCGCAGTGCGCGTTCGTCCTGGTGCGAATGGATCGCGGTGAGAACGTCCAGAAAGCGAGCATCTGGGTCGTCCCCGCCGACGGCTCAGCGCCCGCGCGTCAGCTGACCTCCGGTCCGCGTCGCGATTCGATGCCGCGATGGTCGCCGGATGGACGGTGGCTGGCATTCCTGTCGAACCGCGAGGTGGAATGGCGATCGGACCTTTACGTCATCGACCCGCACGAAGCCGAGCCGCGAAAGGTGGCGCAACTGCCACGGGGCATAGAAGACTATGCATGGGCACCGGACTCCAACCGATTCGTGCTGCTCGGGCGCCCCGACTACCCGGTCGACCCCGACCGCGATGCTCCCAAGGACGCCGAGGATGCGCGTAAGCGTTACCAGGAGCGGGTGATGTTCGTCGGCAGGTTCCGCTATCGATTCGACGGCACTGGGCTGCTCGACGACGAGCCGCGCCGGCTATGGGTCTGCGACCGTGATGGTGCCGCCCAGTCGGCTCCACCGAGGGCGATCACCGACGGCCCGTGGGAGGTGCTCCGGCCTCGCTGGACGCTCGACGGCCGGGTCGCCTTCATCTCGAATCGCAATGACGATCATGAGAGCTCCGATAAGGTCGATCTATGGACGGTGTCGCCGGACGGTGGCGAGCCGGCCAAGCTCACCTCTGAGCCGGGCGAGATCGCGTCGTTCTCGTTCGGCCCGAATGGTGTGTGTGCGCTCATCGGCGCCTTCGAGGACGATGCCTTCGGCGGCGCCCGCAATGAAAAGCTGTTCGTCGACTTCAAATGGCGCACGCCAGGTCTCGACCGGACGGCTGTCGCTTCCGTCATCTGCGACACCATGCCCCTTGCCGACTTCGTCGATCCAGCGTGGTCCCCCGACGGCGGCCGGATCCACTTCCTTGTTTCGGATGCTGGGGCGGTAGGCATCTATAGCGTCGGCATGGAGGGCGACCCAGCGCCCGTCGTGGCCGGCCACCGCGTCATCCCGTCCTTTTCCATCGGCGGGCGAACGCTCGCCTTTATCTCCTCCGCACCTGACGATCCTGGATCGATCCGGGCCGTCGACGCAGACGGATCCAACGAGCGTCTGCTCCACGATCCGAACCCCTGGGTCAGGGAACGTGCGCTGGGCAGCCTGCGCGAGCTCCCATTCGACGTCGAGGGGACGGCGACCGACGGTTGGGTGCTGCTGCCGCCGGGTCACTCGGACGGGACCAGGGTGCCGACAATCCTCGAAATTCACGGCGGTCCTCACGGTGCATATGGCTGGAACTTCCCGTTCGCGTTTCAGATCCTGGCCGGCGCCGGCTACGCGGTCGTTTATTGCAACCCCCCGGGCAGCCAGTCCTATGGAGAGCGATTCGCACGTGCAGTGATCGGACGCTGGGGCGACAGCGACTTCCCGTTCTTCATGCGACTCGTCGACACAGCCGTGGAGTCGGGGTTTGCCGACCCGGACCGGCTCGGTGTGGCGGGCGCCAGCTACGGTGGCTTTTCGACGCTGTGGGTCGTCACCCACACCGACCGCTTCAAAGCGGCGGTCTCACAGCGGCCGGTGTCCCTACTCGAGTCCTTCTATGGGGCGAGCGACATCGGCTGGGGATTCGGCGCGCGCGAGATGGGCGGCGAGCCGTGGGAAGAGCCGGAGCAGTACCGCCGTCTATCGCCGGCGCTGAAGCTGCAGCGAGTGACGACGCCCCTTCGACTGATCGCATGCCTCGCCGACTTCCGCACTCCGCCCGCGGAGGCCGAGCACGTCTTCGTCCGCCTCAAGAAGATGGGGAAGGAGGTCGACATGGTGCTGTTCCACGGCGAGCCGCACGCGATAGTCATCGTGGGCAAGCCGTGGAACCGCGTTCGCCATATGCGGGCGTTGCAGGAGTGGTTCGACCGCTTCCTTAAAACAGACCGATAACATGAAGGTCGCCATCGTCGGGAGCAGGCACTTCTCCGAGCCCGCCCGCGTGAGCGATTACGTCAACGCATTGCCGCATGGAGCTTCGATAATCACGGGGAGCGCGAGCGGTGTCGACGCGGCGGCGACCAGGACGGCGCGGGCCAAAGGCATTCCTGTCCAGGTGATTCCCGCCTCGTTCGACGAGCTTGCCGACGCATCAAAGTCGGCTGCGCGCAACCAGCGCCTCATCGACGCATGCGATGTGCTCGTCGCGTTCTGGGACGGCACCTCGAAGGGCACGCGCAACACCGTGGAAAGAGCGCTCGACTCCGGCAAGGAAGTCCACGTATTCCTGGGCGCTCGGAGCGCTCCTAACTAACATTGATCCATGGCAGTCGCGATCGCTGTGCGCGCGCGGCTCTTCGCTCGGCTTCGCGAGCTGGCCGGAACCGACAATGAAAGCGTCGAGCTTCCGACGGGGTCGAACGTGGCCGACGTGTTCGACGCTGTCGCGAGGCTGCACCCGGGCCTTGCCGCTGACCGCAACGCTGTGCGCGTAGCGCTCAACCAGGAGTTCGTGGACTGGGACGCAGTGGTCGCGGACGGCGACGAGGTCGCCTTCATCCCTCCGGTCAGCGGTGGCGCGCACGGCGCGGGCGTCCTGTTCGAGCTGACCTCACGGCCTCTGGACGCGCGCCGGATGGAGACCGCCGTCGCCCACAAGGGAGCCGGCGCGATCTGCACGTTCACAGGCGTGGTGCGCGACAACTCGCGGGGCAGGTCGGTCACGCACCTCGAGTACGAGGCCTACGCCGAGATGGCGACTGCCCAGATGCGGAAGATCGCCGACGAGATCGCGGAGCGATGGCCCGAGGCACGAGTCGCCATGGCCCACCGCACGGGCCGCCTGGAGGTCGGCGAACCGTCAGTCGTCGTCTCGGTGTCGTCCCCGCATCGCGCCGAGGCGATCGCAGCATGCAAATGGGGAATCGACCGCCTGAAGGAGTCAGTGCCGATCTGGAAGAAGGAGCACGCAGCTGACGGCACCTTCTGGATCGAAGGCGATCACGAAAAGCCCGTCAGTCCCTGACCCTCGCCACGGACAGGCCGTCTCGGATCGGGATCACCACGCTCTCAAGGCGCGGGTGCCTGGCGACAAGCTCGTTGTAGATGGTGACGTTTCGCGTCTGCTGGTTCTTGGGCCTGACCACCTCACCCTGGCGCAGAGCGTTGTCAGCCATCAGCAGGGCCCCCGGGTCGAGTCGCTCTATGCAAAGCTCGACCACCCGACGGGTCACGTCCTCGGAGGGGAACGAGTTGAGAAGGTCGATGAAGCAGGCGTCGAACCGCTCCTCCAGCTTCTCGAGTCCGCCAACTGCGTCCTGCTCGAGGACCAGCGCTTGCTTGCCCAGGCCTGCCTCCGCGAAGTTGGCGCGCGCACGCGCTGCGCGTTTGCCATCCACCTCGAACGTGGTCAACATCCCGCCCTCCGTTCCGCGAAGAAGCCAGATGCCGCTGTAACCCGTCGCGGTGCCGAGCTCGAGCACTCGTTTCGCGCCGGCGACCCGCACCAGCAGGCTGAGGAGAGCGCCCTCGTGGGCGTCAACGATTGGGATGTTTTCGCGATGGGCCTCGTCCTCCATGCGCGCGAGCACGCTGTCCCGTGTGGGCAGCAGGCCCAGCATGTAGGCCTCCAACTCCTCGGTGACGTTGACCGGCTTCACTGCGCGACTCTCTCTGTGGCGAGGACGTCGAGCACTCGGTCGATCTCCTCCTCGGTGTTGTAGAAATGGGGCGAGAGGCGTACGAAGTCGCGATGCGTGCGGGCGACCACGTGCGCCGCTGTCAGGTCGCGCAGCACCTCGATGTGAGTGGCGCCAGGCTTGCGAAAACAGATGATGCCTGACGACTCCGCGCGCGTTCGCGGCCAGGGCTCGATCAGCTCGTAGCCGTACTCGTCAAGTCCGCCGGCGAGCCGGGCCGACAGGTCGAGCACACGTTTTTCGATGACGTCGGGTCCGACCTCGAGAAGGAGCTCGAGCGCGGCACCCAACGCGGCGGTGTCCATCAGGGAGACGACCGACTCCTCAAAGCGCCTGGCGCTTGGCGCAAAGGTCAGGTCGAGGTCGAAGTACTGGTCGTGGGCGGCGACCGACATCACGCCCACCACGCGAGGACGAACGCGGTCGAGCAGGTCTGGCGCGAAATAGCAGAACCCGATGCCGGGTGGCCCGAGCAGCCACTTGCCTGCGCCGGCGGCGCAGAAGTCGATGGGCATCCTGCCCACGTCCACACGAAGGGCGCCCACGCTCTGCATCACGTCGACGGCGAAGACGATGCCGCGACGCCTGCACTCCGCGCCGATCGCCTCGACATCGACACGAAAGCCATTCCAGAACTCGACGTGGGAGAGCGCCACCACCCGCGTGCGCTCATCGACCAGTGAGAAGATCGCATCGGGCAGAATACGACCGCCGACCAACGCGGCCTGGCGGTACTCAACCCCGTCGGGAGCAAGTGCCATCCAGGGATAGACGTTCGCCGGATACTCCCACTTCGCGCCGACGACGTTATCGCCGCTCTTCCAGTCAAGGCCCTGCGCCAGCAGCGAAATCCCGTGCGCCGTGCTGCGCGTAATTGCCACGCAGTCGGGCGAGCCGTTGATCAGCTGCGCCGCGAGATGACGCACGCGATCCGCCTCCTCCTGCGTCCGGCCGGAGCGGTAGGGCTCGTTCAGCATCGCCTCGACGACCTGCTCGATGGCGGCGGTGCTGCGCCGGGACATAGGTGAGACGCTCGCGTGGTTGAAGTGGATGTAATGGTCGCTGAGAGGCATCAGGTTTCGGGCTTCGAGTGGATCCATTTGCGCTCCTATGTTGTCTGACGGTTCCAGAAGACATTGACCAATGGCTGGAGCGTCGTGATGTAGGCGGCGAACCTTTCCACTGCGGTCTGCTGGACGAGCTCGTCCAGCTGGATGGCGGGCATCGTCTCGTACAGGCGCGACCAGCCGCGGTCCCAGGGCTCGAGCTCCGCGCGAGGAAGGCTCGCTTTGATCTCGACCATTCGCGGGCGGAAGAAATCGAACGCCTCCTGGTTCAGCCGGGCAGGCCCCTCGAAGTGGAGCCCGAGCTCGAGCTTGCCGGCGCCGGTGTGGTGCCAGGCCTCGAAGTGGATCTCAGGCCTGCCGTAGTGGAGCTTGAGCAGGCGACTGTGGCCCCTGCCTGTCTCGCAACCACGCAGCTCCGGCGGGAGCGTCGACTTGACCCCTTTGCGCAGGCCGCCGAAGAACTCGTGAGGGGTTAGCAGTCCGCCGGAGGATGGATTGGCGGAGCTTCGGCGCCCATGCGGCCCATCTCCGTCGTTGCCGCCTCCGCTCCTCACTACATGTATGCCGGATACATTCCGCTCCGGTGCTCGTCGGCGCCTAGGATCTAGGCCACCTGGCCACCGAATCTCTCGCCAACCCCCTCCGGCGAACTGCTGCACGGCGGCCTGTACCAACCGCCCGAATATATCTCGTAAGCTCCTTTCGATGGCTTACATCCCGACAGTCACCGAGAATGAGGGCGGCAACCGCGAGCGGACCTTCGACATCTACTCGCGCCTGCTCAAGGATCGAATCATCCTGATCGGGCGCCCCATCGACGACGTCGTGGCCAACCTGGTCGTGGCGCAGCTCATCTACCTGTCGGCCGACGACCCAGAGAAAGAGATCCAGATCTACGTCAACTCGGCGGGTGGTGCTGTGACCGCGGGCTTCGCCATCTACGACACGATGCAGTACGTGCGCTCGCCGATCTCGACAGTCTGCATCGGAAGGGCCGCGAGCTTCGGCACGGTGATCCTCATGGCTGGGGCGAAGGGCAGGCGATTCTCGCTGCCCAACTCGACGATCCACATGCACCAGCCGCTCATCGGAGGCAGGGGCCTTCAGGGCCAGGCAAGCGACCTCGACATTCACGCGAGGGAGATCATCCGCATCAAGAGCGTTCTGAACAGCCTCATCGCCAAGCACACGGGACAGCCGCTGGAGCGGGTCGAGCGGGACACGGACCGCGACTACTTCCTGAACCCGGAAGAGGCTGTGACCTACGGCCTGATCGACGGGCTCATCCAGCAGACGCCGGCGCCGGTCCTCGCCGCCACGCGCTAAGCCCGGCGGCTCGCAGGCAAAGCCAGCCCACTAGAAGCACTCCGACCACTGTGGGCAATGGAGGCGGCACGAGCGCGGCGATGGCGGCGCCAACCGACAGAAGCACCCAGTCCTGCCACTCTGCCTTCCCCCACATGGCCAGCGCGGCAGCCGCGAGCACCAGGTCGGTGGGGAGCGCATGCGGCGCCACCATCACTCCGCCGGCGATGAGCACGGCGGCTCCCGCCCTGATGTCATCTGTACGCCGGCGGGCAAGCCACAGCACGGCAGCCAGGGCGATCAGCGAGACGACCGCGACAGCCCAGCCCTGGTACGCGCGCGGCAGCAGCGTCCCCAGGTGCGCGAGGTCGACCTCGCGGGCACCCGCCTGCACTGTGCCGCCCAGGGCGGGCAGCCACTCGAACACCCAGCGCGGGTTCAAGGCCGCGGATGTGGCAAGCAGGACCACACCTGCCACTGCCCAGCCTGCGAGCACGCGCCAGTGACGGGTCAGCAGCAGCCCGACGCCGAGCGGCAGGACAAGCTGCGGCTTGACCAGGGTCAGGCCAAGGCACAGCCCGGCCAGGAAGGGTTGGGCCCAAAGAGCCAACGCGGCGCCGAGCCCGAGCGCAACGAAGCCGTCGAGCTGGGCGTTGAGCAGCAGCAACGCCGTCGGGACCGAGGCAAAGGCCGGCAGGGCAGCGCTGGGTGGGCGGGGACGAACCGCGAGGATGAGACCGAGCGCGAGGGCTGCGAGGCCGCAGAGGATCCACAGCCTCCCGCCGAGGTCGGTCCCCAGCAGCTCGAACGGTGCAGCCAGCAACGCCACCCACGCGGGCGCCAGGAACGGGAGGATGCCCTGGATGCCCAGCGTGACCAGGCTCCGGCCGCCGGTGACCTCCAGCTCGACGCGGCGCTGCGTGTCGAAGTCGTAAAGACGGCTCGGGTCTTCGACGATCAGCCTGCCTCCCGTCGCGAATGCAGGCCAGTCGGAGTTGATCACGTCGTTGCCGCCCTCAATGAGCGGGTAGATGACAAAGCCCAGCGCCACCGCGACAAGGGCGACCGAGCCGCGCCACCTCCATCGCTGAGCCTTCACGCGGGCTTTTCGATGCGAAGTGCGCTTGTGATGGGACCTGTCAGCGAGCCCTGCACGAGGAGCGACAGCAGGACCACGCCATATGCGACAAGCGACACGCGGGTGTCCACACCGCTGACTTCCGCTACTGACAACGCGAGCGCCACCGATAGAGCGCCCCGTAGCCCGGCCCACACCGTGAGGTGGCGCCAGGACCAGGGGATGGGAGGGGGCCGCAGGGCTGCAACTCCAAGGAGTCCGTAGACCGGCACAGCGCGCGTGACCAGCATGATGAGGAAGGTCAGTCCGACCAGCCCGGCGACCGGCAACAGCTGCCAAGCCGGCAGCGCCGCTCCAACCAGGATGAAGAGCATCGCGTTGAGAACGAAAGCAAGCAAGCTCCAGAAGCCGAGCAGTTGAGGGCCGTGGAGGCTACCGGCGTTGGTTCCGTATCGCGCGACCACGATGCCGGCGACCACCACTGCCACGATTCCTGATACGTGGAGGATGTCGGCTGCAACGTAGCTCCCGTACGCGATGACGAGCGTTGCCAGGATCTCCAGCGGGGCGTCCTTTGCAAATCGCAACAGCGCAAGGCCGAGAAAGCCGATGGCCAGGCCGATCACGGTACCTCCAACTGTGATCTCAAGGAAGCGAAGGCCCGCATCCGCAAAGGACGGCGAGCCGCTGAGGATCGTGGCCAGGACGGCGGTAAACACGGCCACTCCGGTGCCGTCGTTGAAAAGGCTCTCTCCTTCGAGGATCGCGGCGAGGCCCTTCGGGGCGTTCAGCCTTCGCAGCAGGGTGACCACTGCAATCGGGTCCGTGGTCGAGAGGATGGCGCCCAGGAGGAAGCCGCTCGCCCAGCTGAAGCCGAGCAGCAAGTGGGTGAGAGTGCCGATCAGCACCACAGTCAATGCGACCCCTACCGTGGCGAGGAGGCCCACCGAGACGATCCGCTGCTTTAGCTCCGGCAGGTCCAAGGTCAACGCGGCTTCGAATACCAGGCCTGGCACGAATGCAAGCAGGATCACGTCGGGTCCGACGCGCGGGAAGCTTCCGCCCGGCAGCAGGCCGACCGCGATACCGGCCGCAGCGAGGACCACCGGGTAGGGCAGCATGCGGGCCCGCCTCGAAACCAGGCCCAGAATCGTCGCGAGGGCGCCGACCAGGATGAGGAGCAGGAGGAATCGCTGCTGAGGGCTCATACGTCGAGGCTCATGCCGTCTCGCGCTGCCTTCACTTCGATGCCGATCCGCTGCGTGAGGTCGGCGGCGAGCTCCCAGGGGTGCGCGCGCCACACGGTCATACCGAAGTGGGTGAGGATCGCAAGCTTGGGTTTGGCCTCGCGGATGATCCGCTCGGCGTCGTCAAGGCACAGGTGCGGCAGCTCGGCGCGGCACTGCATAAGCACGACGTGGATGATCATCACGTCGGCTTTGTGCTGCTCGGCGATGCCGTCGTAATACGCGGAGTCGGTGACCCAGCCGAGACGATCTCCGAAACGGAAACCGTACGTCTCGACCTGGTGCTTGTGGCGAGGGCTCGTCGAGAACTCGAGGCCGTTGACGCTGTAGGTCGTTTCCGGCTGCAGGCGCACCACCTCCTGGGGGAAGCGGCGAAGGTACTGCAGCACGACGGGGTCTTCGTCAAGGGCGTCCGAAGGGCAGTAGAGCCTGCCGCGGTGCGCGAAACCGCCTTCGGTCATTGCCTCGACCATTACGTTGACGTCGCCGCAGTGGTCGAGGTGGCGGTGGCTGACGACGATGGCGTCAAGCTTGGTGAGGTCGACCTTCCGCTTGGCATACTGCACGATCGCCCCGGGCCCAGGGTCGAGGGCGATGCGCGCCGTCCCATCCTCCAGGTAGAGGCCGCCCGATGCGGCGAGCTGCTTGGCGACCATGAACCGAGCCCCAGCAGTCCCCATGAATGTGAGTTTCACCTCCCCACCCCGTGGGGAGGTCGGCCCGGCCGCAGGCCCGGCCGGAAGGGGGGCGTCGCAGACTCAGCAACTTCCGCGAGCGCAGCCTCACTCTTCCCTCCGAAGTACCGCTCGTAAAGCTCCTCGACCCGCTGTCGCGTGTCGATCTCATCGACAGGCTTGTCGTCGCGGATGTTCACGATTCGCGGGAAGCGCAACGCGTAGCCGCTGGCGTGGCGCTTTGAGTGTTGGATCGAATCGAACGCCACCTCCAGCACGACCTCCGGTTTCACGAGTCGCGCCCAGCCGCGGTCCTCGAGCGTGATGGCAAGAAAGCGCTTGGTCATCTCGGCGATCTCCGCATCGGTGAGCCCGCTATACGCCTTGCCGACGTTGACAAGGCGGCCCGTGGTCATGTCCTTGACCGCGAACGTGTAATCGGAGAGCACTCCCTTGCGCTTGCCATGCCCCCATTCCACTGCAGTCACCACCACATCAAGCGTCGCCAGTGGGCGCTTCAGCTTCAACCATGCAAGGCCGCGCCGGCCCGGCGTGTAGGGGCTCATAGGGTCCTTGACCATCAGGCCCTCGTGGCCACGCTCGCGAGTATCCGCGAAGATCCTGTCGAGGTCGTCAGGGCTTGTCGCCTCTTCCAAACGCGCGAGGAGAAATGGAGGTTCGACCCCGAGGCCTTCGAGCAGGCGCCGGCGTGCCTCGAGAGGTTCGTCGAGCAGGGAGCGGCCGTCGAGGTGCAGCAGGTCGAAGATCACGAGCACCACAGGGACCTCCTGACGCAGCTCCGCGGTGACTTTTTTGCGACCGAGACGGTGCTGCAACTCGAAGAATCTCAGCACCTTCCCGTCGCGGTGCGCCAGCACCTCACCGTCGAACAGGACTGCGTGACCCAGGCGCGGCGCGCTCTCCGCCAGCTCCGGGAATGCTTCTGTCGTCTCCTTCAAGTCGCGAGAGAAGAGCTCGACGCGACCGCCTTCGTGGTGGAGCTGGCAGCGCACGCCGTCGTACTTCTCTTCGGTCCAGACCTTGTCCGCGCCCATCCTCTCGAAGGCCTCGGCCGCCGTCTCGACAGGGCTCGCGAGCATGAAGCGCACCGGCTGGAACAGGGTGACGCTCGTCGTTTCCAGCTCGCCTCGCTTGCAGCGAACCGCGGCCTCGCCGATGTCACCGGTGATCAGGTGCACGCGCTTGACCTGCGTGACCGGCAACCCGAATGCCTCCGCGATCGCGGCCTCGACGAGGCCTTCGCTGAGGCCGATGCGCATCTCGCCCGAGATGATCTTGACCACGAAGCGCGCAGCCTCGGGGTGAAGCCTGCGGAGCAGCTTGTCCAGTGGCGCCGCCTTGGCCGCGCCGCGCGCTGTCCTTATCGCCTCGAGCGTCTCCTCGACCTCGGCGAGGGAAACGTCCTCGGCCTCGGTCTTGCCTACGAGGGCCTCGCCGGCCCAGTCGCCGACGTCGGAATGCTTTCGGAAAATCGCCTGGAGCTCGTCGGGTTCGCGGCCCGAGATCGATTCGACCACCTTGCTGGTGACCGCCCAGCCAAGGCCGAGAGTTCGGCGCTTCGACGGCCCGAATGCCCTTCCGCTCATGAAGACGGCGGCGCGTCTCAGGTCATCGTCGTCGAGAGTACGAAAGTAGCCGGCGAGGATTCGTGCCTTCTCCAACGTCGCGGGCGTGGCGGCGATGGCGGCACCCGCGCGCGCGAAGTCGAGCATGCCGCCATGTCGCTCCACGGTGGCCTATCGTAAGTCGCGTGCGTCGATGTCCCTATCTCGAGGAGTATCTGAACGAACGTCGCTCGGTTCTGCGGGTGTATAGATTCGACTGCCACGTCGATCGAAAGTCGAAGCGCAAGTACGCGTTGAGCGACAGCCCTCCGATCTGCGTGCGCAACTTCGAGGATTGCCCCCTTTATCAAGCGGAGAAGCGGCGCGAGGATCAGACGATCACGCGCTACACGGATTGAACTGCCAGGTGTGCCAGGCACCCGCCCTACCCATCGACGGAAGCTGCGTCTTCTGCCACGCGCCGATGAGCGATGAGGAGGATGCGGGCGAGCTGCTCGACTACCTGGCAGAGAAAATTCCGATCGCCAAGACCAAGCGACCGCATAGGAATCGCGGGCCGATCATCGAGCTGACCGTCGACGTGGGGGGCAGGGTCTTCAGGGTGGCTCGCAAAAAAGAGACGTTGGAGGTCCAGCCTCCGGTTCACCTGACGGCCTGGGTCGATTTGCTGCTGACGCGACTCAGTGACGCCGCGGCCGCCGACGCCGACCTGCGCCGCGCCTACCTCAGATCTGGCTGGGCGTTGCGCTAAAAAGACGAGGGAAAACCCGGAAGCCATCTCAAGGGGTCACTGCACCACCACCTTGGTCTAGGAGGACGCTTAGGCGAGCCAAGGAGGTGTTCGATGGGATTAATTCCGGGCTAGTTTCTCCACGCGACGCGCGGAGGCAAAGTGAACAAAGTCATGGCCGGGGAGACCCCGGCCAACCCTGCGGCGCTGGATTCGAATGCAGACCACAGTCCGCACTCGTTTCTTACAGCGCTAGAGCGAGCTGTTCGGTCGCTTCCAGCGCCGACGCTTTGATGCCTCGCTTCCGTAGGTGCCGAGCGAAGTCTTCCGTGTAGCCATGCACCGTGTAGACCTGCTCTGCGCCTGAGCGCTCCACCACCTCGAGGAGCTCGTCGAAGTCGCAGTGGTCTGACAGGTCAAACGTGGCGTCGGCGCCGAAGATCCGCGCGAACTCTGCATCCTTGGCCCAGCCGGAGACGAGCGCTGTCCTGTACCTGCCCAGCCTGCGTACCTCGTCCTTGCCGGCAGGCGGCGCGATGACAACGCGGCCGGGTGGCGTCTCATCGTTCAGCTCCACCCACGCTGGGAGCGACCGGCCAGCCATCTCATATGCGCGCGCGCAGGGCACGCAGCGCTTCTCGAGCGCAAAGCTGAACCCGTAGGCGGACAGCGCGAGCATGATCTCCTCGGTCTTGCCCAGGGCGTGACACAGGAGGACCGGGGTCACGTGGCTGTCGAGCGCCAGCCGGCACCAGCGCGCAATTGACTCGACTGTCGAGTCTGGATCGCCGAAGCGGAAGTGCGGACGCCCGTACGTACTCTCCAGCACGAGGACATGCGCCCTCGGCACGTGGGTGGTTGGCAGGCCTCCCGGCTGGCGCAGCTTGATGTCGCCCGTGTACAGGACGCTGGCGCCCTGGTGCTCGAACAGCAGCTGCGCCGAGCCGAGCATGTGTCCCGCCGGGTGCAGCGTCACGGTCGCCGGGCCGCGCCGCATCGGTTCGTGGTAGCCGAGCATCCGCCAGCCGCGTGGACGCCGCGACTCGGGGATAAGCGCAAGTGTCTGCGGCGTGAGCAGCGCCTCCTTGTGGCGGCGGGCGTGGTCCGTGTGCGCGTGCGAGATGAAGGCGAACGCTCTGACCACCAGGGGATCGAGCCACATGCGATGGCCGGCGATCGAAATCCCTCGGTCCCAGACGACCTGGGCACTCACTTCAACCGCACCGTGTCGTCCTCGGCGAAGAGGTCTTGAGGGACCGCGATGCCAAGCTCGGTGTAGGCCTCCAGCGGCACTCCGATGTCCGCGAGCCAGATCTCTCCGGCCAGGCGCGGGCCGTCGCCCTTGAGCAGTCCGGGCTTGGCAAGGCCGAGCGTCACTGTCGTGTGGGCTCGCACAGTTTGAGCGTAGGCGAGTCCAGTGTCGGCGTCGAGGCCCGAGGGCACATCGACGGCGATCACGAGGGAGCGCGAGTCGTTGATGGCGTCGATCCAGGCCGCGAAATCGCCCTCGGGCGCTCGCGACAGGCCCGTCCCAAAGATGGCGTCGACGACAATCTCCGCGTCACCGAGCGTCAGCTCGTCGGAGACAAGGACGCCGAGGTTGTCCAGCGCATCCCTCTCGCGCGCCGCTGCGCCGCGCAGCCGGCCCGCGTCCACACAGCTCACGGAGGCGAGCCGGCCCCACCGATGGAGGTGTCTTGCGGCGGCAAGCCCGTCGCCAGCGTTGTTTCCCACTCCGCATACAACAGCAGTGCGGCCGCGGCAAAAGCGGGCGACCTGCCAGCCCGCCGCCTCCATCAACCAGTCCACCGAGATGCCGAAGCGCTCCTGCGCCAGGCGGTCGACCTGGGCGACCTGGAGACTAGTGAGGGTCGGTAGGGCGGGCGACGACAAATGAGCAGTAGGGGTCGTGGCGATGGATGGAATCGGCCTGCGAGACCGCGGTGCCCAGCAGCTGGGACATGAGGTGGGGGGTGATCGTGCACACCTGCGGGTACTTGAGGGCCGTGTTGCGGAACGGGCAGTTGTGGATGGTCACCTTGACGCCTTCGGGGGTTTCGCTCTGCTCGGCAAGGGTGCCCGCGCGTCCGATCCAGGCGACCACGCGCCGCAGCTTCTCGTCAAACTCGAGGCCTTCGAGGCTGTGGGCGATCGCACCGGCGTGTCGGGTGGCCATGCGCTCGAACACCTCGTCGAGGGCGTCAGGGCCGCCCATCTCCTGCACCTCCTGCAGCACCATAGTGGCGAGCTGGCCGTAACGCTTCGGGAAGACGGAGTCCGCCCGTTCTGTCAGCGAAAAGAGGAGGGAGGGCCGGCCGCGGCGACTCTTCTCGGGGATACTGACGACGAATCCGTCGCGCTCGAGGTTGGTCAGGTGCTGGCGGACGGCGTTGGGGGTGACGTGGAGGTCGGCTGCGATCGTTTCAGCGCTGGCGTGTCCCTTTCGCCGGAGCAACTCCAGGACTTCCATGCGGGTGGAACGGCCGGCGATCATGGTGGGCACATCCGGTCGCTGGCGGCGATGCTAGCACAGCCGGGAACCATTTATTACATATAGATCTTGACAAAAGATTTGGGGGTCGTAAAATTACGCCCAGAGAGGGAAATATGACCATGATCAAGCAGGCTAGCCGCGCCATCGAGCACTTGACCGCACGCGAGCGTCGCGTTCAGCGGGCGAAGTACGCACGCCGGAACAAGATGCACTACATCGACAAGCTCCTGAACGAGCTCGAGATGCTGAACCTGGCCGACCAGAGGCTGATGCCGCCTGTCCTTTCGGTGGCGATCAACAAGGTGATCGAGGAGTCGCCCGAGGTCACCGTCCTGGCGCAGGCGAAGCCCGGCTCCGTGATGGAGGCGATGGACGCCCTGTACGAGATCCAGGACAGCCTGATGTACAACCAGATCGAGGACGAGTAGAGCTTTCGGCTACTTCCCATAGCCTTCCGAGGCCGGTTTCGAATACGAAGCCGGCCTTTTTTCATAGCCTTGCACAGTCCTCGATATGTGGCTGTTAAGTCGAGCTGTACATGTTGACCGTGCAACCAGATAGAGGTACGGTTTCCCGGAGATGCCTACCCGGACTCGCCCAGCCCCTTCGACCTCGCAGATGACACCCGTCGCGCGCCTGGTCGAGGACTACCTCAACGATTGTCGCGCGCGCGGGCTAAGCGCGAAGACCATCCGCACCAGCTACCACTACGCGCTCAATCGAGTGCTTGTGCCGTTCTGCGAGCGAGAGGGCATTGGGTCGCTCAAAGACCTTGATCAGCGGGCGCTGAACCGCCTTTCGACCGAGCTGCTCGAACGCGGCCCCTCCGGCCGTCCCCTCTCCCGATTTTCCGTTGCGAGCTACCTCAATGCCATCAACCTGTTCCTCGGCTGGGCTGGCCGCGAAGGTGAGCTGGACAGCAAGGTACGAGCACAGACGCCTCGGCTACCGCGCCGCATCCTTGAGGTCCTGAGCCGCGAAGAAATCGAGCGCCTCGAGGACGCAGCCAAAACTGAGCGCGACAAGCTGATGGTCCGAGTCCTCGCCGACAGTGGGCTGCGCGCGTCGGAACTGCTCGGCCTATGCGTGCGCGACCTGATCCAGCGTGACCGGCAGTACCTGCTCAAGGTGGAAGGTAAAGGTGCACAGGAGAGGCTGGTGCCGGTACCGCCGGCGACATACCGCCGACTGCAGCGGCTCGTTCGAGGCCGTGGGCCCGACGAGCACGTCTTCCTCACGTTGAAGCGTCGCGACCGAGTCGATTATGCGCCTCTGTCAATCGCAGGCCTCCAGCTGGCGCTCTGGTCGCTCGGCAAGGAGGCCCGCATCGAGAAGCGCGTTTATCCGCACCTCTTGCGCCACTCGTTCGCAACCTGGGCGCTGTCGCGCGGTATGAACCCGATCCAACTGGCGCAGATCCTCGGCCACAGTTCGCTCAGGATGATCCAGCAGGTCTATAGCCACCTCACGCCGGGAGACGCATATGACGCCCTCATGAGCCTTCTAGTCGACCAGAGATGAGTCAATGAGCGGAATCCAAGTAACTTCGGATCGGTTCGTTGACGACGTCAAATCCTCCTTAGCCGCCTGGCGGCAGGCTCCGCTCCTGCCCATCGTCGCGGCGCTGCTCGTCGTCATTGAATTACCTTCTTATGGGCTTTGGACCATAGCCGTCGTCCTTCCTGTTGGCTTTTTTGCGATTGGATGGCTTGGCACCCAACTGATTTGGTACCAGCGAGCCTTTGACGGTGAGAGCTCCAATCCGAGGGAGCTGATTTCCCTCACATGGAGTTTTGTCGCCCGTTACTTCTGGCTGGTCTGTCTGGCATCGATACCGGCACTGGTTGTGTTTACAGCTCTGGCCATCACGAGATTGCTCACGGCCGATACTCTCGGATCGCCCGGTGGTCGCATCGGCGTGTTCGCGTACATAGGTGTGGTTGGGATCGTGGGTACGTTCGTGGTTCCGGCTCTGGCCTTCTCGACGCGCAGGGTGACCAAGGCCATTCCACTTGGGCTGCGGATGATTGCGCAGGGCTGGCCAGATAACTGGAAGTACGTGGTGGTCCCGGGCGTGGTCACAGCGGCGCTTGGCGGCGTGTACTGGTTGGTGCCTTCTCTGGGACGGCCGGCGCTCGACATCCTCATAACCTTGATCTCCCTGACCTTCTATGGGGCGATCGCGCGCTACTACCTGCGCGCCAAACCGACCAATGGCGTGATGGCGAGTTCTGTCACCAGCGGATCCAATACTTTGGCCCACGACTAGGAGCGAAGGATCAGCGCGACTCTGTGTTGACATCTGCCACGAGTGTTTCGAGCTCGGGAATTGGTTGCGCGTCTTGAAGCGCGCGCAAGATGCGAAGTAGGGTGGCCCGCCTCACTCCACGCCCGCTCATCGCCCTAGAGATAGTTGCTTCGCTCGCGCCGCATGCCCTTGCAAGACGGCGCTGATCCCAACCGCGGATCGCGGCTTGATTCTGGAGCTCAGCGGCCTTGAGCTTGATCAAGCTCGAGGTGTCGAATGAGCCAAGACCGCTACCGTGCCCTCGGCGAACACGGGCAGTTCTGGACGCACGCGCCTTAGGCCTTCTTCCATCCAACTGTGGCGCTGACGACGGCAATAGGCAGCCTGAACTGCTTCTGTCAGCGCCCTGGAAGGCACGGTGTTACGCGTTCCGTGCAGTCCGCTCAAGCGACGGCGTGGTTTTTGGCGGTCCTGTGTCAGGGGACTCGGACCGCCGCCATTGAGCTGCAACCGGGCCGCCGGTAAGCGCCTGCCGACGCACGGTGGACGCCTGGTGGACGATCCGCTCACCCTCGCATGCGTGCTCCCTGCGCCTCTCGCGCTCCGCGTTGCGCGCACGAGTGCGCGCACGCGCTCAGGGCCGCATCTAAACGCGCGCTGGGCCGCCGTCCGCCGCCAGCCTTCACCGCGCTCGGCCGTCGTCCCGACGTCCGGGCGCAACCACTGATAGAGATCCTCGGTCCTCGGCATTGATCAAGCGAAACAGGCAAGGCGGGACGTTTCTACGGCGTCTTGGGACGATTTACCGGCATTTCGAAACGTCCATAAACGTCCTAATGCGTCAACTGATTGACGTTCGGGTTCCGTAGAACGGCTCTCACAGCCGGATTTGGGGTACGTTGCCGTTGGGACGTTCATGCGCCTGCTTCTTGTTGCAGTCTTGGTTCTACTACCCGTGACATCGTGCGCGGGTCCGATCACTCTGGGAGAAGGTCGAGTTTCCGGACTCGTTGGCGCATCGCCGGCTTCGCCCCTAGGCAACTCGGTGATTCCGGGAGTCAACAAGGAAGTGCAATTCGTGTCCACCGACGCCGGTCATGTCCAGTCCATCACGAGCGGGCCCGACGGCCGCTACTGGATCGATCTGAGCCCTGGCAAGTACGAAGTCCGGTTGGTCGGCTATGCGCCACTGCAGCTCTATTACGGACGCGATCCGAAAACGTACGGCCGCTGGCCGCAACTCACAATTGTTATCGGCCACGAGACAACGCTCGACTTGATATATGACAGCAGGATTCGGTGATCTCTCGTCAGGAATGTCCCCAAACACCTTCGACTGATCCACCAGCAAGCCGAGCCGATCGTTTTCGGCCGAGGCTATTTAACTGAGACCGGCGCAGCAACTCATTTCCCTGGTCTCTTGATGCCGCGCGTGATAATTCTGACGTGCCCGCGGAGTATGTCGACCTTCCTATCTATCACGAAGAACTGGCGGGCGCGCTTGGGTTCAACGAGGCGGACCTCGAAGCCAACCGTGCCGGTCGGCTCTCCGCGTCTGAGCGCGCCTCTTGGTTTCGACACCACGTGTACCGAGCCGGAGGAAGCGCGGTAGTGTGCCTGCTTTTGGCCGCCGGTTGCGTGGCTACTGCCTTCGTAATCGGCATCGGCTACCAGCTGGCTTGGGCGGCGCTCATCTTCGCGGCACTCATATTGTTTCTTGGCGGCTACAACGCCGTGGTCGCGTTCAATCTGTCGCAAGACCTCAATGCGGGCATTGTCTCAAGCGTCGAAGGGCTTGTTCAGCCGTCGGTAGAGGTAACCAACATGAGACCGGTGTCGTACCTACCCCCGTTGCCTCTCTGGACTTTCTACTGGGTGGTGGGCGATCAGCGGTTCTGGGTGAGCGGCAAAGCCTACGGCGTGCTCACCCCGGCTCGGCATCGACTGTACTTCTTACCGCGAACGCGGCGCGTGGTGGCAGCGGAACCTATCAGCAGTGGCCAATAGCACCAGATTGCTAGCCGCGTCGCACCTACGCATAACGCCGCGATGACTCAGCGGCTCGAATCCTTGGCTCCTGGACCACGAGGGGCGCGCGGTTGGCGAATTGGCCTCAGCTGCCTTGGCGTGCTGAGCCTAATCAGTGCCGCTTTTGCAAGCATCTTCCTCTTCGCATGGGTCGCTCTGGCGAAGACGGATCCCTTCCCGTTTCCCGCTCCCGCCTTGCTCGGCTTCCTCCCGGCCTTCGCAGCTATAGGGCTGGGCGCCTGGACATGGCGCAGGAAAAAGGTCTGGTGGCTGGCCTCCCTCACTGCAGTCTTGGGTGGAGCACTAGGACTGGCATTTGCCGCCGGCTACGTGGCCTTTGCTGTGCTGGTCATGCGATCGACTTAGATCTCGCCGAAATCGGGTAGGTCATTCTGACCAAAAGGTGGTTCTGACCCGTGTGGCGCATGATTCCAGAGTTTTTCATTGTGGCAATCAAGCCCAGCGCTACATGCGCTCAGACATTCAGATTGTGTGCCGCAACTCAAAAAAGCAGCTCGAGCCTTTTTTGGACCTCTGCCTGATGTACAACCAGATCGAGGACGAGTAACCACGGTCTCGCAAGTTCTTGAG
>DAIUFK010000034.1:0-22243 GCA_036844615.1 Candidatus Dormiibacterota bacterium | reverse complement strand
GGATCGCCGGCGAGGGGAACGAAATCCTCCTCGCGCGCCGGTTTCCCGTTGAGATTCGGATACACGCCTGTGGAAACGAAGACGTAGCGATCGCCCTTGAACGTGCGGATCGCAGCCTCAATCTCCGCGGGCTGGTAGCACGCGAGATCGAGCAGCACGTCAGGCTGGACCTCCGCAAGCGCGCGCTTGAGCTGATCCTCGTCAGTTCGATCGAACGCGACGTAGCTGGTGAAGACGCCATACGGCCGCTCCTTGCGTCCAGCGGCTATCGTCTCCACCCCACGACGCATTAGCTCCTTGCACGCAGCTACGCCGACAAAGCCGGCGCCGCCCAACACAAGCGCGCGCGTCACCCCCTCTCCCCCCAGGGGGAGAGGGCTGGGGAGAGGGGCGTTACCAGGCTCAACCGTCCAATTCGCGCGCGATGAACTCGACGTCGGCGTTTTCGAGGTTGTCCAGGCGGGCAGCCATCTCGCGCGCCATCGCGACCGAGCGGTGGCGCCCGCCGGTGCAGCCGAAGGCGACCACCAGCTGGGAACGACCACGCTCGCGATAGTGCGGAATTGCCGCGCGGAGGGTGCGCTCCAGGTTGTCGAGCAAGTCCCGCGCCGGCGGCTGGCTGAGCACGTATTCGCTCACGCGCGCATCGCGACCGTCGAGCGGCCGCAGCTCCTCCACCCAGTAAGGGTTGTCGAGCAGCCTCACGTCCACCACCCAGGCAGCGCCATCGGGGATCCCCTTCTTGTAGCCGAAGGCCAGGCAGGTGATCAGCATCCTCTCGCGCGATCTCAGCTGCTGCGCCAGCTCGCGCAGCTGGGGAACGTCGACGCGATGGTGCGCGCGCTCATGACTGCCGCCCGACTTGCCATCGCTCGAGCCGACGTGCACGAGCACGTATCTGATGCCGCGAGCGTCAGCATCCTTGAGCACCGCGGCTCCATCGCCGCGCAGCGGCAGCACGCCGTCCGCGTCATCGAATGGCGAAAGCCAGCGAGCGAGCTGGAAACCCGTGTCGAGAAACACGCCGACGGCCTCCTCGAGCTGAGGCTCGGTCGTCCCTCCGACGATGACCAGCGTCAAAGACTTTCCTTGAGCCTCTTGGCCAGTCGCTCCGGGACGCCCACAGCGATGATGTCCTCGACCGCAGCCTCGCGTATCGCCTGCACGGAGCCGAAGTGTCGCAGGAGGGCGCGCTTGCGCGCGGGACCGATGCCCTCGACCGAGTCGAGCGGCGACGTGAGCGCCTTGCGCGAGCGCACTTTGCGGTGGTGCGTGATGGCGAAGCGGTGCGCCTCGTCGCGGATTCTCTGGACGAGAAACATCCCAGGCGAGTTCCTCTCCTGCACTATCGGCTCGGCGCGGCCAGGCGCGAAGATCTCCTCGCGCTCCTTGGCCAGCGAGAACGTGGGTATGTCCGCATAGCCTGCCGACTCCAACACCTCAAGGGCAGCGCTCAGCTGCCCCTTGCCGCCGTCGATGAGGATCAGGTCAGGCCGGCTGGTGAAAGAGCGATCGCCGACGACATCAGCGTCCTCGCGTCGTTGGGCCGACTCCAGCCTCTCGAGCCTCCGGCGCAGGACCTCCTGCAGCATCGCGAAGTCGTTGGGACCCGGCACGAACTTGATCTTGAAGTGCCGGTAGTGATCGTTCCGAGGGCGGCCATCCTCGAACACGACCATCGCCCCCACCGCCGAGTCGCCCTGGATGTTGGAGATGTCGTAGCACTCGATCCGCTTCGGCGGAATCTCGAGGTCGAGCGCCTCGGCAAG
This sequence comes from Candidatus Dormiibacterota bacterium, assembly GCA_036844615.1. GTDB lineage: Bacteria > Chloroflexota > Dormibacteria > Dormibacterales > Dormibacteraceae > Palsa-872. The sequence continues at coordinate 20,474 of DAIUFK010000034.1, read as the reverse complement.
CGCGGCGAGCATCGGTTCTGTCCGGCTCCTGTCGTAGTCGGCCTGGATCCTTATTTGCTCGAGCTCCTGCGCCGCGGTCTCCGCGAGCTGGGTCACGAGCGCACGCTTGCGACCGCGCTGGGGAACCTCGATGGTCACCGGACCGCCGCGTTTCTGAGCCAACCACCCTGTCATGAGCTCCGGCTCATCCAGCTGGCCGGGGAGGATCACCGACCGCGGCACGTGCGTGGCGCTCGCGTAGTACTGGAGGACGAAGCCCCGGAGCACCTCCGCCTCAGTGGCATCGGCCGCGCCGTCGAGCGGATGGCCGTCGTGGCCGACCATCTTTCCCTGGCGTATGTAAGCGACCTCGACGAAAACTTCCCCTCCGCTGCGGGCGTATGCGATGAGGTCCTGGTCGTCGCGCCCGTGGACGAGCACCTTCTGGCGGTCGGCGATCCGCTCGATCGACTGCAGCTGGTCGCGGTAGCGCGCGGCGTTTTCGAAATCCAGCCGGTTCGCAGCGCCGTCCATCTTGTCGTGGAGCTGATGCACCAGGACGTCTGAGCGGCCCTCCATGAAAAGCGCGACCTCGTTTATGCGCGCCTTGTAATCCTCGGCGCTGATCCTCCGCTCGCACGGGCCCGGGCATCGCTTGATGTGAAAGTCGAGACACACCTTGCCCTGCTTGAAGATCTCGTCCGAGCACGTACGGAATGGCAGCAGCTGGCGGATCGATTTCACGGTGCCGCGCAGCGACTGCGCCGAGGTGTATGGCCCGAAGTAGAGGGCGCCATCTTTCTGGACCCGCCGCGAGTAATGCACCCGCGGGTATTCCTCCGTGACGGGGAGCTTCAAGTAGAGGTAGTTCTTGTCGTCCTTGAGGCGGATGTTGAAGCGCGGCCTGTAGTTCTTGATGAGATTGCATTCCAGGACGAGGGCCTCGACCTCGTTGGCGGTCGTGACGAACTCGAAGTCATAGATCTTCCTGACCAGCTCCGAGACGCGCGCGGTCTCGCCATATCCGGGTGTGAAATAGGAACGCAGCCTGTCGCGCAGGCGCAAGGCCTTGCCCACATAGATGACCTCGGCCCGCTGGTCTCGGAACAGGTAGACGCCAGGCCCGTCGGGTACCGCCCGAAGCCGCCGCTTGACCGCCTCTTCCTGGGTGATTGCCATTAAATCAAGGGTAGACTGGCGCCGATGAGCACACCGCCGAGCGAGCTGCCAAGGGCCCAACCAGCCACCCAGATCGCCGGGCAGCAGGCAGCTCCTTCGACGACGGTCCCGATGGTCGGGCCAGGGGTCGCTCTCTCCATGGCCCCGCCGAACAACACCTTGGCGGTGGTGAGCCTGGTGGCAGGCATTCTCTCGTTCTTCGGCCACATCGTCCCGTTTCTCGGAGGCTTCACCCTTGCCCTCATCGCCATCGTCGCTGGTCATGTCGCGCGCAACCAGATCAAGCAGACCGGTGAGGGAGGTTCGGGCTTCGCGGTCGCCGGGATGGTCATCGGCTACATCCATATCGCCATCCTTGGGCTGGTCTTTGTCTTCTTCTTCGGCCTTGTGATGGCGATCCTGACCGGGATGTTCGGCGCGATCTCGAGGGGCGGCTAGCTTGTCGGAGATCCCGCCACCCCCACCCCCGCCACCTCCATCTGATCCGCCTCCAGGCAACCTTCCGCCGCCGCCCGAGATACCGCCTCCGGGCGGCATCGCTTCCGGATATACGCCACCGCCGACAATGCCGCCGCCTGGCTACGCACCGGGCGCCGGCTATGGCTACCAGCCCCGCACCGACGGGATGGCGATCACTGCTCTCGTGCTCGGGATCGCCGCCTTCCCGGGAATCTGCTGCTACGGCATACCGGCGATCGGATTGGGCATCGCGGCGGTGATCCTCGGGCGCATGGCGCTCCGAAGGGTGCGTGCCAGCGGCGGCACCCTCAGCGGGGAAGGCCTGGCCCAGGCCGGATGGATCTGCGGGCTCGTGGCAGGTTCCATTGGCCTGCTTTACCTGCTGTTCATCGCCGGCACGTTCATCTTCGCGATCAGCTCCGGCTCCTTCAACCCGACCCCAGCGCCTTAGGCGATGGCCTCCCCGCTCGCCGGGAAGGTGGCTTTCCTTTTGGGGTCCCCGCGCTCGTGGTGCGCGGGGTGGCTCCGGAGGCCGGCGTGAGTTTTGCAACGAGCTCGAAAACGCAGTCCCGGCGGTTACGATTCGCCCGATATGAGTGAACTGCCGCCCGGTTCGCACCCGCCTCCGGCGCCCCCGCCCTTCGAACCGCCGCCTCCTCCACCGTCAGAGCCTCCCGCGTCCTCTCTGTTCCAGCCCCCGCCCATAGGCCAGGCAGGCGCACCCGGCCCGGTGCCGCCGCCCTACCTCCCCACAGCGACGGTAGGAGCAGGCGTGGGACTCATGTCCCAGTTCAGCGGTGACGCCCTGTGGTCGATCGGCCTGGCGGTGGTGTCAATCATCGTGCCGTTCGTCTTCAACCGCATCTTCTTCTTCCTGCCCCTGATCGGCCTCTACTACGGCATCCGCGCCATCCAGCGCGGTCGGATGATCGGCGGCATCGTCGGCATCGTCCTGAACGTAATCGGGGGCATCATCACGATCATTGGCCTGCTTGGTTAAATAAGTCACCTCCCCGCTGTCGGCGGGGAGGACAGGCCACGGCTTTAGCGTGGCCAGGTGGGGGCGGTCGCGCCAGGTAGGACCGTCAGGCTGGCATCAAGCCAAAATCGCGGATGCCCAGCTCCCAGCACCGCCGCTGCCACGTGTCGACGTCGACCTCTCCACGCGCCAGCCTGTTGACCTCGGCGAACGGCTCGAGGGTGGTATCGCCGTGGCGCATCACGATGGGTCGGCCCGGGAGCGACTCGGCGCTCCATCCGTTCTGCCCGAGAGCATTGGCGAGCGCGGCTCCCGCGAGGCCGACCCCGAGCGAGCGCGCCTGCTCCGGTCCGACTGAGGTGCCCGCCGCCTTTGCCTCCGACATCCCGAGCCGGTCCGCATATTTGAGAAGCTCGGGCAGCCAGCCGATCGTGTAATTGCCGACGAGCCCAGCCTGGCGGCGCACCCTCTCACGCAAGCCAGGCAATAGCGCGACTGTCCCCGTGTCGGCCCAGCTGATGCTCCGCAGCTGAAGCCCGGGCCTCAGGATCCCCAGCAGGAGCACCGATTCGAGTAGTTCGACCCCGTCGACGAGCGTCACTGCCGCGGGCTCATCGCTGTAATCGGGTCCCGCGGGCAACGCTTGGAGGGCTGCGATCCTCTCGGCGTCGGGAGGGTGGCTGTCGTAAGGATCGGTGCGCGCCTCGGCCAGCCGCCTGGCTGTCGCCGCCGCCACGTCCTTGACGATCGCCGGCTCGGCCATGTATCGCGTAAATCCCTCGGCCACAGGCGGTTGAAAACCAGCCTCGACCAGCGGCACCACCTCCTGGCGCCAGTAAGCGTCAAAGGCGATTGATCCTCGCGCGAGGTTGCGGAGCCCGTCAATCATCGGCTTGGCGCCAACCGTGCGAGCGGCAAGTTGATCGGCTGCGAACTCCTGCTGGCGCGAGACGGCCTGCGACACGCGGAGGAACAACCGGCCGTACCAGAGGAATGGAAGCTGCAGCAGCGCTCCCTGCCTCGAGACCGTGCGCAGCGTTCGCTCGATCGTCTCGCGCGTCCGGTAAACCCACGGGCCGAGCTTGGTGTCGCCACCGTAGTAGTGGCCGAACTCGTGCGCCAGGACTGCGCGCATCTGGGAGACGGTCATGATCTGCATGAGGGGCAGGCCGATCACCATCACCCTGCGACGGCCGCGCTGGAGAACACCCGCGTTGACCTCGGGGGTGAGGTAGACCTCTGCCGGCATCGCCTCCCCCACCGCGCGGGCCACCTCGTCCAGCGTGGCGAACAGCCGTGGCTGGCCCGCAGGATTGAGCAGCGGGCCCGGCGGACTGAACCGGCTCGGCCGCGGAATGATGGCAACCGCGATCAGGATGGCGCCGAACACGCAGAATCCGATCACCCTCCCCGGCACGTCAGGAATGAAGAGGATCGCGACGAGTCCGGCAATCAACCCCAGGGCAAGGACGTAGAAGCCGATGGTGAGTGCGACCGCCAGCAATGCCCGTGAGCGAAGGCTCATGCCGCCACCCTAAATCACAGGGCTTGGTACGTCATCGTGTTCCGGGATCATGAGCAGCGGGAACAAAGCCGCCAGGAGGCTGACCGCGACCGCCGCCCACAGCGCCGCGTTCAGCGACCACGCTATCAGCGGACCAGCCAGCGCGGAACCGATGGGGCTGCCGATGTAGTTGACCGACATAGAAACGGCGAACGCCCTTCCAAACCAGGCAGGATCGGTGCGCCGCTGGCGCAGCGTGAAGAGCGCGATGTCCATTGGCCCGTTGGCCACGCCGAGGACGATCACGGCAGCTGCGACGACCGCGAGACTGCCGGCAAGCGGCAGGACAGCGATGGCGGCGCAGCTCAGCAGAGTGGTTGCAACAATTATTTGTCGCTCGCGACCCTGGGTCGACATGCGACCTGTAACCAAAGCGGCGATCAGACCGCCGGCTCCCATCGCCCCCCATAGGAAGCCGACAACTGTGGGCCCACTGTGCAAGCGGCCGAGGACAAGGACCGGCAAACCGATGTAGAGCACGCCGCTGCCAACGTTGAGAACACTGAGTGTCAAAGCAAGGCCACGTAATGAGCGATTGCGCGCGACGTAAGCGAGGCCCCGCCAGGCATTCAGCAGGACCGAGCCTTCGGCGCGTGACGTGCCGGAAGGTTCGGGCAGCCGCAGCATGACAACCGCTGCGGCGACGAACACCACACCCGCTGCCGTCAGAGCCCACTCGCCGCCGATAAAGCCAACCAGCACTCCGGCCAGAGGCGCCGCGAGGAGGTTGGCGATGACATGCCCGCTGCTGTCGAGCGCGTTTGCCCTCTCCCACATCGGCCGGGGCACCAGCATCGGAAACAGAGACCGCGCACCAGCGTTGCTCAGTGGATTCGTGAGCGATGCGACTGTGACGATGATCAAAAGGACTGGCGGTGGCAGTGCATGCGCTACGGAAAGGCCAGCGATCAAGCCGGCGGCGAGAGCTGCGATCAAGTAGTCCGCCACGACGAGTCGCGCGCGCCCGTACCTGTCGAGAAGCGCACCTGCGAGGGGCGCCAGGAGTAGGCCGGGGAGAATCGCGAGGAATGCAGTGATACCGGCAAGCTGTGGCGACTGATATCGCTCCAGCACGAACAGGACGAGGATGAGCAGCCACATGGTCCCTGCCACGCGGCCGAGCAGCAGACCGGCATAGAGGCGCGCAAAGCCTGGTACGCGCAGAAGTGCGCGGTAGCCTGGTGGTCGGTTGCTCAGGCTGCTATCCGACAGCGACTTTGGTGCGGCCGTTTCGAGCCCGCGCGGCAGGCCGCTGAGTCCTCGCTCTCTGCGCCGAGCCCGACCTTGCAAGCAGCCGGCCCAGGTACTGACCGGTCGCCGACAGGGGCATCCGCGCCAGCTGCTCGGGGGTGCCTTCGGCGATGACATAGCCGCCCTTTTCGCCGCCCTCCGGACCGAGGTCAATGAGCCAGTCGGCAGTCTTGAGGACGTCGAGGTTGTGCTCGATCACAACTACCGTGTTTCCGTGGTCGACCAGGCGGTGCAGCACCACGAGCAACCGCTCGACGTCCGCGTAGTGAAGGCCGGTGGTCGGCTCGTCGAGCAGATAGAGGGTGCGCCCTGTATCCCTGCGCGAGAGCTCGGCTGAGAGCTTCACTCGCTGCGCCTCGCCTCCCGACAACTGTGTCGCCGGCTGGCCGAGGCGAATGTAGCCGAGGCCCACATCTCGCAGGGTGGCCAGCTTGGTCTTGATCCGCGGTACGTTTTCGAACACTTCGAGCGCCTCGTCCACTGTCAGCTCGAGCACGTCGGCGATCGAGTGGCCGCGGAACTTCACCTCCTGCACCTCGCGCGAGTAGCGAGTCCCGTGACACACCTCGCAGGGCACGTACACGTCGGGCAGGAAGTGCATCTCGATCTGGATGATCCCGTCGCCCTGGCACGCCTCGCACCGCCCGCCGCGGACGTTGAAGCTGAACCGCCCTGGCTTGTAGCCGCGCATCTTCGCCTCCGGGAGCTGGGCGAACAGGTCGCGCATGTAGGTGAACATGCCCGTGTATGTCGCGGGGTTGGAGCGGGGCGTGCGCCCGATGGGCGACTGGTCGATGTCGATCGCCTTGTCGAGGTTCTCGAGGCCTTCGATCGCCCGATGGGCCCCAGGCCTGTCCTTCGCCTTGTAGAAGTACTGCGCCACCTTGCGGCTCAGGATGTCGGTCACGAACGAAGACTTGCCCGAACCGCTGACGCCGGACACGGCGACGAAGCAGCCCAGCGGAATCTCGATATCGACGTCCTTCAAGTTGTTCGCACGCGCCCCACGGATGACGAGCTGCTTGCCGTTGCCCTTGCGGCGCTTCGGCGGGACTGGGATCTCGCGATCCCCGCGGAGGAAGGCTGCAGTGATCGAGTTCGGGTCCTTCAGCACCTCCTCGACGGTGCCCGCAGCGATGATCTGACCGCCGTGCTCGCCCGCGGCAGGGCCGATGTCGACCATGTAGTCGGCCGACCGGATGGTCTCCTCGTCGTGCTCGACGACTATCAACGTGTTGCCAAGGTCGCGGAGGCGGATCAGCGTGTTGATGAGGCGGCGGTTGTCGCGCTGGTGCAGGCCGATGGAAGGCTCGTCAAGGATGTAAAGGACGCCCATCAGCTTGGAGCCGATCTGTGTCGCGAGACGGATGCGCTGAGACTCGCCGCCTGAAAGGGTGTTCGCGGGCCGCTCGACTGTCAGGTACTCAAGACCGACGTCGATCATGAACTGGAGGCGTTCCCGGATCTCCTTCAGGATCCCGCGGGCGATCAGCTGCTCGCGGTCCGTGAGCTCGAGGGTGTCGACGAAGTTGATCGCCGCGCTGATGGACAGCCTGCACACCTCCGCGATGTTCTGGGCGGCCACCGTCACCGCGAGAGACTCCGGCTTCAGGCGCTGGCCCTTGCATGCAGGGCATGGCTTGTCAGCCATGTAGCGCTCGAGCTCGGCCTTGAGGAAATCGGACTCGGTCTCGTGGTAGCGGCGCTGCAGGTTGGCGACCACTCCCTCGAACGGCGCCTCGTACCAGCGCTCGTGGCCGTACTGGTTCTTGTAGCCGAAACGGATCTTGCGGTCGCCGGTGCCATTCAGCAAAGCGTCGCGATGCTGCTTGCTCAACTTCGACCACGACTTGTCCATGTCGATGCCGAAGTACTTGCTGACGCTTTCGAGCAGCTCGGGATAGAAGAACTGCGACCTGCTCCACGCCGCGATCGCGCCCTCTCGGAGCGAGAGAGAAGGATCGGGGACGACAAGGTCGCCGTCGACGACAAGCTGAAAGCCGATCCCTGTACACACAGGGCACGCCCCATGCGGGCTGTTGAAGGAGAAGTTGCGAGGCTCTGGCTCGGGCACGCTGGTCCCGTCGTAAGGGCACATGTAGTCCTGTGACATCTGGATCTCTTCGCCCTTTTCGGGGACGACCACCACGGAGCCGCTGCCCAGCCTGGCGGCGGTCTCGATCGAATCGACCAATCTCGTTCGCTGGTCGGGGCCAACGACGATCCTGTCGACGACGACCTCTATGTCGTGCTTCTTGTTCTTGTCGAGCGGGATCTTCTCGCCCAGCTCGTAGAGGCTGCCGTCCACGCGGACTCGCACGAAGCCCGACTTTCGCACGTCCTCGATGAGCGAGCGGTACTCGCCCTTGCGGCCCTTGACGACAGGGCCGAGCACCATCACGCGCATGCCCTTGTCCAGCTTCTCGACATGGTCGGCCATCTGGTCGACCGTCTGCCTGCGCACCTCGCGACCGCACACAGGACAGTGCGGCACTCCAATGCGTGCGTACAGGAGGCGCAGGTAGTCGTAGACCTCGGTGACGGTGCCGACGGTGGAGCGTGGGTTCTTCGACGTGCCTTTCTGATCGATCGAGATCGCTGGCGACAGACCTTCGATGGTGTCGACATCGGGCTTCTCCATCTGGCCGAGGAACTGCCTTGCGTACGAGGAGAGCGACTCGACGTAACGGCGCTGGCCCTCCGCGTAGATCGTGTCGAAGGCGAGCGAGGACTTCCCGGACCCCGATAGCCCCGTGAAGACGACGAGCTTGTCGCGCGGAATCGTCAGCGTGACGTTCTTGAGGTTGTGCTCGCGCGCTCCCCGAATGGTTATCTGATCGGTTGGCATGAGGTTAAGTCCGTTCCTTGTCCTCTCCCCCCTTCAGGGGGGAGACTGGTGAGGGGGGCGTTATTCGAGTTAACCGATTCATTCCTTTTCCCTGGTTACTGCAAACGTGGCGCTCGCGGTGGCGACGAGCCTTCCGTCCTTACCTTCGACGCGGCATTCGGCGACTATCGTGCGGCGACCCGCGTGGATCACGTGAGCGGTGGCTCGCAGCGTCTCACCGATCCTTGCAGCGTTGATGAAGTTGAGCTTGAGGTCGAAGCTCATCGCGCGGGTGACGCCCGGCGTGAGGGTTCTCAACGATCTTCCCATAGCCGAGTCGGCGAGGGTGCTGATCATCCCCCCGTGCACGAAACCCGACATGTTGGCCATGTCCTCGGTTGCCTTCATCTCGACGGTCGCCGACCCTTCCCCCGTTTCGACCAGCTCCATGCCCATCCACGCCCAGGCCCGTGAAGGCGCGTGGGCGACGTCACTCACGGCCCTCGCCCTCCGGCACCGGCATGCAGGTCGACGAGGCCCTCGCCACCAGCCTGCCTTTGTCGTCAAGCACGTCGGCCTCGCTGAACAAGAGGGTCTGCTTCATCTCAACGACTCGACCCACCGCGCGAAGGCGTCCCGAGACGACAGGGCGCAGGAAGTTGATCTTCAGCTCGATGGTCGTGTTCCATAGCCCGTCCTCCTGGAGCGTGGCCAGCGACATGCCCATGGCGGCATCGGCTATCTGCGTGATCACACCGCCCTGCACAACACCGCCACCGTGGCGATGCTCCGGCCCGGCCTCCAGCTCCAGCACTACGCGCCCAGGCTCTGACTCAGTGATTCGCGCCCCCAGCGTCTCCATCCAGCCCGCCGGCGCCGCAGCCAGCAGCTCGGCTGCCCGCCGGACGTTGGCCACGCCTATCGTCGTTGGCCGCGCCCGCGGCGCGCGTCCCAACCCCGGACTGTGGTCTTCTGCTTGGGCGCGGCTGCAATCGCCAGCGCGACGTCAGCGTCGTCCTCCTTGCCAGTCACCTCACCGGAGAGTCGCTTGCGCAGCGCGATGATGCGGTCCCTCACGCGCGCGGCGTCCTCGAACTGCAGCTCCTTGGAAAGGCGGCGCATCTCCTTCTCGAGGTCGCGCGCTATCGCAAGCAGGTCTTCGCGCGGGACGCCGGCCCCGGCCATCAGCTCGATGGCGTCCGCCTGCAGGTCCTTCTCCTTGATGTCGAGCGCATAGATGGCCTTCTTCACCGTCTCCGGCGTGATGCCCCTTTCGGCGTTGTAGGCGATCTGCCGGTTGCGCCGGCGCTCCGTCTCATCGATCGCCCGGCGCATCGAGTCGGTGATCTTGTCGGCGTACATCACGACGTGGCCATCGACGTTCCTTGCCGCACGGCCGATGGTCTGGATGAACGACCTGAAGGCGCGCAGGTAGCCCTCCTTGTCGGCGTCGAGGATGCCGATGAAAGCCACCTCAGGGAGGTCGAGGCCTTCACGCAGCAGGTTGATTCCAACCACGACGTCGACAGCGCCCGTGCGGAGGTCAGTGAGGACGGAGATCCTCTCCATCGCGTCAAGCTCCGAGTGGAGGTAGCGGACCTTCACGCCATATTCGCGCAGGTAGTCGGCGAGGTCCTCCGCAAAGCGCTTGGTGAGAGTGGTCACCAACGAACGGTGACCTCGCTCCGCGCGCTTTTTGACTTCGGCCAGCAGGTCGTCGATCTGGCCCGCGGTTGGCCGCACCTCGACTGTCGGATCGACAAGCCCTGTCGGCCTCACGACCATCTCGACTGTGCGCTGCGAGCGCCTCATCTCGTAGTCCCCTGGCGTAGCCGATACATAGATGACCTTGCTCGCCCGCTCCTCCCACTCGTCAAAGCTCAGCGGGCGGTTGTCGAACGCGCTGGGCAGCCGGAAACCGTATTCGACGAGCGCCGCTTTTCGTGATCGGTCGCCGCCCAGCATGCCGCCGATCTGAGGCACCGCCACGTGCGACTCGTCGACGAAGATCAGCGTGTCTTCGGGAAGGAAGTCCAGCAGGGTGTAGGGAGCATCGCCAGGTTGCCTGCGGGTGAGATGCCTCGAGTAGTTCTCGATTCCGGCGCACGTACCGGTCTCGCGCAGCATCTCGAGGTCGAAGTTCGTGCGCTGGCGCAGGCGCTGAGCCTCCAGCAGCTTGCCGTGATCCTCGAACCACTTGCAGCGTTCCTCGAGCTCCGCCTCGATGTCGACCATGGCGAGCCGCAGCTTGTCCGCAGGCGTCACGTAATGAGAGGCCGGGAAGATGGTGAACTCGTCGCGCGGTCCAAGGATCTCGCCGGTCACCGCGTCGAGCTCCTGGATGCGCTCCACCTCGTCGCCGAAAAACTCGACGCGGTACACCTTCTCTTCGTTCGAAGGGACGAGGTCGACGACGTCGCCGCGCACGCGAAAGCGAAGACGGGCAAGGTCGTAGTCGTTGCGCTCGTAGAGCATCTCGGTGAGCTTTCGGAGGAAGACCTCTCTCCTGATCGTCTGCCCCCTCTCCACCTTGAGCGACTCGCCCATGTAGTCCTCGACTGAGCCGATGCCGTAAATGCAGCTGATGCTGGCAACCACCAGCACGTCGCGCCTCGTCACCAACGACTGCGTGGTGGAGTGGCGCATGCGGTCGATCTCGTCGTTGCGGCTCGAGTCCTTCTCGATGTAGGTGTCGCTGCGCGCGATGTACGCCTCTGGCTGGTAGTAGTCGTAGTAGCTGACGAAGTATTCGACAGCGTTGTCAGGGAGCAGGCGCCTGAACTCGGCGCACAGCTGTGCGGCGAGCGTCTTGTTGGGGCTGAGTACGAGCACGGGCCGCTGGAGCTGTTCCACCGCCCAGGCCATGACGTTGGTCTTGCCGCTTCCCGTCACGCCGAGGAGGACCTGCTGCGTCAGACCCGATTGCACGCCTTCGACCAGCCCGGCGATCGCTTCAGGCTGGTCGCCTGCCGGCTTGAAGGGTGCGTCGACACGAAAGCGGGAGGGCTTGGGCACCCTTTAATTCTAAAGCGAACGGACGTTCGAAGCGGTGCTTCGACCACCTTCGCGCGTTACCGCATTAGATTCAATCCTAGGAGGACATCAGCATGCAGGACGACGTACACGGCAAGGCGGACGAGATCGAAGATAAGGTCGAAGAAGACGGCAAGGAGCTCGAGGGCAAGGCGGGGGAGGCGGCGGGCGACGTCAAGCGGGGCGTTCGCGACGTCGGGGGCGAAGTGCACGAGGACGGCGATGAGCTCAAGCACAAGATGGGCGAGAAGGCCGGCGACGCCAAGCGAGCCGTCAGCGACGTCGAGGGCGACGCACGCAAGGAAGCCGACAGGCTTCGGGGCGAGCCGCACTCACGGTAGCGACAGGATCGGCGCGTCGACGATCGACCGGGCCTTGATGCCCTGATCGCCTGGCGGGATGCGCACGAGCGCGTGCGCACCCACCAGCGACATCAGTCGCGATGACGACAGAGACCCGGTCGTCTCAGCCACGAGGTCGCGACCGTCGCGCCGACGTTCGCGACCGCGTGCTTTGTATACCTGGGCGCGTTGTCCTATTAGATCCAAATTTTCTGGAGGAAAGCTGCATGAAAGACCAGGTTCGAGGCAAAGCGGAAGAGATCAAGGGCAAGGTGACCGGCGACAAGAGCGAGGAGCTCAAAGGCAAGGCGAGGCAGACTGCAGGCAACGCCAAGCGTGCAGTTCGCGACATCCAGGCCGACGTCCGCGAGGAAGTCGACAAGAACCGCCGCGACGACGAGTCACGGTAGGGAGAGGATCACCGCCTCCACAATCGATCCGGCTTTGATCCCCCGATCGCCTGGCGGGATGCGCACAAGCGCGTGCGCTCCCGCCAGCGACATTAGCCTTGAGGAGGACTGGGAGCCCGTCGTCTGCGCCACAAGCTCCGTGCCATCGCGCTTCAAGGTGACTCGCTGAAACTCAGTGCGATCCGCCGTCGCGCGCGCGTCGTAGTCAAGGCGCACTGGCAGGGTCGGCCGCTGCAAGCTCGCAAAACCCTGCATCTTCCGTAAGGCGGGCCGCACGAACACCTCAAACGTGACGAGCGAGGAAACGGGGAAGCCAGGAAGCCCGAACGCAAGCTTGTCCCTCCCCCCTCCGGCGGGGGGGTGCGCCGGGAGCTGGCTCCGCCAGGCCGCGCGCCCCAAGGGGGGAGCTCCCCCCTCAGACAGCCGGTCGGGGACAGGGGCGTTAACCGGCAAGGTCGCGAACGTAAAAGGCTTGCCAGGTTTCAACTTGACCCGTCCCACGTGCACGGTTCCCAGCGACTCGAGCAGCGGTTTGACATGGTCGTGGGTCCCCACCGACACGCCACCCGACGTGACAAGGACGTCCACCTCGCTCAGGGCGTCGATCACGAGCTTGCGGAGCGCCTCCGGCTCGTCGGGAGCGATCCCGAGCCCCTTGACCTCGACGCCTGCATCCCGCAAAGCGGCGAGAAGGGCCCAGCGGTTGGAGTCGACGATCTGCCCACGCCCTGGCTTCTGCCCCACCTCGACGAGCTCATCGCCTGTCGACATCAGCGCCACCCGCGGCCGCCGGTGCACCGGGAGCCGCGGGAAACCCAGCGCGGCGGCCAGTCCGATTTCGGCAGCGCCGAGCTGCGTGCCCGCCGAGACCACAAGCTCCCCGGCGCGAAGATCCGCGCCGGGCTGATGGAAGTTGCTGCCCGGTCGCAGCGGCGCCGGCACTATGACCACCTCGCCATCGACCTTCACGTCTTCGACCATGACCACGCAATCGGCGCCGTCGGGCACCACCCCGCCGGTCAGGATGCGGGCTGTGGTCCCCGGCTTGACTGTGCCGTCGAACGGCCTGCCCGCCGCGGACTCACCAAGCACGCGCAGTGGCTTGCCCGCGTCGGCCGCACGCACCGCATAGCCGTCAACGGCGCTTGACGGGAATGCCGGCAGCGACGCCGGCGCCGAAAGGTCCTCGGCCAGCACGCGGCCTATGCAGTGCGCAAGCGCCACCCGCTCGATGCCGAGGACTGGCGTGTGCTCGAGAACGAGGGCGGCGGCGGCGTCGACCTCAACCAGCGGGTACGTTGAGGCTCGCATCACTCCCTCTCCCCTTCAGGGGAGAGGGTTGGGGAGCGGGGCTGCACTGGCAGGGCCGCTCTACTCGTACCTGAGAGCCTTGACAGGGTCCTGGAGGGCAGCCCGCACAGCGGGCAGGAAGCCGCTGACAGTGCTGAGCAGCACTGCAATCGCCAGCGCCGCCACCACTACCCATGCATCAGTTCGGAAGACGTCGAGTCCTGATGCCGCCACGCCTTGCGTGAGCCGGTCGACAGCGGCGTTGCCGAGGCGAGCAAGGCCAATGGCGATGAGCGTTCCGATCAGCCCGCCCGCCAGACCGATCACAGCGGCTTCGGCGACGAAAAGCAGGAGCACGTCACGCGAGCGCGCGCCAAGCGCCTTCAGCACTCCGATCTCTTTGGTCCTTTCAAGGACCGCCGTGTACATGGTGTTGGCGATCCCGAGGCAGGCCAGCAGCAGGGCGACGATGGCGAGGCCGAGAAGCGCCAACCGGAGCCTGCCGAGCAGGTCCTCGAACCCGCGGAACTGATCGCCGAAAGTCTGCGCCTGGAAGCCGAGCGCGACTACGCGATCCCGCAATCCATTGACAGCGCTGCCTGCATCGGCGAGCAGCGTGATGCTTGCGAACTCGCCTCCCCTCCAACCGTTGGCCTGGGCGAGCTGCGTCCAGTAGTTCCCCGCCACCGTGTACGGCACAAGTCCGCCGGGCGTGCCGCCGGGCATGAACCGGCTCGGGACCACCCCAACCACTGTCAGCAGGATGGGCACGCGATGAACTGCAGGATTGCGCGCCATTCCGGGCAGTGCGATCACTCCGTACAGGGCATTGAATGTGACCTTTGTGCCGAGCGCTGCCGTAGGGGTCGCGAAGCCAAGGGCTGTCGCCTCGGTGTCAGTCAGCAGCACCTCTGGCGCCGAATCTGAAGCAGGCAACCGGCCGGCGCTCAAACCCATCCCCTGGGTGCCCAGGTTCGCCGGTGGAAGCGACGCGATGGCGCCGAGAGTCAGCAATCCTCCAGGCGCGGTGGCGGAGCTTAGATTCCCGCTCATCGCGACCTGGCCCCACGCAGCCCGAACGTGCTGCTGGCCCGCCAATGTAGTCAGCGTGCCCGCATCGAACGTGCCTGAGTTGACGTCGGCGCTCGGATACACAGCCACCTGGTGGAGCTGGCTCTTCGCCAAGGCGGGGGCGCTCAGGGCGCTCTGCAGGCCTCCGGCGAGCGCAACTATCAGGCTCATCGCAGCGATGCCAATCGCGACTCCCGTGGTCGTCAGCGACGTTCGCAGCGGCCGCCGGCCGGCGCTGCCGAGGCCGACCTTCAAAGTGTCACGCCAGTGCAGTCGCGCCGGCGGGGTCACGGGGTCCTGCTTGCGCACGGTCTGCTTGCCGCGATCGAGCTCGATCGCGCGCCCGTCGCTCATCCTCACGACGCGACGCGCGCGACGGGCGACCTGGTGGTCGTGAGTCACCAGCACGACGGTTGCACCGCGCCGGTTGAGGTCCGTGAGCAGGTTCAGGATGACCTCGCCGGCGGCTGAGTCGAGGCTTCCGGTCGGCTCGTCGGCGAGGATGAGGCCAGGCCGGTTGGCGAGCGCTCGCGCGACAGCCACCTTCTGCTGCTCGCCACCTGACAGGCGGCTCGCGCGGGTCCTTGCGCGACCCTGGAGACCGACAAGCTCGAGGAGGTGGCGGGCACGCGCACGCCTTTCGTCAAGCTCAACGCCGGCCAGCGTCAGCGGCAGGGCGACATTGTCCTCGACCGACATCGAAGGCACCAGGTTGAACGACTGGAAGATGGTGCTCACACGCTGGAGCCGGTAGTCGGCGAGGTCGCTGTCGGAGAGCTCCCCGAGGGGAAGGCCTGCTGCGTACACGTGACCGGATGTGGGCCGGTCGAGGCCTCCCATCATCGACAGCAGCGTCGTCTTTCCGCAACCCGACGGACCCACGATTGACACGAACTCGCAAGGGCCTATCTCGATCGACACGTCCCTGAGGGCGCTCACCCTCATGTCTTCGTTGCCGCCGAACTCGCGCGACACAGAGTCCAGCCGGAGTCCCACCGCCTGGCCGATGAGGTCGGCGTACGGGTCCTCCGAGGCGGCTGTCGCGGGCAGCAGGACGGCCTCAGCAACGGGCTGAGGAGGCGCTGCGACAGCGAGGGGGGCCGGCGCTGGTGCCGGGACCGCCTGGGCCACCGTGATCGTCTCGGAGAGCACCTCAACTCGGCCCGGATCGGGCTTTGTCTTTCTTCGGTTGACCCGCCTGCGCTCGACCTTCGCCTTGGCCACGACCTGTGCAACGGGCTGGAAAGCGGACGGTTTCGCCCGGACGCTGGAATCCGGCTTGGGAGCCTCCTGGGGCGTCAGCTCGTCCGGGGCAGCGGCCCGCCGGCGGGCGCGGCTTCGCCGGCCTCCGGAGCTACCCGAGTCAGGGTCATTTTCGATCAACTGCAGTGGCCAACCCACCGCAGAGTCTAAGGGGTCACCTGACGGTCAGGAGTCGGTTCGACGACCTGGTCCGCAAGCCACTGAATGTAGGCCGGAAGGCCGCTTTCGATCGCGATCTGGAAGATCTCCGGCACCTTGTATGAGTGGTTGGCCAGGACGAACTCCTGGACGGCTTTCGCACGCGATTCAAGCGTCTTGATGAGGAGAAGCGACTCGTGCTCACGCTTGAGCAGGCCGTCCTCGTAATAGAAGGAATGGACCATCGGGATCACCGAGCAGCACGCCGCGACGCGAGCTTCCACCAGGCCTTCGCCAAGGCGCTCGGCGTCGTTGCGGCCGCCGGCCGTGACCATGATCAGGATTGGGCGATCAACCACCTGGCTAATTGTCGGTCCTTATCGGCCGGTCGAGCCAGACGGTGGCGCTGAGCAGGGCGATTGAGCCGAGGAGCAGCGCGCCGATGACGTCCGATTCCCAGTGCACAGCGAGGTAGATGCGATCGAACGCCTCGACGACTATGAGCACCAGCGCGACTGGGATCGCAAGCTGGCGCACGGTCCTCCACGGAGCAAGGCGCCTGACGACGAAAGCGATGAGCCCATACGCAACCACCGCGCGGACAACGTGTCCGCTCGGGAAGCTGTTGAGATTGTTGCCCGCTCCCGTCAGAAGCTCGGTCATGCTCGGCCCATCCCTGTGCTCGCTCGCGCGCGGTGGACCTGGGTGATAGAAGAGCACTTTGTAAAAGACCTCGAGCACGACCGCCGCCGGAAATGCGAGGACCGCCAACGCGTCGGCGCGAACCCCTCCGCGCCATAGGTAGATGAGCAACCCCAGCATCACGATGGAGGTGACCTCCAGGCCGCCAAGCTCGGCGATGAGCTGAAACAGCGGATGCAGCGGCTCGCTCCAGATGCCAGAGACAGAGAGCAGGACCTGGTGGTCGAGACTTCGGAGCCAGCCGGCCTCGACGACGAGCGTGACGGCGACGAACGCAACGACGACAACCGCGAGAAGGACCAGGCGACGGGTGAGTGGCGTCTCTATCGCTGGCACCGGCGGCAGAACACAGAGCTGCGACCCGCGATGCGGACGAGGGACAGCGGGCGGCCGCACGTAAAGCAGGGCTCGCCCGCGCGGCCGTAGACGAGCAGCTTTTCCTGCTGGCCGCCAAACTCGCCCCACGCATCGCGATACGTGTCGACGGAGCTGCCTCGGTTCTGGATCGCGACAAGCAGTGAATGTCGCAGCGCCTCATGCAGGCGTCGAATCGATTTCTTGCTGAGGCTCCCGGCGATCCGATCGGGGCGAAGGCCCGCACGGTGCAGCGACTCGTCGGCGTAGATGTTGCCGACGCCGGCGATCGTCGACTGGTCGAGGAGGACCGCTTTCAGCAGGGCCTTGCGATTGCGGAACCTTTGATGAAGGTCGTCAGCGCCGAACGCGGGGTCGATGGGCTCGGGGCCGAGAGACGGCATCGCCCTCGCGTCCAGCAGCGCCGACTCGGTGCCAAGCAGCAAGCGCCCGAAACGCCGAGGGTCCCGATATCGCAACTGCATGCCATCGTCTAGGTCGAACACTGCATGCGTGTGGTTGGCAACGGGAGTCGCAGGCTCGACCAGGCGGAGCTGGCCGGTCATGCCGAGATGCACGACAAGCACCAGGTCATCCAGGAGGCGCATGAGGATGTACTTCCCGCGGCGCCCGACAGCGGAGATGCGCATCCCGACGACCGAATCAATGAAAACCTCAGGCTCAGGGTGGCGAACGATGGTGGGAAAGAGCAGCTCGCAACGCACGACGGTCCGCCCGACAAGATGCGGCCGAAGGTCGGCCACAATAGTCTCGACTTCGGGAAGCTCAGGCATCGCTCATGCGCGCACGACCGCCAGCTTTTTCATGTCCGCCCAGTTCGGCCCGACCTTTGTCTCCACCTCGATCCCGGTCTCGAGCTCGTAAGCGCCAGTCATGATGCGAGGCACCTTCTCCGCGAACTGATCGACCTCCGACTCAGGCACCTCAAATAGCAGCTCGTCATGGACCTGCAGCAGCATGCGGCCCTCGATGTTGTCGGCCTCGATCTCGCGCTGCAACCGCACCATCGCGATCTTGATGATGTCCGCGGCAAGCGACTGCATAGGAAAGTTGATAGCCATCCTCTCAGCCGCCCCCCGCAGCTGGAAGTTGGGCGACCTCAGGTCAGGGATCGAGCGGCGCCGCCCCGTCGCGCTGACCACGAACCCCTCCTCGCGCGCCTTGCGGCGCACCTCGTCGAGATACTCCTTCAGACGCGAGTAAGTGGCCCAGTACTGCCCAAGAAACTCCCGCGCGACGTCCCCGGTGATCCCGAGCTGCTGCGAGAGCCCGTACTCCCCCTGCCCGTAGATCGAGCCGAAGTTCGCCACCTTCGCGAGCCTCCGCTGGTTCGGATCCACCGACTCGATGGGAATCTTGAACACCGCGGCGGCGGTCGCCGTGTGGATGTCCTGCCCCGCCGCGAATGCCCCGAGCAGCTTCGGATCCCCACTGAGATGCGCAGCTATGCGCAGCTCGATCTGCGAATAGTCCGCCGACACCATCACGTGGTCCGGCCGCCCCGCCTTGAACGCGCGCCTGATCCTCTGCCCCAGCTCCGTCCTGATGGGAATGTTCATGAGGTTGGGGTTGGACGAAGAAAGCCGCCCCGTCGCGGTGCTCGCCTGGCCAAACGACGTGTGAACGCGACCGCTCAGCGGATCCACGATCTGCGGAAGCGCATCGACGTACGTCGATTTGAGCTTGGAGAGCTGCCTGTGCTCGAGGATGAGCCCGACGATCGGATGCTTCTCGCGCAGCGCCTCGAGCGTGTCAGCGTCGGTGGAGTACCCGGTCTTCGTCCGCTTGCCGACCGGCAGCCGCAGGTCCTCGAAAAGCACCTTGGCCAGCTGCTGTGGGGCGTTGAGGTTGAACTTCTGGCCTGCCACCTGCTCGACCTCCGACTCGATGGCGGCGAGCTGCGCACCAAGCTCGTCCTGCATGTCCTTGAGGTACGGCACGTCGATGGCGACGCCCTCAGACTCCATGTCGGCAAGCACTCCCGCCAGCGGCAGCTCGATCTCGTGGAACAGATAGTCGACGCCGAGGTTCCTCATCTCGGCCTCGAGCCGAGGCCTGAGGTTGAGGATGGCCTCCGCCCGGCGCGCCGCAAATTCCGCCGCCTCGCCCACCGAGAGATCAGCCGGTTTGCGCGCCGAACGCCCTGTGCCCAGCAGCTGCTCGGTGCTTACAAGTTCGACCTCGAGAAATTCTCGGGCAAGGTCCTCGAGGCGCGGATCACGAGAGCCTGCCCCGAGCAGGTAAGCGGCAAGAAACGTGCTGAACGCCCACTCGCGCTTGCCGCCGCCCAGCGAACGAAGCGAGAGCTCCGTCTCCTTCGCATCGTGCCCCGAGATCGGGCGACCCGAAAGCGTTGAAGCGACTGCATCCATGGCGTCCTGCCTGGCGACGTAAAACGTCTCTTTCCCCGTCGACACGCCGACGCCAAGCACCCGCGCTCCGCGGCCGGCGCCTTCGTTCAACGTAAAAACTCCGACGTCGGTCGCGCCGTCGAGAAGACTTGCGGCCTCGACCGGATCGTCGACCACCTTCAAGCCCGCGACCTGGGGAGCTGTCTCGAAAAGAAGGCTGGGCTGCACGGGGACCTGGTCGGGTGGAGGGAACCGGCTCAGCAGCTGCCTGAACTCGTACTTGTCGAAAACCAACTTGGCCTTGTCGTAGTCGTAGCGCGTCCACCGCGCCTTCTCGACGTCGAGATCGACTGGCACGTCTCGCACGATGGTGACCATCCGTTTGCCGAGCCTTATCTGGTCGACGTTCGCCTTGATCGAAGTCTTCAAGCGCCCGTCGGGCAGCTCATCGACGCGGTCGAGAATTGCCTCGACCGATCCAAAGTCCTGCACCAGCTTTGCGGCGGTCTTGTCGCCGACGCCGGGGACGCCCGGAATGTTGTCCGACGTGTCGCCGCGCAGGGCTTTGAAGTCGATCAGCTGCGGGGGCTCGAAACCGTAGCGCTGCCGCACCTGGTCGGGCCCGTACACGAAGGTGTCGGTGATGCCACGTCGCGGCACCAGCGCCTCCACCGACTCCGACACGAGCTGAAGGCAATCGAGGTCGCCGGAGACAATCGTGACTGCGTGGCCGCGCTCCTCAGCGATGCGCGACAGGGTTCCGATGACGTCGTCGGCCTCGAAACCGGCAATCCCGTGAATCGGGATCCCGAACGCCTCGAGTATCTCGCGCACCATCTCGATCTGCGGCCGCAGGTCGTCGGGCATGGCGCGCCGACCCGCCTTGTACTCGACGTACTCCTTTGATCGAAACGTGGGAGCCGCGACGTCGAACGCAGCGACCGCAAACTCAGGGCGCGACGCCAGCACTATCGCGAGCATCGACGTGAACCCATAAGCGGCATTGGTCACCCGACCGTCAGAAGTGCTCATTGGCGGGAGGGCGAAAAAAGCGCGATAGATGAGGCTGTGGGCGTCGATCAAAACGACCCTTCCCCGCTTGCCCTTGGCCACCTACGGATTCTACGGGCGGTAGGTCTGGCGGCCCCAAGGGCGCCATCCGACCTAAAGAGGTGGTACCAGAGGGCGCTAGTAGTAAGGTGATCTCGGATGAAGAACCTCATCGAGGTCTCGGTGGACAGCATCCGCATCCACATGCCCAC
>DAIUFK010000033.1:0-22783 GCA_036844615.1 Candidatus Dormiibacterota bacterium | reverse complement strand
ATCGGCTCATAGTCGCCTTCGGCGTAGAACTTGCTCTGGTTGTTGCCACGGCAGACGTGGAGTCCAAAGGTCACACCAGGGTGGCCCTGGATGATCGTGTTGTCGAGCTCGATGCAGCGGTCGATCAACTCCTCGGGGTCGCTCCCCCGCTGCCGGTAACCCTCGCGAATGGTTGGATCGAGGAGTGCCCCGTACTGCGGAGCGTCGATCTGGATATAGGTGCACCCGAGGCGAACCAGTTCGGCCACCTCCCGCCGTGAGAAGTCGACTATGTCGGCCAGGTACGCATCGCGGGTCGCGTAGGCGCCTTTCGACTTTTCCGGGTCGTAGTAGGCGGCAGCCTGCTGTGCGCTCAGCATCGTCACCTTGCCAGAATGTCCCGCGAGCGACCGAAGAAACGTCCACTCCTCGCTGCACATGCTTCGCTTCCAGCGCAGTGGATTGACCACTACGGGGCGTTTGAGGATCAGCTGCTCTCCATGCTCGTCCCGGAAGGGAATCGCCCAGCCGCCCTCGCGATCGAATCCCTCGAACGCGTCGATGAGGTGGCCATAGAAAGCGTATCGACGGAACTCGCCATCGGTCACGACATCGATGCCGGCCCCAGCTTGAAGCTCGACCGCTGACCGTACCGCGGCATCCTCGACCGCCTTGAACTCTGCGTGGTTCATTTCGCCGGACTCCAATCGCTTTCGAGCATCGACCAGGTCAGGTGGTCGCAAGAGGCTGCCGACGACCTCAGCTCGCCACGTTCTCAACTGTCCCAGCACCCCTTCACCCTGCCTCCGCGAGGACTTTTGCGGCCACCCCAAACGCGCTGTTGGCGGCCGGCACCCCACAGTAGATCGCCGTCTGCAGAAGGATCTCTTTCAACTCGTCCACCGTGACTCCGTTCGTCAGGGCCGCCCGCATGTGCAGAGCCAGCTCCTCATCGCGATTGAGGGCGACCAGCATCGCGACAGTGATGCAGCTGCGCGTACGCCGGTCGAGACCCGGTCGCGTCCAGATCTCACCCCATGCGTACCGCGTGATGAGGTCCTGGAACTCGTCGGTCAGGGGCGTCCGAGAAGCCTCCGCGCGATCTACGTGCGCGTCCCCCAGCACCGCGCGACGCACTTTCATGCCTCGCTGCTTTTCATCAGCCATGTCAAATTCCTCCCGGTTCTAGCAATCAGTAGGTCACATCCTTATCGCCGCATTGCGCGCTCAGACGGCGAAGAACACGGTCTCGCCCTCCCCCTGTAGTCGGATGTCGAAGTACAGGATGTCCCCGTCACGGCGAGCGATGAGCGTGTGCCGTCGTGACTCATCGACCAGCTGCAGCACGCGATCGACGCGATTCGATCCATCCTCGTCGGGAAAGTACATGCGCGTCTGCAGATGCCGCAGGAGACCGCGCGCGAAGACCGTGATGTTGAAAAACGGAGCACCGTCGATCACGACTGGCTTGCGCACGGTGAAGTGAAACGCGCCTTCGCCGTCGGTTCGGCAGCGCGCGAACTGGTCACCCTGGGAAGCCTCTACCAGCGCATCACCCACGGGCTCGCCGATGCCATCAAGCACTTGGCCCTCCACCCTGATCGCGTCGCGGGATTCATCGGGCGTCGCATTGGCGTCATTCTCGAAAGGCAGAGCGAAGCCGAAGAATGGCCCGACAGTCTGCGACGGCGTTGGTGCCGTCATGGCTCGGTCGGTGTCGCGCGCCGGCCCCGCAGCACGATGTCCCAGCGATAGCCGAGGGCCCATTCGGGAACCGTGGTGTCGAGGTCAAGTCGCGCAATCAGCAGCTCGCGTCCGCGCTGGTCTGGGATGGAGCGCAGGATCGGGTCGTGCGGGATCAGTGGATCGCCCGGGAAATACATCTGCGTGACGAGCCGGCTCGCGAGAGAAGGACCGAAGAGCGAGAAGTGCACGTGCGCCGGACGCCATGCGTTCAGGTGATTTCGCCATGGATACGCTCCCGGCTTGACTGTGACGAATCGATAGAAACCGAGAGTGTCGGTCAGGCCCCGGCCGGCGCCCGTGAAGTTGGGGTCGAGCGGTGCGTCATGGTCGTCTTCCGAATCCAGGTAGCGCCCCGCCGCGTTGGCCTGCCAGACCTCGACCAGAGTGTTGCTGACGGGCTGCCCGTCGCTGTCAAGCACGCGCCCTGTGATGATGATGCGCTGGCCAATGGGCTCGCCTCGATGCTGGCGCGTCAGGTCTGCATCCTCCGCCCGTACCGGGATGCGCCCAAACACCGGTCCAGATCCGTGGTGGAACCACTCGTCGGGCAGTCTCACAGGCTCGTGTTTCGGAGCGCGCAGCTCTGTGGAGCGGTAGTCGGGATAGAGATAGGGCGGCTCGAAGTCGAGAGTGTTCACGGCCCTTGACGGGAATTATGAACTCCCGCAAACTCCGATCGTCGGTACACGGAGCATTTGAGCCGAGCCATGACCCTGCGCACTACGGTTGCCATCATCGGCGCCGGGCCCGCGGGACTCCTGCTGGCGCACCTGCTGCATCGCGCCGGCGTCGATTCGGTGGTGCTCGAGAACCGGAGCCGTGATCACATCGAGCGCCGCGTGCGTGCGGGCGTCCTCGAAGCAGGAGCGGCGCAGCTCTTGCGAGACGCCGGCGTCGGGGAAAGGCTCGACCGTGAAGGTCTCGAGCACGGCGGAATTCATCTGCGATTCGGCGGCGAGAGCCACCGCATCGATTTCAAGGAGCTGACAGGCCGGGCCATCTTCGTCTACGGCCAGCAGGAAGTGGTCAAAGACCTGGTCCAGGCGCGCCTTGACGCCGGTGGGCCGATCCTATTTGAAGCCGAGGCGCGGGAGATTCGCGATATCGACCAAGACCATCCCTCGATTCTTTTCTCAAAGGGGGGCCACGACGAGTTGCTCGAATGCAACTACGTGGTGGCGTGCGATGGATCGCATGGGATCGGCCGCGCAGCGATGGTCGCGCGAGGCGCGGTCGCGTACGAACGCAACTATCCGCACGCGTGGCTCGGCATCCTCGCCGCGACGCCCCCCGCGGCTGACGAGCTGATCTACGCCTACCACGAGCGCGGGTTCGCGCTGCACAGCATGCGGAGTCCCAATGTGAGCCGGCTCTACCTCCAGGTCCGATCCGACGAGACACTCGACACGTGGCCGGTTGAGCGCATGTGGTCGGAGCTTCGCCTGCGCCTCAATGAGCCATCGCTCGAAAACGGGGAAATCCTGGATATCGGCATAACAGCGATGACGAGTTTCGTCCTCGAGCCGATGCAGTCGGGGCGTCTCTTCATTGCGGGGGACGCCGCCCACATCGTGCCTCCGACCGGAGCGAAGGGCATGAACCTAGCGCTCGCCGACGTGACAGTCCTCGCGGCGGCCCTGACCGAATTGATCAGGACCGGCAGGTCCGAAACCCTAAGCAGCTACACGTTCCACTGCCTGCAGCGCGTCTGGCGCGCGCAGTACTTCTCCAACTTCATGACGCAGCTTCTGCACCGCAAGCCACTCGAGGACGCGTTTGACGACCAGATGCATCTGGCCCAGCTTCGCTACGTGACCTCGTCCAGCGCAGCCTCGAGATCCCTGGCCGAGAACTACACAGCAGCTGCTACTGGGAGCGTTGCTGTGGCGAAAATCGGGCCTTGATTCTTGGGCCGGCTTGGCGCAAACTCCCGATCGTCGGTACACGGAGCAATTCCTGATCTAAAGGGGAGGAGTCACGTGAGCAAGAGAAAAACTCGGTCCGTCATGATCACGCGGCGGGAGATGCTGAGAGGCACGGGGCTGGTCCTTGGAGGCCTCACGGTCCCGGGTTTCCTCGAAGCCTGCCTGACCTCGACTTCGACGACCCAGACCGGGTCGATCAAGATCGGCTTCGTCAGTCCCATCACGGGCCCGGCTTCCGGCTTCGGCGAACCGGACTCATACGTCATCGGCCTGGCCAAGAATGCTTTCAAGAACGGCATCACTGTCGGCGGCACCAATTACAGCGTGGAGATCGTCTCTCGAGATTCACAGTCGACGCCATCAGTCGGCGCTCAGGTCGCGCAGGACCTCATCCAGAGCCAAAAGGTAGACCTGATGCTGGCCACCTCCACGCCCGAGACGGTGAATCCAGTTTCTGATGCCTGCGAAGCGGCGGGCGTTCCGTGCGTCTCCACGGTGGTGCCGTGGGAGGCCTGGTACCTTGGCCGCGGCGCCAAGGTCGGGCAGCCGTCGCCATTCAAGTACACGTTTCACTTCTGCTTCGGCGTCGAGCAGTTTTTCAACGCGTATACGCACCTGTGGCCGCAAGTCCCCACGAACAAGAAAGTCGGCGTGATGTGGCCCAACGATGCCGACGGCAATGCCATACGCGGCGTTCTCGGCCCGCTGCTGAAGCAGGCCGGTTACACGATCGTCGACCCAGGCGCTTACGAAGACGGCACGAACGACTACACGGCGCAGATCCAGAAGTTCATCAGGGAGGACTGCCAGATATTCAACACATTCCCCATCCCGCCAGACTTCGCCACCTTCTGGCGCCAGGCCGCGCAGCAGGGATACACAAAGCACGTGAAGATCGGACAGATCGCGAAGACCGGTTTGTTTCCCTCGCAGGTCTCGTCGCTTGGATCAATTGGCAACGGCCTCGCCTCGGGTGTGTACTGGGCGCCGACGTGGCCTTACAAGTCGTCGCTGACGGGCATCGCATCGAAGGATCTCGCTAGCGGGTATGAGTCATCCAGCGGGAAGCAGTGGAACCAGCAGCTCGGCCCGAGTCTGGCCCTGTTCGACGTCGCCCAGGCGGTGCTGAACGCAAGCGGCAACCCGAAGGACAAGGCCAAGGTCGCGGCTGCTATGAAGACGCTCGCCGTCGACACGCCCGTCGGTCACCTCGATTGGTCGAAGCCTGCGACGTTGGCGGGAGCCGCGGTGCCAAACGTGGTTTCGGCCCCTATCATCGGCGGGCAGTGGAAGCAGGGTGTCTCCAAGTGGCCCGTCGACTTCGTCATCTGCGAGAACTCGTCCGACAGCAACGTGCCCATCGCGTCGACCCTGCAGGCATACTAGGGCTAGGCCATGGAAGCGGCGGTTCTCGCCGCCGTTGACGTTCGGAAGCGTTTCGGCGCCCTTGCGGTGCTGGACGGCGTCAGCCTCTCGCTCGCAGAAGGTGAGGCGGTCGGCATCGTTGGACCGAACGGCGCCGGCAAGACCACTTTGCTGAACGTCCTGTCTGGCTCGCTCGCGCCCGACTCCGGCGCTGTCGTTTTCCGCGGTCGAAACGTCACGTCCCGCGGCGCCGCCGACCGATGCAAGCTGGGTATCGCCCGAACACACCAGGTGCCGCGTCCGTTTGTTGGCATGAGCGTTTTCGAGAACGTTCTCGTCGGCGCGACGGCCACGGGACGGCGGCGGGGCAGCGAGGCCTATGACCTCTGCCTGCAGGTGCTGGACCAGACCGCGCTGACCCAGATCGCCAACCGGCGCGCGGAAAGCCTTGGCCTGCTGCAGCGCAAGCGCCTCGAGCTGGCGCGCGCACTGGCCGTCGAACCGTCTGTCCTTTTGCTTGATGAGATCGGTGGCGGACTCACCGACGCGGAGACCGCCGCGCTCGTCGAGATGGTGGCGAGCCTACGCGACCGCGGCATCGCGGTGCTGTGGATTGAGCACATCGTCCATCTGCTCATGCAGGTGGTGAGCCGGCTCGTCTGTATGGACGAAGGCCGCATCATCGCGGAAGGCCCGCCGGAGGCGGTCGTCGCACAGGCGGCCGTGATCGACGCCTACCTGGGCGGCCGCTCATGACGCTCCTGCGAGTCGAAGATCTCGATTGCCGCTACGGCCTGCTGCAAGCCGTGCGGGGAGTCTCATTCGAGGTGGCGCAGGGCGAGACGGTTGCGCTGATCGGCGCGAACGGCGCAGGCAAAACCACCTTGCTGAGGGCAATTGCCGGGGCTCACAAACCGCACGGTGGCCGTGTGGTTTTCGCCGCCGCCGATGTCACTTCGATGCCGGCCCACCGCCGGGTGTCGCTCGGGATCGCTCTCGTGCCGGAGGGCCGCCGGCTGTTTCCCAGCCTGACTGTCGAAGAGAACCTACGCGTCGCCGCGTCGGGACGAGGCCGGTGGAACGTTCAGTCGGTGCTCGAAGTCTTCCCCCTGCTCCAGCCGCGGCGACACATGGCGGCCGCCAACCTTTCCGGTGGGGAGCAGCAGGCCGTCGCGATCGGGCGGGCCCTGATGAGCAATCCCCATCTGCTGCTCCTGGATGAAGTCTCGCTGGGCCTGGCGCCGATCGTCGTAGATGCTGTTTATCGCTCGCTGGCTGACATCATCGGTGAAGGCACCACTGTGCTTCTCGTCGAGCAAGACCTTGCGCGCGCGCTGAACGTGGCCGGCCGCGTGATCTGCATGCTCGAAGGGCGCATCGTGCTGGAGGGCGAGGCTGCCTCGCTAGATCGCGACCAGGTAGTCAGCGCGTACTTCGGACTGAAGCGGCCGGCATGACCTTCGTCAATGCCGTTGTGCAGGGCATATTCCTCGGCGCCTTTTACGCAGTGCTCGCGTGCGGCCTTTCGATCATGTTCGGCGTGATGAGGATCATCAACCTGGCCCACGGCGACATCGCCGTGCTTGGTGCGTACGTCGTGTACGTCATCGTCCAGAGCACTGGTATGTCGCCCTTCGTCGCCTTCGTCGCGGCGGTGCCCGTGATGATCGTGCTCGGCTATATCCTCCAGCTGACCGTCCTCGAGCGAAGCCTCAAATCCGGCATCCTGACCCCGCTCCTGGCGACGTTCGGGCTGTCGATCGTGATTCAGAACCTCCTGCTCATCAAGTTCTCACCCGACGTTCGCTCGCTCGGTGGAAACGCTGGCGCTGTCACCACATCGAGCTGGCAGATCACCAGCGGCCTGTCGGTTTCCGCGCTTGGCCTTGTGATCCTGGTGGTCGCACTGCTCCTGTTCGGGGCTCTTCAGCTGTTCCTGTCACGCACTCGTGCCGGATGGATGATGCGGGCGACCGCCGAGGACGCTGACGCTGCCGAGCTCGTCGGCATCAACAGCCGCGGCATTTACGCCCGCGCCACCGCGCTTGCGGTGGCCATTGCCGCCCTGGGCGGGCTGTTCCTGGCCATTCGTTCGGTGTTCGATCCGCTGAGCGGACCGACGCAGCTGATCTTTGCGTTCGAAGCGGTCGTCATCGGCGGGACGGGATCGCTGTGGGGCACCCTCTTGGGAGGGCTTGCGCTGGGCGTGGCTCAGACACTGGGCGCTCACATCAATCCGGAGTACTCCGCTTTGACGGGTCACTTGCTCTTCCTCGCGGTGCTGGTCGTTCGGTTTGGCGGCGGCCGCGTCAGCTTGAGGGCGGCGCGATGAGGGTTCAACGCTGGACGCGCACGTCGAAGTTGTTCACTGGCTCCACGATCGCGATTGCCGTTCTGCTGGCGCCAGTTCCGTTGCTGTTGGAAGCCGACGTGGTCCAGAAGCTCACGAACCTTCTGATCCTGGTGCTGCTTGCCGCCATGTGGAACGCGCTCGCGGGTTATGGCGGACTGGTTTCCGTCGGCCAGCAGGCGTTCATCGGCATGGGGGCCTACGGCACGGTGTTCTTCGCGGGGCTCGGCATCAGCCCATATCTGGCAATGGTGCTGGCGATGCTGGTGGCTGGAGTGATCTCGGTTCCCATCTCATTTCTCGCTCTGCGTCTGCGGGCCGCGCAGTTCGCGATCGGCATGTGGGTGATCGCGGAAGTGATCTCGATCCTCGTCCGGCTCGATCAGAATCTGGGCGCGGGTACAGGGATCTCACTCATCCAGCTGAACCAGTACGCGCCCAACTTCCGCCAGGCATATACGTTCTGGCTGGCGCTGGGCTTCACGGTCATCTTTCTGTCTGCTCTCTTTTTCCTGCTGCGTTCTCCGCTGGGAGTGTCCCTGCAGGCAATCCGCGACGACGAAGACGCCGCTCGCTCTCTCGGCGTGCACGTGGCCGCCCGGAAGCGGCTGCTGTTCGTACTCGCCGGTTTTGGTTGCGGCGCGGCCGGCGTGCTCGTCGGCGCCAACACGCTGTTCATCGAGCCTGGCTCCATATTCAGCGTGCAGTGGTCGGCTTACATGATCTTCATGGTGCTGGTCGGAGGCCTCGGCACTTTTGAGGGTCCGATCCTCGGTGCCATCCTGCTGTTCGGGATCCAGACGACATTCACCCAAGGTGGCCCGTGGTACCTTGTCGGGCTTGGCGCGACCGCGGCGCTTTTTGCGCTCGCCCTGCCGCGAGGAATATGGGGGACCATCGAAGAGCGGCTTGGGCTGCGCCTTTTGCCGGTCGGTTATCGGGTTGTAGTGACGAAGAGTGAAGAAAAAACCGCCTGACACGCATCCACCAGAAGACCTGATGCAGCATCCAGGCCACCTGCTGCGTCGCGCTGTGCAGGTGATGAACCTGCTGTGGAATGAAGAGGTCTCGCACACGATCACCTCGCCACAGTTCGCCGCATTGAATGCCTTGTACAGCGAGCCGAACCTCGACCAGCGCACGCTGGGCCAGCGAATTTCGCTCGACCGCTCGACCATGGCCGACGTGGTCTCGCGTCTGAGCACACGGGGCTTCATTCGGAGCGTGCGCGACACACGGGACGGCCGCCGCAAGACCATCACCTTGACGCCAAAAGGCCTGCAGGCCGTGCAGCAGCTCATCCCACGCACGCGGGCGATGACAAAACTGCTCGTAGGACCGCTCGACGAGAAGGAACGCGATGAGCTCCTGTGCATGTTGACGAAGGTCGTGGGCGCGAACGAGCGGCGCTACGGCTCCAGGGTGAGGGCTGTCGCCACCTCTTCCGCTGTGGTTACCCAGCCGAAGAAAGTACGCACGTTGCGATCGAGGTCAAGGCTTATTGCCGCAGGTTCAGCTGGGACCTCGACCAGCCTCATGACCCGACTTGCCGGATCCGCTTCGACTTGAGCTCGGAACGTGGCAGCGTCCCGCGCTTGACCACTCGACAGCCGAGTCGAACGCCCAGGGCCTGCCGCAGATCAGCCTCCATCCGCTCCGTCGAGAAACCATCACCAACCGTCTCGATCAACAGCAACACCTCGTCCATCTGCCGCTCCCGCCGCCGCTCGATCACAAACTCGACGACCTCCGGATAGCGGCGCACGATGTCCTCCACCTGCGAGGGAAAGAGATTCACACCACGCACCGTGAACATGTCGTCTACGCGTCCCTGGATACCGCCGATCAGCTTCGCGAAGGGGCTCCCGCACGAGCACTGCTCTCGCGAAACCCTGACCCTGTCGCCGGTTCGGTAGCGGATGAGCGGCATGCCCCACCGACCCAGGTTGGTGGCCACAAGCTCGCCTGCGTCGGACGCATGTCCGTCCGCATCGAGTACCTCGAAGATGAACTCGGACTCGATCAGATGGATCCCATCCCTCTGCGAGCAGCTGAAGCCCGTCGGGCCTAGCTCCGTCATGCCAGTGTGGTCGAAGCACGTGGCACCGTACGCCTCTTCTATCGCGGCGCGAGTGGCGGGGATGCTCGCCCCCGGCTCGCCCGCGTGAATCGTCGCGCGCACGCTGGACCCGAACAGGTCGAGGCCGAGCTCGTTCGCCACGTCGGCCAATCGCAAGGCATAGGTAGGTGTTGACAGCAGCACCGTCGCGCCCACGTCGAGCATGCTCCGCAACCTCTGCTCGCTCGTCATTGCACCGCCGGAGATGCACAGCGCACCCAAGCGCTGTGCTCCCCCAAACGCCGACCAGAAACCGATGAATGGCCCGAAAGAGAACGCAAAGAACACGCGGTCGCCGGCCTTCACTCCGGCTGCGCGATATACGTGGTCCGCCCAGATCCGAAGCCACCACTCCCACGACTCCGCGGTGTCGAGCCACCGTAGCGGCTGGTCTCCACTCGATCCCGAGGTCTGATGCAAGCGCACGAAGCGGTCGGCCGGGTAGGTCAGGTTCGTCCCGAATGGCAGATGGGCCGCCTGGTCGGCGAGCAGCTCGGCTTTAGTGGTCAGTGGCAGGCGCTCGAAATCGTCCCATCCGTGCACATCGTGGAGACGGTCCCGCCAAAACGCGTTGGCCGCAAGCACTTCGGCCAGTCCCGCCCGCAACTTCCGCAGGTGCAGGTCGCCGAGCTCGTCCGGATCAGGCCTTGAGTGCGCTGTCCGGCTAATGTCCGCCCTGCGCGCGCCCGGCGATCTCAAGGGCCTCATCTTAATTCGAGAATCGTCCGTAGGCGGACTAAACTTGCGGCAGTTTCCGCTTGGCAGATGGCAAGGCAGGGAGTTGGAGGGCCGATGAGCACGACCAAGTCAGAAATCAAGGGGCACCAGCAGTTCATCGCCGGCCGCTGGACCGGCGCCGCCGACGGGCGGAGCTTCGACGATCTCGATCCCTTCACGGGCGAGAAAGAGGCGGTCGCTCGCGCGAATGCCACCAGCTATGGCTTGGGGACGAACCGCAGATGCCTTTTGGCGGAATCAACGACAGCGGATACGGACGGTTTGGCGGCAAGGCGGTGATCGATGAGTTCACGGAGGTTCGCTGGATCACCGTCCAGAACGGATCGCATCCGTTCCCGTTCTAGCCGCGCGTTTGTCGTCTGATCTGCTGTTCGGACCCAGCCTAACGACGCCTGAGATGGCGGAGGTGGTTTCGGACCGGGCATGGCTGAAAGCGATGCTCAGGTTCGAGGCCGCCTTGGCTGAAGTCGAGTCGAGCCTGGGCATCATTTCCGAATCGAACGCAGTCGAAATCGTTGCCGCATGCAATCCCGATCTCTTCGACCTCGGGTTGATTGGACGCGAAGCGGTTGCCTCAGCAAACCCGTTGGTCGCCATCGTCGACGAATTGAGGCGCGCGGTCGGCCCAGACGCGGCACACGACGTGCACCGAGGGGCGACGAGTCAGGATGCGATCGACACCGCGATGATGCTGGTGGCGCGCGACGGTCTCGATCTGATACTTGGCGGACTCTCTGCGCTGGCCACCAGGTGTGCCGAACTTGCGATGCTTCATCGAAGCGACCCTATGGCCGGGCGCACCCTGCTGCAGCGAGCGCTTCCAATCACGTTCGGCCTCAAGTGCGCAAATTGGATGATTGGGGTGCTTGAGGCGCGGAAGTCTCTTGCCGTCTTTCACAAGAACCGCCTGGCAGTGCAGCTAGGTGGTCCCGTGGGCACGCTCGAGGCCTTCGGCGACCGTGGCTTCGAAGTGATGGCTCTAATTGCCCAACAACTTGGATTGGCTGCGCCCGAGATTCCGTGGCAGACGACTCGAAACCGGGTTGCGGAACTGGTGACTGGACTGGCCATCGCCGCGGGCGCCGCCGCCAAAATTGCGTCCGACCTTTTGCTGCTTTCCCAAGACGAAGTGGCCGAGGTGGCGGTAGCCATCCCCGGGCGGTCGTCCTCTATGCCGCACAAGCGCAATTTTGTTCAAGCGGTCGAAGCCCGGGTCGCCTTCGCGGGCGTAGCCGCGCAAGCCGGCATGCTTATTGGACTTTCGCCCGGGGAACACGAGCGGGCGGCCGGGTCGTGGCAGGCGGAGTGGCCGGCGGTGAGCGAGGCGCTCCGGTTGACCGCCGGCGCAGTTGATCGCACCGTGCAAGCCTTAGCCGGTCTTCAGGTAGACACGGCGCAGATGAGAAATAACATCTCGACTGCTTCGGGTGGGGTCCCGGACGTCGGAGCGTCGGAATCCATCATTGATCGGGCCCTTGCAATCTATGCGCGGGACATCACGTGACCGACGAACTACGGCCTGAGGAGCCTCTCGTAAAGCTGGACAGTCTGAGATGCGATGGCCCGCGAGCCAAAGTGTTCCAGGACGCGTGCGCGGCCGGCCTTGCCCATCCTTACGGCCAGGGTCGCGTCTCTTAGAAGCGTCTCGATGCGGTCGGCCGGCGCACTGGCAAAGCCGTCCAGGTCGGCCGGATCGAAATCCACCAAGTAACCCGTCATACCCTCAATCACGATCTCCGGGATTCCGCCGACGCGTGAGGCGACGACTGGCGTCTCGCATGCCATTGCTTCCAGGATCACAAGGCCAAAAGGCTCGTATATCGACAGGCAAACGAACACCGCAGGGCGGCTCGAGGCTGTGGATGGTCATGACGTGTGGAATCGACCACATGGGCATGGAGAGGTGACCGCCGAGGTTCGCGTACCACGTATGGCTGTGGACGAGATCGGCGCCCTTGACCGCCGCTGCCATCGCCAGGTTGATCGAGATCGCCTGGAGCGTGGTCGACTCTGGCTTCGGTTCCGACAATGCGGTCCACGGCTGATGGCTTGTCACGCCACGCTCGGCGCGCGGCGCTCCCCAGCAGTGGACCGACACCTCAGTCTGGTGGCGTAGCTCGCGCGAAAGGTCGCCTCATCGGGCAATACGCCGAGTGGCAGATCGCGATAGACGGCTGCGACAGGACGACGTCATGGATCGTCTTCCATCATCGGCCCGTCTCGGCGACGACAGCTTCGGTCCGCCGGGTCAACTTGCCGAGCAAGCTCGCCTCGGGGATTTCTGGATTCCGCAGCGCGGCATGTTTGCGGTCGGGCGAACTTTCTTCGTCACCGCGTAGTCGAGGCCCACTAGCTGGGGAATGTCACCCTTCACCCACTTCGCGAGTGCGCCCGCCAGCCTTCGCCAAGCCGGCTGCCGCGGCGTTCAAGTCGTTAGAGGCACAAACCCCAAGGAGGTCCAACAGTCGGCGTCGAAAAGCAGTGAGGGGCGGGCGCATTCGGGACTGTCCGGCGGCCTGGCAATTGCGCAACACTTGCGGCGTGAACGACGAAGCCCACCCACACCCCGAGCTGGCACGGGTCACGGTTCAAGAGCTCCGACGCCACCTCGAGACCGGCGATCTGACGGCCGTTCGCCTCGTGGAAATGCACCTCGAGCGGATCGAATCCATTGACCGCAAAGGCCCAGGTCTGCACTCGATCATCGAGCTTAACCCCGACGCGCTCGACATTGCCGAGCGGATGGATCGTGAGCGTGGCGATGGTCACGCGCGCGGCCCTCTACACGGAATCCCGATTCTGGTCAAAGACAACATCGATACGGGCGACCGCATGCTCACGACCGCGGGCTCGCTTTCTCTCGCCGGCGCACCCGCGCGAGCCGACGCGGCCCTGGTCGCCAGGCTCCGAGAGGGGGGAATGGTGCTCCTCGGCAAGACGAACCTCAGCGAGTGGGCCAATTTTCGATCCTCTCGATCGGCAAGCGGTTGGAGTGGACGCGGGCGCCAGACCCTGAACCCCTATTCGCTCGACCGGTCGCCGTCCGGCTCCTCCTCGGGTTCGGCGGTTGCGGTTTCGGCGGGGTTGTCGCCGGTGGCCGTCGGCACTGAGACGGACGGCTCGATCATCAGCCCGTCGGCGGTCAACGGGGTGGTCGGATTCAAACCGACCGTCGGAAGGATCAGCCGGGTTGGCATCGTGCCGATTGCAGCGAGCCAGGATACGGCCGGCCCCCACGCCCGGTGCGTCGCGGACGCGGCGGACCTCTTTGCCTGGCTGGCCGGTATCAAGGTTCCTTTTCAACTCGACGCGGGAGCGCTCAAAGGCCGGCGGATCGGGGTCCTGGGCGCGCCATTCACGGGCTACTCAGAGCACGCCGACCGAGTGTTCAGCGACGCTCTCCGCGCCCTGCGCGAAGCCGGCGCGAAGATCGTCGCCGTCAGGGTGCCCGCTTTCGCCAAGCTCCGAAAATCGGACGCCGAACGGACGATTCTCCTACATGAGTTCAAAGCAGGCCTGAACGCTTATCTCAAGAACCGAGTAGGAGTCCTGGTGGGCTCGCTGCAGGACGTGATCGACTTCAACCATCAGCACGAATCTCAGGAGATGCCGTACTTCCGGCAAGAGCTCTTGGAACTGGCGCAGGCAACGACCGGCCTGGACTCGGAGAAATATGCTGCGGCGGTCACAACCGCTCGGCGGCTAGCGCGCGCCGAAGGAATCGACGGCGCCATGACAAAGCACAACCTCGACGCGTTCGCGGCACCGTCAGGGTCGCCGGCCTGGGTCATCGACCGGATCACCGGCGATCGGTTTCTCGGCGCTTGCTCCCAGCCGGCCGCGGTGGCCGGCTATCCACATGTCACGGTGCCGGCCGGACATGCAGTCGGCGCGTTGCCGGTCGGACTCAGCCTCTTTGGGCGGCCTGAGGGCGAGTGGGATCTGCTCGCGATGGCCCACGCGTTCGAGCAGACGATCCAGGGTCGACACGCGCCCAGGTACTTGCCAAAGCTCGAACTGCCCTGAGCCGCGCGGCGCGCGGCTGCAAGACGGCGTCCTCGATGCCGCCCGGTTGCGATCGCTGTGCTGGATATCACCGCCTGTTTGTGACGCATGTCACAGGCGGGATCGCCTGACCGACGGACGCTGCTCCCGGTCTCGAACGGCGAGGCCTCCCTTTCCACCCCGGAGCTCAGGAGGTCTGACAGGCGATGAAGATCGGATTGGTAAGTTCAGTGATCCGCGCACTCATATCGATGGTGCCTGTCCGGACCGATGAGGGCACTCACAAGTGGCCGCACGCAACCTACGGCCAAGGAGAAACCATGCGTTTGCTCAAGCTCTTCGCCGTGCTCGCGGCGGTGACAACCGTGGCCGTTGTGGCCGCTGTCGCCGCTCAGGCCGACTCGGGCGCCAACCTCCAAGTCATTCTGCGACCGGTAGGAGGCGCACCGGATGGCGCCTTCGGATTGGTGAAGTTCCGCCAGCCAAAGGACGCCGACAAGATCGTCTATCTCGACGTCTGGGTGCGGGACCTGGCCCCGAACCACAGCTACAAGCTCCAGAGGGCGACGGATACGAACCTGAACGACGACTGCACCGGAACGAACTGGCTGACGCTCGGCCAGGGACTCGTTCCCCAGGCGATAACGACTGACGAAATGGGAACCGGTCGAGCGGACCTGTTCAGGAACCTGGCGACCATCCCGCTCGGAACGCAGTTCGATATCTACTTCCGCGTGATCGACGCGGAGACTTCGGCTGTGGTGCTGGAGAGTACCTGCTACCAGTACACGGTCAGCCAGTAGGCGCAAGGGCGGCCGCCGCGTGGCGGCCGCCTTCACTCACCCATTTGAATGCGTAGCCGCCGAAGAGAAGCCCAGCCCCAGCCCCAGCCCCAACACCGCCACAGGCACTGGTGATGACTGGATCCGAGACAACCACGCCACTGGCGCCGGCCTCGAGACGGCCGTGTCGGGGATCGACGCGATCATCCACGCTGCATCCGCGACCACCGACTGGACCAAGCTGCAGGCGACCGACATCGTCGGAACGCGCCGGCTCCTCGCGATGGCGCGCGAGGCGAAGGTCCGCCGCTTTGGGTCCGGCTGCCGGCCGGGCCCTGGAATAGTTGCTTGCGCAAGTTGGTTACACAAGACTGATGGAAAAGAAACCTGCGGTCATTCGGATTCCTCCGCGCGGCACCAAAGGGATGAGCATGCCGCCGGGGGCCTCCTTTCTCATGCGCCTGGCCAAGCCTCTCATGGACCGCCAGGTCAAGAATATCCGGCGCGCGCCAGGCCCGGAACCGAAGTCTGCGATGGGCTTGCCGGTGATCCTGCTGACCACAGTCGGAGCCAGGTCGGGCAAGGAGCACACGCACGTACTCGGTGGATTCGCGGACGGCCCTGACGCCTGGCTGGTGGTGGCGTCCAAAGGCGGCGCGGCCACGCACCCGGCCTGGTTCATCAACCTCGCCAAGAACCCGGACAAGGTGTGGATCCAGGTGGGCAACCGCAAGATGGACGCTCACGTCGAATCGCTCGCAGGCCCTGAGCGAGAGAAGGCCTACGCCCGCGTGGTTGCACTGGCGCCCCGCTACGCCGGCTACCTGAAGAAGACAGACCGCGAGATCCCCGTCCTCCGCATCACTCCGGCGAGCCCCCGCTAGTCGAGTCCCGGCACTTTCGAACTCGCACCAGCGGCGGGTTTCGAGCTGGCTCCGGAGCAGGTGTGTGAGTTCAGGACATAGTGGACTCGGCCGGACAGGTTGAAGAATTCTGATCTCGGGAGCTGGCCCGCTGCGATAGGCCTGGCGCGGACGTGGCCGAGCTTGAGCCAGGGTTCACTTCATGGTGAGTCGTTTCGCCTGGTGATCGGCTCGGTCCATCTTAAGCTGGTCGGCGAGGTTGGAAAAACAGTCCACGATGTCGTGAGACATAACAAAGGCTCCGGAGCAGGGATTCGAACCCTCAACCTTGCGGTTAACAGATCGATTCGCCACGTTCAGAAATCGCGCTCCGTATTCGCTAGGTGCCGCTGAGTGGCACCATTTAGGACCGTATATCACCGGCGTTGCTGTACGGAGGCGTTTTGTCGCCACCGCTGTAGGCATGGTGTCGACCACCGCCGTTGCGCGGTTCACGATCCCCTCGGGCGCGCCTGCACAGGATCGGACGGCGGCTCATGAGCATTCGTCAGCAACGAGCACGGTCTTCTTGAGCGCCGCGCGCGAGGCATCGAACTTGTCCAGGGGAACCAGGAGGTCGTCGGTGATCGCCGTGCGGACCTCGCGGGTAATACGCGCGCCGACGCGCGTTGCCCACCGTCGCCCGAGCCAGCCGGCGTGCAGCTGCAGCAGCTTCACGAGAAAGTAGCCGGCGAGTAGCGCGGCACCGAGCAGCGCGACGGGCGTTGGCACAGGTCCGAGATACGGCACGGAGATCGCGCCGACCGGCGCGTCGTGGATGACAAAGAGCGACGCGAACCAGAGCACGGAGAAGATGAGGAGTGCGGTTACTGCATATTGGGTGGCGCCGATGACCGTCCACAGCCCGCTCGTGGGCACCTGGAAGCCGGCCGTTTCGGCCGCGAGCGAACGATCGATCGCCACAGTGAGTCGCTTCTCTACTGACGCTGGCGCGCTCAGCCCGGCGAGCGCGCCGCGGAGCGGCGCCGGCACCGAGGGTAGGGTCGACGTCACGAGCTCACGCAGCGGCTCGACCGCCGGCGCGAGCGAGCCGCGCAGCCGCCAGCGTCTCAGGAAGTCGACCGGGTCCGCCGACGTCCGGGCGCGGCCGCTGAGCCGGTAGATCGCGCTTGTGAGGCGCCCTAACGGTCCTGCGCCGCGCCGCCGAGCCGCGAACCGCGTCGCGGCGACGGCCTGCCGCTCGAGGCCCGGGATGTCGATGAGGTCGAGCGCGCCGCGGGCGACCGAGGAGATGGCGCGTTCGCGACGCGCCGGCTCGATGAGCGGGGCGTCGGTTTCGTCCAACACGCCCGCGTCGGCGGCGAGATCGCGCACGGCCTGGCGCGCCTCGGCGGCGACTCGAGACGCGACGACGCGCTTCGCATCGACCCCAGACTCGAGCCACTCGCTTAGCTCGCGGATGCCGCCCGCGCCCTCTCGCGCCCGCGTCGCAACGACGTCGATGTCGCCCGCGCCGTCGCGACGTAGCTGCTTGCGCATGTCCTCAGCGACTCGTGCCGCGTCCGCGACACTCAGTAGGTCGCTGCGGTTGAGGACGACGATTTGGCGGCGAACGCGCGGCGCGAACTTCCTCAAGTAGCCGCCGTGCATGACGTCATCCATGTACTTCTCCGGATCCACGATCCACGCGACAGCGTCGACGCGCGGAAGCAGAGCATCAACGCGCTCTCGGTGCGCGGGAGCAATCGAGTCAAAATCGGGAAGGTCGATCACCGCGACATCGGCGTGCGCGCCGCCAGCGTGCTCTCGCACCTCGCTGACGCCTAGCCACTGCAGCAGGCCCGCGAGCTCGCGCCGGCGACTGGAAGGCACCCAGGCGACCGCGTCCGATGTCGTCGGCCGGCGCGCGCCGGCAGCGCTTACGTTCTCGCCGGCGATCGCGTTCAACAGCGTCGACTTCCCGACCCCGGTGCCGCCGGCCAACGCGAGGACGTAGGCGCTGCTCAGGAAGCCGAGCCGCGCGCTAGCGGTGTCGAGCGTCGCCCTAGCGGCGCTTGGGTCGAGGTCGAGTGCCTTCGCAGCCGCGATCGCCTCGTCGAGGTTCCCAAGGCAGCGATCGATGCTCACGGTGCCATGCCATCGACCGCCGCGCGCAGCTCCGCCGCAAGCTCCCGCAGGCCTCCCGGCGCGGGCACGAGCGCGTTGAAGCGCTCGCGCTCGCCTTCGAAGAGCGAGGTCAGGAGCGCCTCGAGCCGAACACGCGCGTTGGCGATGAGCTCAGCCATCGCGCCTTCTCCGAAGATTGCCTCGAGGAGCTTCTGATTGAGAATTGCCGTCCCCGCCGCGATCCCCACCTCGGTCCCGGTGAGGCCAGCGGTTTGCACGAACACGGCGAGCATCACGGCGACGCTGACGACGTTCACGCCGAGCGCCGCGACCTGCGCGACCGCGCGCTTCCGGCCGGCATGCGCGCGGACGTCATCGACGATCTCCCGCATCCACAGGTCCAGGCCCTGTCGTATGGCGGGGCCGAATCCTTGGGACGCCGACCATAGACCGGGATTGCGAGCGACGAGCGCTGCCGCTTGGGATCGGTCGGACCACGCCACCGTGGTCCGCCGGGCGGCGTCGGTCCCATGACGCAGCGCGAGCGCCTCGAGCGTGCTCGTCATCTCCGCCTCGACGACTGTCACGGGCGCGGCCTTCGTTCCGCGGAACGCGGTGAGCAGCATGGCGCGCAGCCTGCCGATCCCTGAGGAGATGAATCTCGCCACCTGGTCGGCGCCGACGAAGTCGTTCCATCGACGAAGCACCTCCTCGCGCAAGATGAGTCGACCCTCTAGCGCCCTCACCAGTGAAGTGAGCTCCTCGGTGTACGCGGAGGCGGCGATCCGCCGCAGCGCATCGGCGTCGATGGCCTCGTGTTCGAGGTCGTCGGCGATGGCGTTCGCGAGGGGAGCGAGGCCCTTGAGCGCACCCGCCAGCGCCAGTGTCGCGACAGTGCGACGCTCGTCGGCCTCCGCGGCGAGGCGCGCTATGCGCTCGAGGAGTGGACGTGTCTTTTCGTATGCGAGTCCGCTCACGCGCGGCTCGATGTCGCCCTCATCGATCACGATCAGGTCCATCGGTCCCTGCGCGCTTGGTGTGCTGGCCTGACCGAGGAGCCGCTTGGCGTCGGCAACGACTGTCGCCCGATCGTGTTCATCAGCTGGGACGCGGTTCAACACCACCACGAGAGGAAGACCACGCTCGCGCACGCGGCGCAGCACCTCCCACGGCACGAGGTCTGCGTAGCGCGTCGCGGTCGTGACAAACACGCAGAGGTCGCTGGTCTCCACCAGCACGTCCGCGAGTTCGCGGTTGTCACGCTCGACCGAGTCGATGTCGGGCGCATCGATGACGGCAACGCCATCCGAGCTTGCGGGCGCAGCCGCCAGCTTCAGCCTCTCTTTCGGCATGGCGGCGAGACGACTGCTCGCGAGGATTCGATGCGAATCGCTCTCGCTCGCGTACAGAACCGCGTCTCTTGTGGTCGGCCGGAGCACGCCGGCTTTACTCACCTCGGCGCCGGCGATCGTATTCAGCAGCGACGACTTGCCGGCGCCGGTGGGGCCGAGGAGCAGCACGAGCAGCGGCGCGTCGATGTCGGCAACGCGCGGACGCACAAACCCGTCGAGGTGGTCGTGCAGTTGGCGCGCGCGAGCGCTGGCTGCGGGGTTGGCGGTCGCAAACGCAAGGCGCCGGGCGGCGAGCGCGGCGAGGCGATCGCACCGCTCGATGAGCTCGGTCGAGTCCACCGCCCGAACTCTACGTGTGGCGGATGAGGTGCGGGGATTCGAACCCTGAACCTTGCGTATGTAGAAAGGCCGGAGGATCCATCCTCCGGCCCCGTTAGGAATTCGCGATGGGTTCGCCTACCGGCGCTTCTCGTCGATGGCCGGGTGGTTGGCGGCGTCATAGGCGCCTTGGGCGCGCATGATCTGCTCAGCCTCCGCTCGCC
Source organism: Candidatus Dormiibacterota bacterium (assembly GCA_036844615.1). Taxonomy (GTDB): domain Bacteria; phylum Chloroflexota; class Dormibacteria; order Dormibacterales; family Dormibacteraceae; genus Palsa-872. The sequence continues at coordinate 2,911 of DAIUFK010000033.1, read as the reverse complement.
GGTCGCCAGGGTCGACAGTCACCAGGGTCCTACCGCCACGGAACTCCTTCTCATAGTATTCGGCGTCCTGCTTCGGCACACCCATTCCCGTAAGGGCGCCGCCGATGCCGCCGATTGCGCCGCCGGCCACAGCTCCGGCGACAATGCCAGCCAGCAGGCCACCGGCGATAACTGGCCCGATGCCGGGTATAAGCACGGTCGCCAGGGCGCCTAGCAGACCGCCGACAGCGCCGCCGCTGAGCGAGCCCCTGGCCGCGCCTTTCAGCGCGCCTCCAGCGTGGTCGGTTCCCTCAGTAGAGGCGGGGTCGCCGTGCCCGGCGAAACCGAGGTGCTCGTGCGTGAAGCCGGCCTGCTCGAGAGCGGCGACCGCTGACTCGGCGGCGGCTCGGTCGGTGAATACGCCAACGACTGTGGCCTTTTCCATTTGTACACCTCTGAAGAAATACGGTTCGGTTTGGGGACCTTCTTTGCGCGTTGATATAAGAAACGAGCTAAACCAGCTTGTGGCCTTCCTGCTCGTGGCCTTGCTGTGCGATTGCCCGGCCCGCGTCCTGCAGGTTGATCGCCGCCTTTCGGACTTCCATCCCCTGACCCTTTGCGGCCTCCTTGAGGTCGTCCATGGTTATGTCCGAAGGCTTGTGACGCTTCTCGTACTCACCGCAACCGCAGTTCAAACACATTTTCTGTCACCTCCACGGATAAGTCGAACGGGATCCGCCTGGCGCTCGGCTTGGCGTCAGCATCAGCCCGAGCCATGCCCCTCTCTAGATAAACACCCAGTGCTTGGCGAGTACTTTTGTTACCTATGCGCCGCAATTCGCACGCCATCTGGCTCCTCCTAGGTTGCTCCCATCCAGAGCCGGTGGTCGCAGTTACCGGGATCGTCACCGTCCTATCCATTTCCGCCGGGCGAGGCCCTTATCGAGCCGCCCTGATGGCGACTGCCGTCTTGTGTGGCCAGCTCTTCGTCGGCTGGACGAATGACCTCCTGGACGCTGACCTCGACGCGGCGAGCGGACGCACCGGAAAGCCGCTGGCAAATGGTCAGGTACCGAGGGCGCAGGTGCGAAATGCAGCCGTGGTGACAGCGGTGCTCGTGGTGCCCTTGTCCTTGCTTGCCGGTGTTTGGGCCGGAGTCGCCCACCTTATCGCCGTGGTCGCCGCCACTGCCTACAACTTCGGTCTGAAGCGCACGCCGTTCAGTGTGGTTCCGTATGCCCTGGCATTCGGACTGGTTCCAGCCTTCGTCACCTTAGGACCACCGATCACCCATGCGCCGCCGCTTTGGGCCACCGCCGCCGCGGCGTTGCTCGGCGCGGGTGCGCACTTCATCCAGACACTCCCCGACATCGAGCGCGAGCAGCGCGCAGGCATTCGCGGCTTGCCTCAGCTGCTTGGCAAGAAGATGTCTGCAATAGCCGGCCCTGCGTTTATGGCCGCTGCCGCAGGGTTCGTCGCTCTCGGGCCAGCGCACCCGAGGCGGGTGCTCTACGTAGGTTTGGGGTTTGCTCTGATGCTACTCATTGGAATCGTGGGCTCGGCAGCCACGAATCGACTTGAATTGGCGTTTCGGCTGACGCTGGTCAGCGCCGGTATCGTCGTGGCCACCATTTTGGTGGCCGGCGTATCTGTTTAGCGATAAGCGTGTTGATTCGGCTGTAGCCTCGAAAGACGGGAACGGGTGTCAGTCGATCGGAGGCAGCTGTCGGATCAGACTGGGTACGTTGAGCTTCGGCATCGGGACCCTCGGGTTCATAGCCCTCAGGGTTTCCAGCAGTATGCGTGACACAGCCCAATCGCGGAACGGCTTGTCGTCGGCCGGGACGATGTACCAAGGGGCGGTCGGTGTCGAGCACCGGGTCAGCAGCATGTTGAAGGCCTCCTGATATTCATCCCAAAGACCCCTTTCTTTTATGTCATTTAGGCTGAACTTCCATCTTTTTTCGGGGGTGTTGAGGCGAGCAAGTAGCCGCTGACGCTGCTCCTCGTTTGAGATATGGAGGCAGATTTTCACGGGGATCACGTTTGATCTGACAAGTCCAGCCTCGAATCGGTTTATCTGCTCATACCGACTCTCGATCACTTCGGGAGCGGCCAGCTTCTTGACCCTGGCGATGAGCACATCCTCGTAGTACGAGCGATTGAAGATGGTGATGTGGCCTGGCTCCGGCAATTCCTTCTTGAACCGCCAGAGGAAATGGTGACGAAGTTCGGTCGCAGTTGGTGCCATGAAAGGACGGACGTGCACACCTTGAGGATTCATCGCCGCCATCACGTGGCGGACCGTTCCGTCCTTGCCGCTGGTGTCCAATCCCTGCAGAACAATCAGGATCGCCTGTTTCTTCTCCGCGAAGAGGCGCTCTTGAAGGTCAAGCAACTCGGGACCGTATTTGTCAAGGGCAGCCGCAATCTTCCTGCGCTTGAGTCCAAGGTGATCGCCGGGGTCAACGTCCGCGAGGCTCACCTGGCGATTCCAAGCGCGAGCCTTGAGCATGTCCCTCACCGACCTCTTTGCCATTGAACCTCCAGATCAGCAGAGCACGCACTTTCGACGAGGGCCTGTGGGGTTCAATAATTCTCCCTCGCGTGCCGGGTCTTCATTGGTTCCCAGGTCAAGGTACTGCATCACGTAACGCTGAGAGCCGCCGACGTACCTAAGGTCAGCATCGGCGGATGCTGGATTACTCGCCAGGAGGCATCACGAGCACGCGGACCCGGCAACCTGCCGGGGGTCCGGAGGCGGGACCAACGCGGTCGCTGCCCAGCCCGGGGGCGGCCTCAGCGATCACCCCTTGGTCTTGAGGCGGACGGTGGAGCCGTCGAAGGTGTCGACGTCGTTCCACGGGATGCGGTGCTCGTGGGGGTGGCCGCGCAGGTGGTATCTGAACAAGCGCACCACCTCCAGCCGGTC
>DAIUFK010000032.1:16115-23130 GCA_036844615.1 Candidatus Dormiibacterota bacterium | reverse complement strand
CATCGGTTTTTGAGACCGACGCGTCTGCCTGTTCCGCCACCTCGGCGCGGCCGTAACGGGGCTCGACAATACCATTGGGCAATGCGAACTGCCGCCGCGCTTGCCCTGTGCGTTGTCCTCACCGGCTGCAGTTTAGGCGGCCCGAATCCTCCCGCGAACCCGGTTGCCGGCGCTACGAGCACACCTCCACAGGCATCAGCCGCACGCATCACGCCGCCGCCGGTGGTTCCGCCGGCCCCTCCTGGCACAAGCCTGCCGGCGTACAAGTGCGCCGATTCCTCAGGCGGGACCGCAGGCCACGCCAACGTCACCCAGGCGAGGGTCGCTGTACAGGTCGGTTACGACCGCCTGGTGCTGCAGTTCGACACCAAGGTGCCCGCCTACACGGTCAAGCGGCAGGCGAAACCGACATTCAGGAACGGCGCCAGCGGCGCTTCGCTCACGCTCAGTGGTACAGCCGGAGCCCTCGTCCAGGTTCACTCCGCCACGATGGCAACCTCCTACAGCGGGTCAACTGATTTCAGCCATCCAGAGTTCCTTGTGCTGAACGAAGCACGCCTCACCGAGGACTTCGAGGGCTACGTGTCCTGGGGCCTGGGTCTCAGCCATCCTGCCTGCATGCGCACGTTCACGCTGTCCGATCCTCCGCGACTGGTGGTCGACTTCAAGACCGCGTGAGCTAACCTTCCCTGCGAATGGCCGCTCAGCCGCCTCCGGCGCCTGTCGACACGCAAGCCCCGCCGCCGGCCTACCCGCAAGTCGGCCCAACGCCCAACCCGCAGGTACCGCCGCCGGTCAAGGCAGGTAGGTCGTGCTTTGGTTGCGGCTGTGGCGGATGTCTTGTCGCGATAGTGCTCGTGGTGCTCCTTGTTTTCGGCGGGGGCTATTACTTCTTCATCGTCCAGGCGCAGGCCGCGGTTCCGTCCCCGGCGGCGCTGGTGGTGATCACGACGCCTGTTGACGTGGACACCAACAACTCGGCAGGCTTCCACCCCGCAAGGCCTGGCCAGGAGCTCACCGCCGGAAACTCGGTACGCACCGGCGATGGAGGCCACGCGGCCATCCAGTTCCCTGATGGGTCTTACGTGCGCATGGCCCCGTCGACTGTCGTAACGCTGACCTCTGCCCAGCTCTCTCACGATGGAAATCTGCAGTCGGCAAGCCTGTCACAGAAAATTGGGCGAACCTTCGCCAACGTCCAGCACCTGGCCACCGGCGCAAGCTTTCAGATCGGCGGGCACTCGGTCAGTGCCCAGGTACGCGGGACTCAATTCGAGATCCTTGTGCGCAACGACAACACCAACCTGATCAAGGTGTTCGACGGGACCGTCAGGGTCAGCGGCAAGACCACAGCAACTCTTACCGCCGGGCAGCAGATCGACGCCGACGCGAACGGCACGCTTGCCAACCAGCGAGCGATCCAGCCCGAACCCAAAGACCCCTACGCGCTGTCCGCCCAGTGCACGCGGGCGGTCTCGAGCGGGACGACGGCGGGAACTGCGCAGACGTCAACAGGTGACAACCTGGCCACCGGACAAACAGCTACCGTCGACTATCACTCGCCCGGAGGCACCATCAGCGTCGCGCTGTGCTACCCAGGGAGCTTGATGACCCTCACTCTCGTCGACCCCAATGGCGTCCAGCACACGTCGCGACAGGGAGGGACGACCATTCAGTTCAACGTCAGCGGGCCGCCGGGACTGTACAAGGCAATCGTCCACGGAGTCAACGTGCCGGCCGGTGGCGAAGCGTACTCACTGGCCTTCGCCTCCAGCACCCCGTGCGGCGGCGATGCCATCGACAGTAGTGGGTTCGTTCGCCAAACCCTCAGCAACGATCAGATCTCACAGGGTCTCCAGACCGCCGGCGTCACCCTCCAGGTCCAGGGAACGTCTTCCAACTCGGCGCGCCTCTACTACTACTCCGACCTGGGCGGTGTGCCCATCTCGTGGACTGTCCTCTTCTACGCAGCCTCGCCGAACCTCGGCATCGTGCTGACCCAGGTGACTGTGCGAGGCTTCAATCTCACCACGCAGGTCGCATCGAAGCTGTCATCGGCGATCGGCCAATCGATGACATTTCCAACCGATTTCACCGTCGACCGCGTGTACTCCTGCCAAGGCACTGGCGGGGGCGTGATGGTCATCGAAGGACACCGATGAGCTTAAGGGGGCCACTCTCAGGGTCCCTTTAGGTATCGTTCCCGCACATGCAGGTTTCAGCGGCCCGCACCGCGCCCCGGCGCAGAGGCGGTTACCGCCTCATCATCATCCTGCTCGTCGTTCTCCTGATCGCGGGCGCACTTCTCTTCTGGCTTAACAGCGCGGCGTCGGCCGCGATCAACGCCGCAGCCACCCTCACCGTGTTCCAACCCACCACTTCGGTTGCCCATGGCACCGGCGCCTTCGTGACAAGCAAGACGGGGACCGTCGTCCAGCCAGGCGATTCCGTCAAGACCGATGCCAAGGGCCGCGCCGCCATCCAGCTGCCTGATGGAACGCTGATGCGTATAGCGGGTGGCACTGAGATCGCCCTCACGTCGGCTCACTTCGCGAAGACCGGAAATCTTCAGGACGTCTCAATCCTCCAGAAGATTGGAAGAACGTTCACCACCGTCCAGCACCTGGCCACCGGGGCCGTCTTCAAGGTCGGCGGCCAATCCGCGGTGGCCTCGGTGCGCGGAACGAAGTTCGAGGTTCTCGTCAATCCAGACAACTCGATGGTGGTGAAGTTGTTCGAAGGCAAGCTGTCCCTTGACGGCAAGAACCACATTGATCTCATTGCGGGCCAGCAGGCCTCTGTCGACGCGAACGGGAACGTCGGTCCCGCCGTCGCCATCGTCCCAGACCCCAATGATCCATTCGGCCCGTTGACAGCGGCCTCCAACGCGGCCGATGCAGGCACGACCCCTGGCACCGAACAGGACTTCATAGGACCGCCGATCCACAACGGCGAACAGCAGGCGTACTCGTACAGCTTCGCCGGCGGCGGCATCGTGAAGGCCGCTCTGGGATACCAGGGCAGCTTGATGGCGCTGCGGGTCAAGGCGCCCGACGGACACAACTACCAACTGTCCGGACCCTCGCCGGTGGTCGTCCTCGTGCCGAACGCCCCAGCCGGCATCTACACAATCACCGTCCTCGGTATCAGCGGGCTCGGTGCGGCAGGCGAGGAGCCGTACGTCAGCGTGTCGTCGCTCGAACCGTGCGCGACGGCGACGATCGCTCAGAACGGAGCGGTGCGGCACGGGTACACGGCCCAGGACCTCGCGGCAGCAATCCATGTCGCAGGCCTGTCGAATCTCAGCCTCACAATTTCAGGCGAGTCGCTCGCAGGTTCGATCATCAGCGGCACCGGCACCTACAACGGGGTGACCTGGACCGGCACTGTGGTGCTCTTCATGCATGGCGGGGTGCTCGAGATTTTTGCTGTGGGAGCGACGGTGTTCACAGTCAGCGTCCCGGCTCAGCAGATCGTCCAACAGATCGGTGCGGCGATCGCGCAGGACCCGACCAACATCTATCCGGGCTACGTGGTCGACCGCCTGTTCACATGCAAGGGCGTGCTCATGATCGACGGACGAACCGGACTGTAAGCGTCCTCCTTCTGGCGCTACTTGCGGGTGCGGCGCACTCGTCCCAGGAACTGCCGGCGCATCCAGCTGCCAGTTTGGGGATCGTCCCCCTTCGACGACAGCGCGCGCTCGAGGCGATTCAGGAGCTCGCCCGCGGTCGAAGGCCGGCGGTCGGGCTCTCGATCCATTGCCTGCTGCAGCACGGTGGCGAACGGGGCTGACAGCTCGGGCACCGAGTCCCGCACGCTGGGCGGTGGTTCGTACAGCCGCCTGCTCAACGTCTCGATCCAGCTCTTCGACGAGAAGGGCCGGCGGCCGGTAACAGCCTCGAACACGACAGCCGCCAGGGAGTAGACATCCGCACGGCCGTCAACCTCGCGTCCAACCAAGCTCTCAGGCGCCACATAGTCGGGTGCGACTGGGCCGCCAGCGCCAGGGCCTGTGTTGAACGAGGCCACCATGCCCAGACCGAAACCTGTAAGCAACGTGCGACCGTCGTCTGCAAGAAGGATGTTCGTCGGCTTGACATCGCGATGAATGGTCGCCCTGCCGTGCGCGTAATCGAGGGCGCTCGCGATCGGTCGAAGAAGCTCGACGATTCCGAGCGGCTCGTACATAACGCCGTCGCCAAGGACCACATCCAGCGTTCGCCCGTCGATCATCTCCGTCACGAGGTACGGGCAGTCGCCGTCATAGGCGAGCTCGTAGAGCCGCGGAATGGCCGGATGCTCCAGGGCGACGTATGAGCGCAGCTCGAGCAAGAACCTTCGGGAAAAGCTCACATCGCGAACGACGCCGGGGCCGATCGTTCGCAACGCCACCTTTCTGTGCAGACGCGGATGCTCGGCCTCGTAGATGACGCCGAGGCTGTCTGTCTCGATCTCGCGCAGGACCTTATAACCGCCTACGTGGTGACCGTTGCTGCTCATGTCAACCATCCGGCCAGGAAGCCGGCGGGCCTAGCGCCGCATGCCATGAAACTTGACTTTAGGCCACCGGCCCCCTAGGGGTTGTGTCGGCGAGAGGATTCGAACCTCCACGCCCTTTCGGACACCAGCTCCTAAGGCTGGCGCGTCTGCCATTCCGCCACGCCGACATCCCTGAAATTATTAGGGTCGCCGGACAATCAGCGCGTCGCCCTGCCCGCCGCCGCCGCAGAGGGCCGCCGCACCGGTGTGCAAACCTCGCCGCTTCAGCTCATGGGCGACAGTGAGCACAAGTCGCGCGCCGCTCGCTCCTATCGGGTGACCAAGGGCGACAGCGCCGCCGTTCACATTGACTCGCTCCTCGTCCAGCTCGAGCTTCCTCGCAGCGTTGAGGGCAACTGCAGCAAAAGCCTCATTTATCTCCACCAGGTCGAGGTCGCCTGGCGCGAGCCCCACCTTTTTCAGAGCATTGCTCAACGCGAGGGCCGGCACCGTGTGAAGCCACGCATATCGGTCGGCGCTCATCCCGTGGGCGACAATCTCGGCGAGAGGTTCGACATTTAGCGTGCGGGCTCGTTCCTTCGACATCACCACCACCGCGGCGGCACCATCCGAAATTTGTGACGAGTTGCCGGCGGTGATGGTGCCGTTGGGCCTGAAAGCTGGAACAAGCTTGGCAAGCGACGCCGGCGTGGTCTCCGCCCTCACTCCCTCGTCGCGCTCGACCTGCACAGCATCACCGCGCCGCTGCGGCACGGCCACAACCGCAACCTCATCGTTCATCGCGCCGCTATCCCAAGCGCGGTGAGCTCGCTCGTGCGAGCGCGCAGCCCACGCGTCCTGCTCCTCACGGCTGATCTCGAGCTCGCGGTTGACGTCGTCGGAGCTCGCACCCATGTGCTCCTTGAGGAAGGTCGACCAGAGCCCGTCATGGACCATGGAATCGACCATCTCCGTGTTGCCCATCCGCGCGCCGAACCGCGCCTTGGGGACCAGATAAGGAGCCTGAGACATCGATTCCATGCCGCCGGCGACCACCACTTCCACCTCACCTGCGCGGATGAGCTGGTCGGCCAGGGCGATGGCGTTGAGGCCCGAGAGGCAGACCTTGTTGATGGTGATGGCAGGCACCTCCTGGGGAATGCCTGCCTCAATCGCCGCCTGGCGCGCCGTGATCTGGCCGGCTCCGGCCTGGAGAACCTGGCCCATGATCACGTAATCGACCTGGTCGGGGGCCACACGGCTCCGCTCCAGCGCGGCTCGAATCGCGTGGGCGCCAAGGGTGACCGCCGGCACGTCTTTGAAAGCTCCCCCAAATTTGCCGAATGGAGTGCGCGCGCCCGCTACGATCACGGATGACACACGGCCAGTCTAAGGGGAGGTGAGTCGCCGTTTATGAGGAACGCCTTGTTGGTCGTGGATCTCCAGAATGACTTTGTCGAAGGGGGCGCCCTGGCTGTCCCCGGCGGTACCCAGGTGGTAGCCCACGTGGCAAGGCACGTCCGCCACTTCCGCAGCGAGTACGCCTTCGTGGTGGCGACCCGCGACCTCCACGAAGACCCCCCCGACCATTTCTCCGACAAGCCCGACTACGTCACGACCTGGCCGCCGCACGGAGTCAAAGGGACGACAGGGGCTGTGCTCTGCACCCCGATCTCCAACCTGGTGAGGGAGAAGATCATCCAGGCTGTGGTCGTCAAAGGCCGGCATGCTGCCGCGTTCTCGGCGTTCGAAGCCCAGGACCCGCGCGGGCACGTGCTCGTGGACGTCCTCAAGGAGCAGCGGATCGACCACATCGATATCTGCGGCCTGATCACCGAGTACTGCATCCTCGCCAGCGCGCTCGACGCCAGGAAGCACGAGTTCCAGGTGCGCGTCCTGGTCAACCTGTGCGGTGCGGCGAGCCCGGAGGCCGGCCTTAAAGCGTTCGAGGAGATGAAAGCCGCAGGCTGCCAGCTGATGGCCGCGAGCGCCCCTTAGTCGAGGTTCCCGGCGCCGGCGATGAAGCCGGCGCCGGGAGATTGGCTATTTCCTTCGAGCCCTTGCCGGAGGCGCGTCGTATTTGAATGAGACGTTGAGCCTGATACGGTACTTGGTGACCTTGCCGTCCTCGATGGTCAGGTCCTGCCTCACCACCTCTGCCACGCGAAGGTCGCGAAGCGACTTGGATGCTGTCTCGACGGCGCTCTTCGCGGCCGCCTCCCATGAAGTGCTGCTGGTCCCCACCAGCTCGGTTACCCGGTAGACACTGTCGGCCATGGCTTCCTCCTCTTCACATGTGCTGAATCAGCGGCAATTGTCGCGCAGGCATCAGGAGCGCGCTCGCTCGAGGCCGGTCGGGACCGCCGTCTCCGATCGCCGCGAGGTGGTCGAAGTCCCAAACGTGGTCGAAGCCTGCTTCGTCGGCGATTCGCCAGACAGTGCGAAGCGCCTCGATCGTCGTGTCCTGGCCGGATAACTTCAAGCCGAATCGCAATGGGTGTTTCACGGAACCCACGCTAGCTGACCCGAAAGC
>DAIUFK010000032.1:0-16015 GCA_036844615.1 Candidatus Dormiibacterota bacterium | reverse complement strand
TCAAGCCGAATCGCAATGGGTGTTTCACGGAACCCACGCTAGCTGACCCGAAAGCGCGCCGGCATGACGCGCAGCGCAACGTGGTAATCGCGCGAGAAGCCCTCGGGCTTCCAGGCGTAGCTCTTGATCAATCCAGCGTACTTGCGGATGTACCCGGGCACCTTGTAGGCAGGCGGTTGGCGGCGCAGCCGCTTCGCGCTTCCATCCACGCGGAACACGTCTCCCCCGTCCGGAGTCGTGTTGAGATGCAAAGCTACTTTCGGGTTGGCCTCGATGTCCTTCACCTTCTGGCCGGGCACCGAGTAGATGAGGAAGGAAGCACCGTCCCACCAGAACCAGACAGGCACCGCGTGCGGACTGCCGTCGGCGCCCACCGTGGCGAGCCAGATGACGATTTCCTTTTCCAGCCGCCTTTGGGCGCGCTTGCCCGAGGCTGTGGTCGTTTCGAGGAGCGGACGTTTGCGAGAAGCCACCCCAGCAGACTACACGGCGACCAAAGCCGTTTGGCGGCAGCGTGATCGTGGCAAAGTAGGAGCGTGAAAGAGATTGAGGCGGTGCGAAAGACCGACGCGGAGTGGAAGCGAGACCTGACGCCGACGCAGTACCACGTGCTACGGGAGAAGGGCACCGAGCGGCCGTTCACAGGCGAGTACTGGGGCACGACCACGCCTGGCGCTTACCTCTGTGCGGGCTGCGGCGCCAAGCTCTTCGAGTCAGAGACCAAGTTCGACGCCCACTGTGGCTGGCCGAGCTTTTACGCGCCGGCGGAGGATGCTCCAGTCGCGGAGCACGTCGACCGAAGCCTCTTCATGGAGCGCACTGAGGTGACCTGCGCCAACTGCGGCGGCCACCTCGGCCACGTCTTCAACGACGGCCCCGACCCGACAGGCCTGAGGTACTGCATCAACTCCGCCTCGATCAAGCTCGAGCCCGAAGGTCAAGCCGGCTAACGCCCTGCGCGCAAGCGGCGTTAACGATGGGCCGGAAGGCCTTCGGCATCGAGGACCGCTCATGAAAAAGCAGAATAGATTGCCAGCATTCCAAGCCCGGCGATCGCGAGGCCACTGAAGGTGCTGATGCCCCTGACGACTCCCGGGCCAAGACGCGCCCGCATGCCTGCGCCAATGCCTGCGAGCACGAGCCACCAGGTCGCGGACCCGGCGAAAACTCCGAGCACGAGCAGAGCCGGAGGGGCCAAGCCCGCTCCCGTCCCGATGCCCAGGGTCGCCACAAGGGCGGCGAACGAGATGATCGTGGATGGATTGGCGATGGTCAGCCCAAGCGTCGACATGTAGGCCCACGCCCAGCCCGTACCGTTGGAGGCAGGCCGCGGCTCAACCGTCTTGGGCCGCTCGAGCACGCTTCTCAATCCAAGCAACACGAGAACAACGCCCCCCAGCAGTGCGAGCCAACGGCGCTCGCCGGCGAGCAATGACGTGACAGCGCCGATGCCGAAGGCAGCAAGGCCGGCGTAAAAGGCGTCGGCGGTGGCCACGCCAAATCCGGAGACGAGACCGGTAAGCCAGCCACGCGCGAGCGTGCGTCTAAGGCATAGGAAGAAGATCGGACCGGGTGACGCCGCGATCACAAATCCCAGGACGAAGCCCCTGAGCAGGACGCTGGCCATCCGAACCTTTCATCGTTGACAGATTCTATGCGGCGTGCGGCCTACATCCCCTGCTCTAACGTAGGTCTCGATCTGATGAACCGGTTCATGCGGCGCAGGTTGTTTGGTTATGGCGCTGGGGCCGCCGCCATCCTGTTGGTATTGGCCGCGGCGGCGGCGGCCTTCGTGGCAATGCAGGTCCCGTTGCAAGGCCCAACCGCGGGCGCCGCGACCCCTGCTGTCGACTGCTCCCCTCCTCCCTGCGCGAACGTGCGGGGCTACACGTTGTGGGTCTCCGACGTCAGCGTCGATGGGGACCTCGTGAGCATGATGATCACGTTCAAGAACTCGAGCGTGGCAAGCCACGCATCCCCCGAGGACCTTCAGCTCATCGATTCGAAACAGCACAGCTCAGGCCTCGTCACCGACGCGACAGGCTGCCAGACATGGAGCCGTCACGAGTTCAACAACGGAGCGTTGTTCGGCGCGCTGAAAGCCTGCTTTCGCGCGAGCGCGCCGAGCCCGCCCCTGGTCCTCCGCTGGTCGCCTGACTTCGGGCTCTTCTGCTGCCAGGCAAATATCAAGCTGACTTAAATCGCAATGCCAGGTCGGGCCGGTTGGTGACGAGCGTCGCAACTCTCCGATCCGCCATGAAACGAGCGATCTCTCGCTCCTCGTCCACCGTCCAGACCCAGGCATCCATTCGTCTGCGAGCGCAGTAAGCGAGCAGCCGGATTCGCGCTATCTGCTGGTGCGCAGCGACAAAGTCGGCGTGAGAGCGCCGCAGGCGCGCACCCGGAAGGAGCTCGCTCCAGCGCTCGCTGAAAGTCGCCAGCGCATGCGCGTTGCGCATGTCGGTGCCAAGCGTCAGACCGGCGCGAACGTTGGGGAACTGCGCTTTGATGGTTCGGATCGACTCGACGTCCCCTGTCGTAACCACAAACCCTTTGACCGGGCGGTGCGCGATGACCGCGCGCACGATCGCGGCTTCAGAGCCTGGCTCCTTCAGGTCGATGTGCAGGCCGGCGCGGTCCGCGACAACGCCGAGGACCTCCTCCAGCGTCAGCAGCTCGGCGCCAAGCTCGGCCCTCAGATCCTTCAAGGACAGGCTGCCTGTGGATCGGTGGGACGGCGTCACATCGTCGTGGTAGTTGATATAGACGCCGTCGGCGGTGCATCGCACGTCGAGCTCGACGTAATCGACGCCGAGGCGGATGGCGCGGTCGTAACGCTCGGCGGCAGGCAGCCCGGCGACGCCACACGACCCGCGATGGGCGCTGATCAACGGAGCCACTTACGACAAGCTACTTGCTGCGCGCGTGACTATGCAGCGAAACTGACGTCATGGCGGGCCTGCACCCGGTGGTGGTCGTCACAGGGGCGACTGGCGCGATCGGTTCTGCGACCGCTGCAGTGCTGGTCCGCCGCGGTGCGCGAGTGGTGCTGATGGCCAGGCCCTCAGACCGGCTCGACGCCCTCACCAAGAAACTTGGCGGCGAGGAGAAACGGGTCGGCAGCGTGCCCGTCGACCTCTCGTCGCTTGCATCCGTCCGCTCAGCGGCCAGGGAGATCTCGCGAACAGCCGGGCACGTCGATGCCCTCTTGAACATTGCAGCCACCTTCTCGAGCGAGTACGCCAAAACCAAGGAAGGATTCGAGGTCATGCTCGCAACCAACTACCTGGGGCCCTTCCTTTTCACAAACCTGCTCCGCGACAGGCTGGTTGGGAGAGGCCGGGTGATCACGGTCACAGCGCCATCTTCGACACGCGTCGACATAAAGCGGCTCATGGACAAGAAGACCTTCAGCGGGCTTGACACCTTTGGCGCCACGAAGGCAGCCAACCTGTTGTTCACGTTCGAGCTCGCGCGCCGCGCCAAGCGATGGGAGGTGCGAGCCAACGCCTGTCACCCTGGCCTCGTGCGGTCGGACCTCATGCGCGAGGCGTGGGCGCCGATAAGGGTAGTCACGCGCATCGTCTCCGGCCCGCCTGATAGGGCTGCCGAGGACCTCTCGGACCTTGCGATATCGCCGGCCCACGAAGGGACCACAGGCTGGCTCTTCAAGGGGACCAAACGAATCGACCCGCCGAAGTCGACGATGGACGAGGAGGCTCAGGGCGCCTTGTGGAAACGGACCGCGGAGTTGGTGGAGCTGGAGAACGCCGGCTTCTAGGTCAGCGGGGGAACGGCTCCCGGAGCATCCAGTGCTCGTTCTTCTCGAGGTGGCGGACCGGGTCGGGATGCACCTCTTTGCGCTCGGGCGACTCGTAGTACCGGGAATCCGCGACCGCGAAGTCGCCGTCATGTTCGAGGATCCACACGAACTGGTTGGTCTCGTCGATCACCCACGGACCGACAACTCGAAACCCGTGCTGCAGCCTCAACGGAAGGATGTTCTCGCCCCACTCCCTGTGGAAGGCGTCCATCTCGCCGGGCTTGACCGTGTACATGCGGAGCTGCGTGGCCATACCGCTGAAGCTTAAGCGTCCTCGTGAAAATCCATCTCGCGTACTTGGGTTCTTCACACCGCGCTCACAACCTCACCGAACCATAAATTCAGTAAGGCGCTTCCTGCTCGCCGCTTGCGCGCAGAGGCGTGCAGTCAACCTCTGGTTTCAAGGAGTCATCAAAATGAGACGCGGTATCAGCTTTCTGTGGGTGGTGCTGACTGGGGTCATCGCCGCCATCGTCGGCGTTGCCTCGTATCAGGCGGGGGTGTCAACCCAGCTGCCGGCCGGCGCCGCGCTGCCTCCGTATTACAACGAGCCGCACTTCTACGGCTTCGGCCTGTTCGGGATCCTGTTCCTGGTGTTCATCTTCTTCCTGCTGTTCCGCATCCTGAGCTTCGGGCGCTGGGCCGGAGGCCGCGGCGGCTGGGGCCACAGCGGCTGGAAGCACGGTGGCGGCGTCCCGCCGGCCATCGAGGACCGCATGCAGGAGTGGCACAAGCGCGCGCACGGCGAGCAGCCGGTGACGCCACCGCCCGACCAGCGGCAGGCGTGACGAGGCGCGATGCGGGGACGGGTCGGCCGTCCCCGCATCCGGGTACCCGTGTCTAGCATGGTCACGGTGGCGACGATCCTGGTCGTGGACGACGAGCTTCGCATCGTCCAGCTGGTCCGCGACTACCTCGAGCACGGTGGGTTCACCGTGCTCGTCGCGTCTGACGGGCAGGCCGCGCTGCGGACTGCGCGAACTGGACGCCCCGACCTGATAGTCCTCGACCTCGGGCTACCGGGGCTTGACGGCCTTGACGTGACCCGCGCGCTCCGCCGCGAGGGTGAGGTGCCGATCATCATGCTCACCGCTCGCACCGAGGAGACCGACAAGCTTGTCGGCCTCGAGCTCGGCGCCGACGACTACCTCACCAAACCCTTCAGCCCCAAGGAGCTGGTGGCGCGAGTGCGCGCGGTGCTGAGGCGCGCGGAAGGTCTGCACGCGCCGTCGGATGTCATTCGCGTCGGAGACGTCGAGCTCGATGTCGCACGAATGGAGGCGCGCTTCGGCGCCCACCGCGTGGACCTGACCAAGACCGAGTTCCAGCTGCTTGCGACCATGGCGCGACAGCCGGGGCGCGTGTTCACACGCGCTCAGCTTCTCGACGCTGTGAAGGGCGTCGCGTTCGAGTCGTACGAGCGCGCGATCGACGCGCACATCAAGAACATCCGACGCAAGATCGAGCAGAACCCGCGTTCACCGCGCTACGTTCTCACGGTGTTTGGAGTTGGTTACCGCTTCGCCGAGCCGCCAGACCGGTGAGGCCCCAGTGGGGTCCTCCGCCCCGGACCAGGCCGCCCTGGTGGCCGGAAAACTCGCCCTGGCCGCCGGCCGGCAGGTGGGGCCGGCGCGGAAGGGCTCCGTTTCTTTGGCGGATCGGATGCGTGCTCGGAGTCGTCCTGCTGCTGGCTGCAGTCGCCGGCGGAGTCGTGACGGCGCTGGTCAGCCTCGCGCTCGGGGCATCGGGGCTGCCATCCGGGCCAGGGCAGCTCGCCTGGGTCGCCGCGCTGCTGCTGGTGATCCTCGTCGCCGCCGTGGGGCTGCGAGGTATAAGGCGCATGACGGGGCCGATGGACAACCTCATCCAGGCCGCCCGCCGCATCGAAAAGGGCGACTACTCCGCCAGCGTCCCCGAGTACGGGCCACCGGAGATGCGCTCGGTCGCACGAGCGTTCAACGCGATGTCCGCCAGGCTGAAGTTGACCGACGAGCAGCGACGGAGCTTTCTGGCGGACGTCGCGCACGAGCTGCGGACGCCGCTGTCGATCATCCGCGGCCAGGCTGAGGGCATAGCGGACGGGGTCTATACCGCGGACGCGGCCCACATCGAGCCGATCCTCGATGCGACCCGTAGTCTCGAGGTCCTGGTGGAGGACCTGCGCACGCTGGTGCTGACCGACGCCGGAAGCCTTGTCTTGAACCGGGAGCCCATCGACCCTACCGTCCTGGTCCACGACGTACTTGCCTCGTTCAAGGCGCAGTCTGAAGCTGCCGAGGTCAACCTCGCGGGCGACCTTGACTATGGGGTGCCGATGGTGGATGTCGATCCCGCGCGGATGAGGAGCGCGATAGCTAACGTGATCTCAAATGCGATACGGCACACCCCGCCTGGGGGCTCTGTGCGGGTCGGGGTCCAATCCTCGGGCGATCAGGTGATCATCGGCGTGACAGACACCGGCGAGGGGATTCCGGCCAAGCTGCTGCCGCGCGTGTTCGAGCGCTTTGTCAAGGCGCCGAGCTCGACCGGGTCGGGCCTCGGCCTCGCGATCGTGCACGATATCGTGACCGCACACGGTGGCAAGATCGACATCGAAAGCACCCAGGGCGTCGGGACTTCCGTGCGCACAACACTTCAGGCGGCGCCTCACCCGATCGAATGAGGATCGGCAAGGGGTGGATTTTGCTGATATTGTTACGCCGTTCTAAATATGGCTATGAGGTGAATAAGATGCGCCGGTCTGTAATGTCGTTCGGCCTTGCTGCTCTGGTCGTCCTTATCTGGCCTGCGACGGCGCTGGCGGCCACCGACCCCGGACTGAAAACCGCCGGTAATTTCGCGGTCCTTGCCGGTACCCCAAACATCACGAACACCGGCCCCACCTGGATCTCCGGACAGGTGGGCATCGCCCCCGGCTGTGCCGTGACCGGGTTCCCGCCCGGGACGTCAGGCGCACAACACAAGTGCGACGCTGTGGCCCTCACGGCCAAGACGGACCTGACGGCCGCGTACACGCGCGCAGCGAATGCAGCGTGCCCTGCGACCAACAACCTCAGCGGGGTTAACCTGGGCGGCAAGATCCTCGTTCCCGGCGTCTACTGCCAGACCACCGCCCCGACGCTTACCGGCACCCTCACCCTCAACGGCTCGGGCGTCTACATATTCCAGATCGGCAGCACATTGATCACCGCCCCCGGCGCACGCATCAGCCTGATCGGCGGCGCTCAGCCCTGCGAGGTCTTCTGGCAGGTGAGTAGCTCGGCAACACTCGCGACTACGACCGCTTTTGTAGGCAACATCATGGCTCTGACCGATATCCACATGCGGACTCGAGCAACGCTGGAAGGCAGAGCCCTGGCGCGCAACGGCGCGGTGACGCTCGACACCAACCGCATCATCCAGCCCGGCGGATGCGGATTCAGCGCGCCGCCAGTCGGCACCCCGCCGGTCGGAAACATCTTGCCGGCCTCACTCGGGTTCTCACTCTTCCTGCCGTCGACCGGTGTCCCTCTTGAGCTGCGCGGGGAACAGTTTCCGTGGCTGCTCGTGATCGGCGTTGGTGCCGGCCTCGGCGCAACAGGACTCGTTCTGATTAGCCGAAGGCGCCGCCGCCGTACTGAGTAGGGCCTTCGCGATGGTGACGACGTGGCCGTCATTGGTCGACCGCGTCCACGTGTCGACGCGGTTGCTGGGCCAGGTTCTGCTGGCCGTGCTGCTGACGGTCAGCCTGGCCTTCTCCTGGCGCGACGGGGTGCCCACTGACGGGTACGTCGATACGAGCGGCCCCTCGCCATCAGGTATCGCTTCGAAGCAGGTCTCGGCAGACAACCTGCGACTGCCTGTGGTGGCGCCGGCGCCGGCGCCGCAGCCGCTGGTGCCGACCGCTCAGCCGGTGGAGCTGCTCATCCCGTCTCTGGACGTACACCGTCCGGTGGAGATGGTGGGGACCGATCAATTCGGAGTCATGAACCTACCCGTTAATGCCTGGAATGGGGGTTGGTACACCGGCAGCCCGGTTCCCGGTGCTCCCGGCGATGCGGTCATAGAGGGCCACGCCGGGTACCCGGGAAAGCCGATGATGTTCGGCAAGCTCGCCACCCTCCACCGTGGCGATCGCATCATCGTCGTGCTCGCTGACGGGAGCAGGCAACTCTTCCTCGTTGTTTCAATAAGGATCGTGCCCATCGGCCTGGCCCCCCCTGGAATGGCCGCGTACACGGGACCGGCGCGACTCACGCTCATCACCTGCACCGGCAGCTTCGACAAGAAGAGCTACTCGTACTCAAACCGCCTGCTGCTCGAGGCGAGGTACGCCGGCCTGGCCTGAAACCGCTCGCGGCCGAAGTTGCTGACTTTGTTACGTCCCAGGAGCGATCGTCACCACCAGAGGTGACTGATTAATGGCAGTTCAACAACCAGCTCCAGCCCCTGTTCCCGCTCCCGTTGAGCGCGTCTCCGTGACCGAGCAGCCGAGCTACAACTTTCGATTGGCGGCGGTGGTCGGATTCATAGTCGCAGTCGTCGACATCTTCATCGCTGCTCGATTCCTCGGCAAGTTGTTCGGGGCATCTGCGCAATCGGCGTTCGTCAACTTCATCTACCAGGTCAGCGCGCCGATGGTGGCTCCTTTCACGGGTATCTTCGGTGACACCGGGACAAGGACGAACACGTTCGAGACCGCATCACTGGTGGCGATCGTCGTCTACGCGGTGATCGGTTGGGGCATCATCGCCCTGATCCGAATCGTTACCGCTCCCCACGGAACCAGGCCCGCCTCATCGTGATCGACTAAAGCAAACAAACCAAGATTTTCGATGGCCTCGCTGGACTACCCTCCGCGAGGCCTTTCTCTTGATTGCCGGATCCCGGCCAGCGCAAGGTCCGACCACACTGTCCGTTGTCACATTGGAGCCGACCAGCCACGGCTGGCTCGGTCGCGCCTGCCATATGAGACAACCACTTCACGTGACGGAACGTTGGCTGCGGACTTTGGCGACAGCCGGCGCCCTCGTGGCGCTTGCCAGCACCGCCTGCGGTTCGCCGTCAGCCGCCGACACCCCGGGCCCGACCCCGACTCCGGTCACGGCCGACTCAGTCCGCCTGGCCTTCGACAACTCGACGATGAAGAGCGCTCACTTCAAAGTGACGGGCACTCTGATCGTGAAAGGCAACTACCTTCCCGTCACCGGCGACGGTGTCGTCCAGCTACGTCCAAGCGAGGCCTTCAAGATCAACATGAGCGTGCAGACGTATACCTCCCTGGGCGTGCTGAAGATGCAGTCGGTGAGCATCGGCGGCAGGGACTACACGAAGTTGGGCACCGGTCATTGGACTTCCAAGCCCTCGACTTCCTCGCCGACCTCGCTCACCACGTACGTGGGCGAGGAAATCATGAACGGCACCCCTGTCTGGCACGCTCGCTCAGGCACCACCGCCAGCGCCTATGACGCCTGGATACGCGAGTCCGACGGCTACATGGTCAAGATTTCGCTGGCCCAGGCCACCGGCAACCTCAGCATGACCTTCGACTCGTATAACAAGAGCCCGGTGATCACCAAACCCTAGAGGCCGCCCTGGCGACTGCCCTGAGCTCGGGTCGGGCAATCGGCTTTCGAATCAAAGGTGGAGCGGGAGACGGGCTTCGAACCCGTAGTCGTCAGGTTCAGACGAGGCGGTTTGTATTCGAGGAGCACGCACTAATACGCACCAAAGCGCATCAAAGCGCGCCCCGGTAGGGGTCAGCCCTTCGGCTTGCCGGCAACCCAGCTCCCTAGAAAATTGGCCAAGTCCCCCGCCTCCCCCGTGTCCTTGCGGTGCCCGATCGGCACCAGGCGATCGCCCCAGGACCGTGTTCGGGCTTTGTTGGCTTCAATTCCGAACATCCCGGCTGAGTCTCAGCCTGCGGGGGCTTGGAATTACTCCAGTCATTTTAGTACAACTTTTCGTCTGATGGGGCTCAAACGCCTGGTGGCGGTGTACGGTCACTTTGGGTTTTCGAAGGCCCATCGGTCGACTCGGCACTGTAAGGGGGAGAGGATCCGCGTGGCTTCGGTGCGCACTGTCGAGCGGTTGTCCGCATTCCGGAGGAGGACTGGTCCGCCAGCCATGGTTCGCAGACATGTCCTTTCGATTTGGCAGAAGTTCCGACTGCGTTCGTCGCACAAGCCGAGGTGGTGCTGCGAACGCTGCCGAGATGCCGCTTCCCACTTGGCCCATTCGTAAGGCTGCCACACAGTGACTCAAGCTTCAATCGACTACGTGGGCCGGGCGCTCCATCTGAACAAGGGCAACGAGCGCGAGGCGGTCGAATTGCTAGTTCAGTGGTGTCATTCGCAGTCTGAGGTGCTCGAAGCCTTCATTCCTCACGACGAGCTCGAGAAGCGAGTCAAGAGGGCGGTTCGCAAAGCCAAACGGAGGCAGAGCCTCTAGTCCGACGCGACCTGTGGGAGCCTTGAGATCGTTGTGAAGATGGCCCGACTAAGCCTAGGGTGAATGATCGTCGATGACGCGCGGCAGCCACATGACCTGGACAGCGCGTTAGCAGTCGGCAGCACGCGCATCGTGCTCGGTGCACCAGTGCGCGACGGCTGCCCGACCGGATGCTCCCTGGTATTCGGACGTTCGTCCTGACAGCGGCCGGTTGGGTTTATGCTGTCCAGCGGGGTAGCAAGGGAAGGGAGCCAGGACGGTGGTTAATCCATCTGAGCCGGGTTCGTCGCCCCGGATCCAGAGTTCGCCACGCCCTTGACGTCTCCGAGCTGGCCCTCGGCCCGTTCAGCTGGGGGTCAGAGGTCTCATCTTCCATCAATACTGGATAACGGGTTCGGTTCGAGTTAGTCGAGATTGGGGAGCATCGGCCGTCGCCAATCCATAGCGATCCGGGCTAGAGAGCGCTGGTGGCTCCCGCCGTAAGCCGCACCATTTCGCGCGTCGGAATCATCCAAGTAAACCCGGTCGGCAGAGCCTTGATCTTGCCGGCGCGGATCATGGCCGCCAGCTCTGCTCCGCTCCGCTGACGCCGAGCCGCTGTGCGGCCTCACCGAGCGAGAGGACGAGCTCGGAGCGTTCCGATGGGTGCCGAGCATCCTTAATGGCGTCTTGTGGCGCTGGTGGCGGTGTCTTGGGCTTCGCGGTCGCCCCATAGTCGCCGCCATCAGGCTCGCGTCCGAGCGCGCACGCGCTTGCTTGGAGATGTTGCAAGAGGCAGTCAGTTGCTGTGTCGACGGGCTCAGCGAGGCCTACAGACGAACGGGCCGTCCGACAACGTCTTGCGGTCGGCCGATCTCAGCCCCGGAGCCGACTCTCTCGACCCGCGCCCCGGTAGGGGTCACGGTAGGGGTCAAAACCGCCCTTTAAGGCCGATTCCGGATTCAAAAGCTGGAGCGGGAGACGGGCTTCGAACCCGCTACCTCGACCTTGGCAAGGTCGCGCTCTACCAAGTGAGCTACTCCCGCTCGGGCAGAGGTGCAATGATAACGCCGTCCGAGCGGCAACCCGGACGCGGGCTCAGCCCTTCCCCACCCCCACCGGCTCGGCATCGAAGATCTCCTCGATGCGCCGCTTGAAAGTCCGGGCCAGCGAAAATGCCAGTGGGAGGCTTGGGTCGTACTTGCCGGTTTCGATCGCATTCACCGTCTGGCGCGAAACACCAAGCCGCTCCGCCAGGTCCGCTTGCGACCAGTCAAGCTCAGCGCGCAGCACTCGGAGGCGATTCTTCACCGATACCGAAAAGTGAAGATGGCGGTGCCCACCCCCCAGAGGATCGCCATCAAAGGCAGGATGTAGGTCCAGTTGAGGTGAGGCATGCCCGCCCCCTCCAGGAACCCGTAAGCGAAGGTGACGAGGGCTGTGGCCGCAAGCGAGAAGCCGAAGGCCTCGATCTGTATCCGCTTCTGCAGCTCGTCAAGCTGTGACAGCCGTCGCGCGAACAGGATCAACACCAACGCCACCGGCGCTACCGGCACGACCGCCACGGCGTAGCGCCACGAGGCATCTGGATTGGCGCGCAGGATGGTCACCGAACCGACCAGAAACATCATGTAGGCAAGCAACGCAAGGCCGATCTCGATCTGAGCCCGGTACGTGATCCACGTCGACTGCACAGGACTGGGAGGCGGGCTGGGCCTTTCAGAGACCACTGGCGGAAGGTTGGACTCGGTCCTCTTGAACGGCGAGGCCGGATGCGTATATAGCGGTTCCACCGGCGACTGCGTCTGCTCTCGTTCGGGAGGGGCGTCACTCATGTCAGTGGCCACAGTAAAGCCTACTTAGCAATATGTCAAGCATCCTTGTCTCCCCCTCCTGGGCCGAGGTCTGGGGAACTCAGTCGGTTTCCGGCTGCTCCGGGGCCTCTGGGGTAGCCGGCTTAGGTGGCTTGTTCGGATGCTTCTGCTTGCCCTGTCCCTTGTTCTTCGCGGGCTTTTGGCCACCCGGACCCTTGTCGTTTGGCTGCTCTGAGGCGACCGGATTAGAGGACGTTCGGTCGTACTGGTGGGTTATCGCCGAACCTGCGAGCCCGCCCGCGAGCAGGGCGCCGGCGATCAAGAGCACGCCGAGGTTTCCAAGGCGCTCGAAGAAGGCGGTTACCACGTCACTTCTCCCTACCAACGCTGTGGAAGTGGCCATGGGTCGTTCGCGCCTAACATCTGTGTGCGATGAGTCCCATGGAACCCGGTTCGCTGCCCAAGCCCGGCGAGGCGGCGAAGGCGGCGTTCACCAAGCTGGTGCCCGACCAACCCAACGTGGGGCTGCGGCCGATGTTCGGGAACCTCGCGGCGTTCGTGAACGGCAACCTGTTCGCCGGCCTGTTCGGCGAGGACCTGTTTGTGAGGCTGCCTGCGGATGAGAGCACCGCAGTCAAGGAGCAGGGCGGCCGCGACTTCGAGCCGATGCCCGGACGGGCGATGAAGGGCTATGTGATCGTCCCGAAGACCTGGCGCCACAAACCTGACGCCTCCACCGCATGGATCAAGAGAGCGCTGGAGCTGACCGGCAAGATGCCTCCAAAGGCCGCCAAAGCAAAGCCTGTCGGGAGGAAACCAAGCCGAACGCGCTAGCGCTTCGGCTTGCCCTTGGCCGGCGCCTGCTTCTCGTTTCCGTTGCCAGACGGAGCACCCTCACCTTCGGCCTCATGGCTCGCCACAGGCTCCGGCGGCGGTGCGGCCGTGGCGTGCTGAGGGCCCATCGACACGTTGCCGCTGAAGGACGCGCCGTCCTGGATCACCAGGCGCGCGACTCTCACGTCTCCTGTCAAAGAGCCGGAGCGGGCAACCACGAGGCGCTTACGGGCGGTGACCATTCCGCTCACGTGCCCTCGGATGCTCACGTCGCTTCCGTTCAACGACGCGTTCACCTTCGCCTCGTCGTCGACATCGACGTCCCCGGTGGCATGAATCTCGCCCTCGACAGTGCCACCGAGACGGACGTCGCCGTCGATGTGGAGCTGTCCGATGAGGCGGTCGCGCGGACCTAGGGTGACGGCGCTCCGCTGAACGGAGGCTGGCGTTTCGGGCGGCGGCTCAGCCGCCGACGACCTTGGAACCCTAGCCCCCGGAGCCCTGCTGCTCAGAGTCGCCCATTCGAATGTGACCGTTGAGGCTTGCGCCGTCTTCGATCTGCAGCCTGCGCGCCGTGATGTCGCCGCTCAACTTTGCGTTCTTGCCGAGGATCAGCTTATCGCGGGCGTTGAGCGCCCCTTCGACGTCTCCCTTGATAGTGACATTGGAAGCCTCCAGCAGAGCTTTCACCTTCGCGCCAGAGGCGACATCGATGTTGCCCGTCACGTGGAGCTCGCCCTCGGCACGGCCGTCCACGTGAACGTGGCCCTCGTATGTCAGCTTGCCTTCAAGGCTGTCATTGGGTCCCATCGTGAACCTGCGCAGCCCATCCTTTTTTGAGTCGATCTGATCTTGGGCAGCCTCGATAGGCGTGCTTTCTGCGACTGCCTCCTGTACGTCCATGAACTCGAATCACCCCCGCTTGGATTGAGGCTCCGGAACCACCGAAGCCGAGCCCACAGGTTACTGCAGCGGGGACATGCATGCGGCGGCAAACTCGATAGTTGCCAGGCAACGGAAGGTGGCCCTACCGGGTCAGGAGCGATCCTCCATCTCCCAGGCGTGATCAAGAACGTGCCACGCGATGCGCCTGGCGGCGTACCTGGCTGGCCACCCCCCATCGGTGATGCCCCGCGTGCCGGCGCGAATTCCGGCGACTATCGCGTTGCGGTGCTCGCGCACCGCCACAGAGTCACTCGCTGCCGGCTGTTTCAACCTGAGCCCGAGCTTCCTTGCGTACATGATCTCGGCGCCAAGCACGTGCTCGACCATCGCGTCCCTGTCTCGACCGCCACCGCGCGGGCCCTTGCGCAGGGCCTGAGGAGTGGTTTCCACCACGCGGTCGAAGACAGTCCACGACGCAGCGACCAGCGCTGAAAGGCGACCCGCCTCCTTTTTTGTGAGGCGTTTCGTTTCAGCCTTGGCGATCGCTCCCGGCGCGCCGAACTCCGTGGTCGCGTCGCCGGGCAGGCGTTCAACCACGTCGAAGCCGGCACCGGGGGCAAAAGCGATGCGCGCCGCTTTTGGCACCGCCGCGTACCTCACCTGGGCAATGGCAAGCGCCTCTAGGGCCGAGGTCTCATCCTTGCCCGAGCGGAGCCACCCTGGCCAGTCGGCCGCCGACGCGAACACGCGGCGCTTGCCGATCTCGAGGTAAACGCGGAGTGCCATCAGCCAAGTATCGAACCTGGCCGAGGCCGGTCGCTCTTCAGGCCTCGAGGAGCTCGCTGCCCTCAGGCAGATCGCCCGGTAGGTCTGCGGCCATCTCGTCGATCAACCCAAGCAGGTTGGCAATCGCCGGCGAGTCAGCGTCTCGAAAATAGGCGATGCCGAAATCGATGAACATGGCAGGCGCTATGGGTCGATACGCGATTCCGGGCACTGGAGCGCTAGTCGCACGAGAACCGTTGGCGAAGGTAACCAAAGAGTTGGAGCGGGCCACTGCCTCGAGGGCCTCCTTCTCCAGCGCCTGGATACGCAGCGTGAGGCCGGGCTGCGTCAGATTGAGGCGCGCCGCCGCTCGCCCGAAATGACCCTCCGTGGCAACCGCGACGAAGGCCTTTAGCTGACGGAGCTCCACCGCCGTCCTGCCCGGTCGACCCGACGCTTTAACTGACTCATTACACGATATTACTTAAAAACGATATATAATGTTCCGCTATAGCGATGAGCAAAGCTCAAGAAAGTCACAAGTTGCTCAACACCGAGGAGGCTGCGCGCTTTCTCCGCGTGAGCGAAGCGTCGATCCGGCGCTGGAGCGACGCGGGAGTGCTCCCGGCACGCCGAATCGGAGGCCGGCGGGAGCGCAGGTTCCGCGAGGTGGACCTGCTCGCCTACCTGGGCGCCGGACAAACGCCAGGTGTGCAGGCTAGGGGCGCGCAGGCTGAGATCAACGTCGGCGGCCTTCCCCTGCCGCTCCACAGCCACCTCGCCACCTTTTACGACAGCGATCCAGGCCGCCTGCGGCTTTCGGTCCCGTTCCTCGCCGAGGGCATCCGCGCCGGCCAGCCATGTTTCCTCGCCGCCGCCGACGACGTCGTGTCCGCGTACATCGAGGCTCTGCGGGCCGAGGGAGTCGACGTCGACTCTGCAATGAAGGAAGGGCGGTTCGTGCCAGTTGCCGGCGGACCGGGCGCGACAGCCCAGAGAGCTCTCGACTTCTGGGAGCGACAGTTCTGGCCGGCACGGGCCGGCGGACAGACTGTGATCCGCGTGGTGGGCGAAATGAGCTCCGAGCGAAAGCTCTTCTCGTCGGATGCCGAGATGATGAGCTACGAGGTCGCGTACAGCACTCTTTCCAATCGTTTCCCGATGGTGACCCTGTGCCAGTTCGACGTAAGGGAGTTCGACGGGAAAACGATCTTTCAGGCGATCAAGGTTCACCCCGACCTGTTCGGCCTTCATCTGGGCAGCTTCCTGAATTGAGACACATCGTTATCAGTCGTTAACGCAGTCGAATCAAACGAGCCGGAAATGCGGCCCATAGTTCGGAGCGGAACACCCTTGCTGGATACCCACGAAAGCCCAGGCGCCGCGTCGAAACCTCAGCGAGTCAGGGTCATCATCGTCCAGGACCACCCACTCCTCGCGTCGTCCATCGCAAGGATCCTCGAGAGCGAGCCCGACCTCGTCGTCT
>DAIUFK010000031.1:0-23199 GCA_036844615.1 Candidatus Dormiibacterota bacterium | reverse complement strand
AGGTGGTGGGCATGAACCCTCAGTTTGCCGACCGATACCCGCACGAATTCTCGGGCGGCCAGCGGCAGAGGATCGGAATCGCCCGTGCGCTGGCGGTGGAACCGAGCTTCATCGTGTGCGACGAGCCGATCTCCGCTCTCGATGTTTCGATCCAGGCGCAGATCATCAACCTGCTGGAGAAGCTGCAGTCGAAATTCAACCTCACCTACCTGTTCATCGCTCACGACCTTTCAGTCGTGAAGCACATCTCCAACCGGGTCGCGGTCATGTACCTCGGCAAGATCATGGAAATCGCACCGGGTAGTCAGCTTTATCGCCACCCGCGGCACCCCTATACGGGTTCATTGCTTTCGGCGATCCCGATTCCCGACCCATTGATCGAGCGGGGACGTGAGCGGGTGATCCTGCAGGGAGACGTCCCTTCCCCTGTGCACCCGCCTTCGGGATGCCGCTTCCGTACCAGGTGTCCGCAGGTCCGCGAGCATTGCGCCGAAGCCGAGCCGCCACTGGAATCCTTCGGCGCCGAGCACCGGGCGGCTTGCTTCTATCCGCTAGATTGAAGGCGTGATCGCTGAGCGCATCGCGCTTGGCCGCGACCTCGTCGCGGCCTCGTACCTGAAGGGCGACTTCATCCTTCGCTCCGGCAAGCGGTCGAACCGTTACTTCGACAAGTTCCTGTTCGAGACCGACCCTGTCCTCTTGCGCCGGCTTGGTAAGCATCTCGCGGACCTTGTCCCTAAAAAAACCCAGACGCTCGCCGCGCCCGAGCTTGGTGCCGTCCTCCTCGGCGGCGCCGTCTCGATGGAAACCGGTCTGCCGCTCGTCCTCGTACGCAAGGAGCCGAAAGGATATGGCACCTCGAAGCAGATCGAGGGGAGGTTCGAGCGAGGAGAGCGCGTAACGGTGATCGAAGACGTCGTCACCACGGGCGGCGATTCTCTGCGCTCAGCACAGGTTCTCCGCGATGCAGGCCTCGACGTCGTCCACCTCGTAGTGGTGCTCGACCGAGGTGAAGGGGGAGAGGAAAACATCCGAGGCGCGGGCATCCCCTACTCTCCGCTGTTCCGCATCGCGGACCTCGAGCTTGACTGACAACCTGGTCATTTCGGGGGGAACGGTCTACACACCCGAAGGCCCCCGCGAGGTCGATGTTCAAGTCTCGGGCGGCGTGATCACCGGCGTCGGTGGGAGCGGAACGACGCCGAGAGGTTCGCGAGTCGTAGATGCGCGTGGGATGTATGTGCTGCCTGGCGCGATCGACGTCCACGTGCACAGTCGCGACCCGGGTTTTCCTGAGAAGGAGGATTTCGGAACTCTGACTGCCGCAGCCGCGTTTGGAGGCGTCACCACAGTCGTCGACATGCCGAACACTGTGCCCGGCGTCGATGCGGCAGGCGTCCTCGAGGCGAAGGCGGCGCTCGCGCACAGCAAGGCGTGGGTGGATTTCGGACTTTGGGGTCTGGTGCGCTCCAGCTCGACCGCTGAGCAGCTCGAAGGATTGGCGAAGGCGGGAGCGGTCGGATTCAAGGCGTACCTCGGCTACGCGTTCAGCCTCGGCCGCAAGCAGGTCCTCTACACGCCGGACATTCAGGACCATGACCTCGAAGCCCCGCCCGACTACGGGACGCTCCTGCGCCTCGCGCCGGTGATCGCGGAGCTCGGCCTTCCGCTGGTCATCCACGCGGAGGACCCGGGCATCCTTGCCGCCTTCAGCCGGCCGCTTGAAACCTACGGCGACCTCCTCGCCTCGCGCCCGCCGGAGGCTGAGGCAGTCGCAATCTCGGCGGCCGCGGCCATTGCCGATTCCTTCGGGGCACGCCTGCACGTTGCGCATCTGTCCAGCGCGCTGGGCCTTCAGGTGGCCGAGGCGGCGTTTAGAGACGGTTCCAGGCTGAGCGTCGAGACGTGCCCGCAGTATCTGCTGCTGTCAGACCAGGACTTCGCACGGGTTGGAAACGCGATGAAGATGTTGCCGCCGGTCCGAACGGTGGGCGATCGCGAAGCCCTCGTCGACGGCCTCGCCCGAGGCGCGATCAGCATCGTCGCCACCGACCACGCTCCACACACCGATGCTGAGAAGGCGAAACCGCTCGACCAGGCGCCGGCCGGGAGTCCCGGCGTGCAGACCCTCTACCTCAGCTGCCTGGAGGTCGCCAAGCGAATGGGGGACGTGTGGAAGGCGCCCGGGTGGGTGAGCGAAGGGCCCGCAGCACTCGCGGGTCTACGTGAGAGCAAGGGAAGGATCGCCCCTGGTTTCGACGCGGACCTCGTTGTCGTCGACCCGGAGCGCACCACTGTCGTCAGGCCGCAGATGATGCGATCGCGGCAGAGGCACTCCGCCCTCGAAGGCCTCGTATCCAGCTTCGCGATAGTCGAGGTGTACGTGCGCGGCAGGGCGGTCGCGCGCCAGGGTCGCATGGTCGGCGTGCCCGGCGGGCGCATGGTGAGGCCGATGGTTGTGCCATCGTGACCTCAATGCGTGCTGGAGCTTTCGTCGTGCTCGCGTGCGCGCTGTGGATCGGATCCGCCTGCGGCGACACCACCTCTCACGCAAGCTCCTCGCCGGTGGCGAAGGCAACCGCATCGCTCTCGCCGCACAAGGCTCCGTCGCCCTCCCCTGTGCCGTCGCCAAGCGCTGAGGCGCTGCCTGCAGGCTTTCCTGCCGACTTTCCGATCTACCCAAGCTCCAGGCTGGTCCAGCAGGCCAAGTTCAGCGGCGGCGGGCAGACCAACTGGGGGCTCGAGTGGACTACCGCCGACTCCACCACCAAAGTTCAGACGTTCTTCACGGCCAGGCTCAGCTCCGTTGACTGGGTTCTTCTGACCCATTCGGGGAGCGCCACGACTTCGTATTCGGACGGTTTCAGACGGAACAGCGACCCTCGCACGTCGGGCACCGTGCAAATCGCGGCCGGCGCAGGCATCACCAAGATCTCGGTGGTCCTCACGACGCCGTAGACCTGCTCAGGCTCGGGCGCCAGCCCCGCGGAAGATCGGGTTCTGCGCCAGCTCACGCTCGAGGCTCGTGGCAGGACCGTGCCCCGGGTACAGCGCGGTGGTGAGGGGCAGCCGTAGGACCTTGGTCCCGATGCTCATCATCTGCCGGCGGAGGTCCGTTTCGGGCGTCTGCTTGCCGATGCCGCCGGCAAGGATCGTGTCGCCGACGAAAGCGTGGTTGGCGACCACGAGGCAGATGCTGCCTGGCGTGTGGCCCGGCGTGTGAAGGACCGAGAGCTTGAACTCGCCGAACTCGAGCTCGTCGCCGTCGAGCAGATAGCGATCCGCCGACCGCAGGAACTGCTTGGCGTCGGCGGAATGCAGCGCGGTCTGGCCACCCGTGACCTCCTTGAGCTCGTCCTTGCCCGCGACGTGGCCGGGGTGGCAGTGGGTGGCGATGATGTACCGGACGGTGAGGCCTTTGACCTGGTCGACGAGCTTTTCCGCGGGCAGGCCAGGGTCGATGACCACCGCCTCCTTGGTCGACGCGCAGGTGATCACGTAGGCGTTGACCTCGCGGTCGAGCTTGACCTTGACGATCCCGAGCTTCACACCCGCAAATCTACCGACTTCACCATCAGCGCGCGGAAAACAGCCACCATTTGGGAATGCAGCGCACAGAGGTCGTCGTGTTCGGCGCCGTCCTGCTGCTCGTGTGCCTGTTCTGGATTTACGGATACATCAGGCGACGCTCACGTAAGCGCTAGCGTTGCAGGGTTGGCCGGGGTCCCCCCGGCCATGACTTTGTTTTCACTACCACCACGCGTCGCGTGGAGAAACTACTCAGATAGATCCCATCCTCACCGGGAAGGTGGGTATGGGAGGGAACAGTCTGGTTCCCTCTCATTCTTAGCCGGGGGTCGCCTCTCCCTGGACCTTGATCCGCAGGGCGTCGAGCGAGTCGAACTTGTCGAGAGCGGGCTTGGCGCGCGGCCTGTCCGGATACTTGGCGACCTGGATCGCTTCCACCAGGAGCTCGATCTCCTCCGGTGTGAAGTGGAGGGTTCTGAACACGACCTCCTTCGCCTTCGAAGGTCGGTCGACAGCCTCCCTGATGACATCATCGGTATCGGTGACGACCTGCGGACGGGTCGGCCGGAACAGTTCCTCGGAGCCCGCGAGAGAGGCGCGCTTGAACGTGGTCATTGCCTATGATTCTCCAACACTTTGGCCGCGAGCGCGCGGTACGCCCTCGCACCATCCGAGTCTTTGGCGTATTGCAGGATCGACTGTCCCGCAAGAGGGGTCTCCGCAAACCGGATCGAGTCGGTGACGCCGAAGTCGTAAACCTTGTCTCCGTACTTCTCTCTGACCGCCGCGAGCACCTCCTGCGAGTGCAGGGCGCGCTGCTTGTAAAGAGTCGGCAGGATGCCGGTGAGCTCCAGCCTCGGGTTCAACCTGCGCTTGACGCGCTCCATGGTGATGAGCAGCTCCTGCATGCCTTTGAGCGCGAGAAACTCGGCCTGCAGCGGGACAAGCACCTCGTCTGCCGCGACCAGAGCGTTGATGACGATCAGGTCCAGCGAAGGGGGGCAATCGATGATGATGAAGTCGTACCGCTTCTGGGCGGCCTCTAGCTTGTCGCGAAGGATGCTCTCGCGCCCGATCTCGTTGATCATCTGGTTCTCGGCGCCTGCCAGCTCGACGTCGGCTGGGATGTAATGCACGCCCATCTGGGGGGCCTCCTGAACGACATCGGTAACGGTCGTCTCGGGGTCGACGAGGAGGTCGTAGATGGTCTTCTGGATGTCGCTCGGCGGCTTCATGTACAGGGTCAGGTGGCCCTGCGCATCGAGATCGATGAGCAATATGCGCTGACCCAGCTCCGCAAGTGCGGCGCCGAGGTTCACGGCGGTAGTGGTCTTGCCCACTCCCCCCTTTTGCATGGCGACCGCGATCGTTCGGGCCAAGAGTGATGCGAGTCTAACCCAAGGCAGTCGGGATGCGGCAGGAGATGCCAGCCGGCCGGCCCACCCGCCGCATCCGTGGAGAGGCGTTTGGGGGCCGTGCTTCTACAATGGCCGCGGTGTACGGGACTGTCCATATCGTGAACCAACCCTCGGGGTGCGAGGCCGCAGCGCGGTGATCATCGACATCGTCGTGGTGCTCGTTTTGGTGCTCGCGCTGTTCATCGGGTACCAGAAGGGCGTGATCCAGCCGCTGATGGCGGAGATCTTCTTCTTTGGCACCCTGCTGGTGGTCTTCCGCTTTCACGACCAGTACACGGCCGAGATGGAGAAGATCGCCCACCTCAATGCAGTGCTCAGCGTTTTCGTCGCGATCATCCTCGCGATCGTCATGGGCTTCATCGGCGGCGCGATAGGCGGCGCGTTCCACCGGATCGAGTCGATTCGCGGCATCGACGGGCTCCTCGGCGTGTTCGTCCACGTCGCGGTCACTCTCGTCGTCGTCTACCTGGCGGTCTCCGCTCTTGTCGTGCTCGACAACGCGTTCGCGCCAACGCTGAGGAGCGCCACGCTCACGCTCGCCCAGGTCAACAAGCTGGAAGATTGGATCGCCTCCAATCCGATCACGTCGGCGATGGTTTCCAAGCAGGACCTGAAAGCTCTGAAGGACGCAGCAGGCGGCCCATCAGGTGCTCGCCTGGATTCAGTGCAGGGCATCCATCAGCTTCAGCAGATCTACACAGGCTTCATCTCGCCCCAGCTGCATGGTTCGAGGGCAGTGCCCATCATCCTCAGCATCGGCAGCCACCTGCCAGTAATCGGCCACGTCGGCTCGAGCGACCTGCATCCGGCGGTGACGCCCGTGCCCTCGCCGTCACCAAGCCCCTCGCCCAAGCCGACGCCCAAACGCACACCGACGCCGTCGAAGAAGCCCTAGCCGTGCTCGACCTGGCCCTCACCTCCGACCAGGAGCAGCTGGTGGCGACCGTCAGGGACTTTTGCGCGCGCGAGTTTGCGCCGACGATCGGCGCCAATGACCGCGCCGGTCACCACGATCCGGAGATCTTCGCCAAGCTCGCGTCGATAGGCCTTCCTGGCGTGTGTTTTCCGCAGCGGTACGGCGGCCACGGCCTTGATTACCTGTCGTTGGGCCTCGTATGCGAGGAGCTCGAGTACGTCGACACCGTCTTCAGGACCGTGCTCTCGGTCCATATAGGCCTTGTCGGCATGGGTCTTTACACGTGGGCCACCGAGGATCAGAAGCAGCGATGGCTGGTCCCGATGGCACGCGGGGAGAAGCTCGCGTGCTACGGGCTCACCGAGCCGAACGCCGGCTCAGACGTCGCGTCGATGCAGGCGACCGCGCGCCGCCAGGGCAACACCTACCTTCTCAACGGTCAGAAGGTGTGGGTCTCTGATGCGGACACCGCCGATTTCCTTCTCGTCTTCGCGAAGACAGACCCGAAGGCAGGTCACCGCGGGGTATCCGCGTTCATGCTCGACCGGGCAGACCACAGCAAAACGTTGCGCACCGAGCCGATCGAGGACAGGCTCGGCATCCGAGCGGGCGACGTCGGCTCAATCTTCATGACCGACGTCGAGGTATCCGAGGCGGACCGGATCGGCGACGAGGGCGATGGCTTCAAGATCGCCATGAGCTGCCTCGACAACGGTCGCTTCACAGTCGCCGCCGGTGCCACCGGCACGGTGCGCGCGAGCCTCGACGCCTCGGTGAAATACGCTCGTGAACGCAAGACCTTCGGCCAGGAGATCGGCCGCTACCAGCTGATCCAGCAGATGATCGCCAAGATGTCCCGCGACTACGAGATCTGCAGGCTGCTCTACTTCAAGGTCGCATGGATGAAGAACACCGGCGAACGGCACACACGCAATGTGTCAATGGCAAAGCAGTACGCGACTGATGCCGCCTTCAACGCGGCTCACGACGCTATCGAGGTGCACGGCGCTTACGGCTATTCGGCGGAGTATCCTGTTGAGCGATTTCTTCGCAACGCCAGGGCGCCGATCATCTACGAAGGGACGCGCGAGGTGCACACCATCCTGCAGGGCGAATACGCGCTCGGCTACCGCGAGGACAGGCCCGTCAAGAAGTCACTTCCTCCCTATCAGCCCGATTGATCCTAACGGCGGTGGCTGAAGGGTCGGTGGCCGAAGCCGTCACGCCGGCGCCGCGCAAGCTCAAGCAGCTCGACTTCGTCGTCCTGTCGATCTATTGGGTCGCGATCGGCTACATGTGGACAAGCCTTGGCGGCCTTATCCTGCCCGACCTCGTGCTTCAGCTCGTCGGCAGGGAGCATGAGGGGCTCGCGCTGGGCGTGCTGGAGGGCGTGGGCTCGTTGATGGCAGTCGTCTGGCAGCCGGTGGCGGGAGCGCTCTCCGACCGAACGCAGACCCGATTCGGGCGGCGCATGCCCTTCATCGTCGGTGGCACGATCGGCGACGTCCTCTTTCTCATCGGCCTCGCATTCGCGGGCAGCTTCGGCGTCGTCCTGATCTTCTACTTTCTGCTGCAGACCGCCTCGAACACCGCGCAGGGCCCCTACCAGGGCCTGATGCCTGACGTCGTGTCGGAGAACCAGCGTGGCACGGCATCAGGTTATTTCGGCGTCGCCAACGTCGTCGGCCTGATGGCGGGGACGATTGGCGCCGGCTACATCCTGGCGCACGCCGGCACGACGGCGGCAATCCTCAGCATCTGCTGCCTGCTCGTGCTGACGATGCTGCCGACCATCTTGCTCATCCCCGACCGCGCCGCGCGAACCGCCGGCCAGTTCAAAAACGCGCGCGAGGCGATCGTCACTACCTTCTCGCGACCTCTGCGCTACCCCAGCTTCCTGTGGCTCATGGCCTCCCGGCTCCTCATCCTCATGGGCCTTGTCGGCGTGCAGAGCTTCGTCTTCTTCTACTTCAGCAACGTCTTCTTCCACAACGACCGCAAGGACACGATCACCGCGAGCTACACGCTGCTCGGAATGGTGATAATCGCCGCCTTCCTCGTCTCCTGGCCCGCAGCGCGCGCTTCCGACCGCTTCGGCAGGCGGCCTTTCATCCTGGCTGGGGGACTGTTGGGCGCCGCCGGCGTCCTCATGCTGGTGTTCAGCCATTTCGAGCTGGTGCCCACCGCTTTCGTTGAGCCGCTCGCTCAGAGATTGAAGGTGCCGCCGCTGGCGGCGCAGGCGACGCTGGTCGGGGTCCTTATCGGCATCGGATACGGCATTTTCTTCTCTGTCGACTGGGCTTTCGTCCAGGATGTGATCCCAGCCAAGGAAGCAGGCCTCTTCATGGGCTTCAGCAACATCGCCACGGCGGGGTCGGGGATCATCGCCCGTTTCATCGGCGGCTTCCTTCTCGACCCGTTCAACCACGGCCCGCAGATACTCGGCCTGCCGGGCGGATTTCCGGTGATCTTCTCCGTTTTCAGCGCATCCTTGCTGATCGGCGCGTTACTAATCCTGAAAGTACCGGAGGTTCGAAAGCGATGATGAATCTGGACGGTCTGCTGCCCTGGGGTGGGCTTGCAGGCGCCCCATTCGACGCGGCAGACATGGTGGTGGCCGGCATTCCATATGACGGCTCGGCCGTCTACAGAAAAGGCGCGGCCCTGGCTCCGCAGCGTATTCGCAGCCTGTCGGCTGCAATGCCGCCTGTCACCGAGGACGGTCAGGTCCTGCAGGGCCTGCGCGTGCACGACATGGGCGACCTCGATGCAGGTCCCGACATCGCGGAGGGCTGGAAGAGCGTCGCCCAGCGCCTGTCGACGGTTCCGCTGACTTCGCTGCTGACGGTGCTTGGCGGCGACCATTGCACTGCCATCGCCACCATCGCCGCCCAGGCTCACCGGCACCCGGACATGGAGGTGCTGTGGGTCGACGCCCACCCCGATCTCTGCGATTTCTCACGTGGCGGTCGCTGGACCTGCGGCTGCGCGATGCGGAGGGCGCTGGAGGTTTCCGCGATCGATCCCGCCCGCGTGGTGATCGCCGGCGGGCGCGATTACGACCCCGAGGAGGTCGAGTTCATCAAGGCCACCGGCATCATGCTGGTGTCAGCGCGAGAGCTCGCCGCCGATCCCGCCGGCTCCGCCAAGGCGATCGGCGACAGGCTGGCCGGAAAGAAGGTGCACGTTTCGTTTGACATCGACGCTCTTGATCCTG
Organism: Candidatus Dormiibacterota bacterium; assembly: GCA_036844615.1. Classification (GTDB taxonomy): domain Bacteria; phylum Chloroflexota; class Dormibacteria; order Dormibacterales; family Dormibacteraceae; genus Palsa-872. Next base: position 14,120 of record DAIUFK010000031.1, on the reverse strand, counting down.
CACATGCACCGGGAACTGAGATCCCGTCGGCCGGCGGCATGACGACGCGGGCCGCGCTCGACCTCCTCTCGGCGGTGCTCGGGCGGGCCAGCCCCGTCGGATTCGATATCGTCGAGGTGTCGCCGCCGTTCGACAATGGAGACATCACGACCTTCGCCGCTCTGAAGCTCATCTTCGAGTTCTGGGGAATGTCCTGGAATGGAAAGCGCTGACGTCGTAATCGCGGGCGGCGGCATCATGGGATGCGCGCTTGCCTACCAGCTCGCCAGGCGCAAGGTCGACGTGGTGCTCCTGGAACGCGAGACGTTGGGCTCGCAGTCGACTGGCAAGTGCGCGGGCGGAGTGCGCCAGCAGTTCTCCACCGAGCCGAATGTCAGGTTGCAGCGGATGTCGGTCAAGATGCTCGAGGCGTTCGAGCAGGACACAGGGCATCCGGCGGACTTCCATCAGATCGGCTACCTCTTCCTTTTCACCCAGCCTCAGCAGGTCGAGGACTTCCGCCACAACATGGACATGTGGCACCGGGTCGGCCTCACCGAAGCACGCTGGGTCGACCCGGCCGAGGCGGCGAAGATGGTCCCGATCCTCAACGTCGACGACGTGATCGGCTGCACGTTCTGCCCCACGGACGGCATCGCGAGCCCTAACGACGTGACCTCCGGCTACGTTTCCGCCGCGCGCGGTCTGGGCGCCCGCTTGAAAGAGCGAGTCGAGGTCACCGGCATCGATGTCGCCTCCGGCCGTGTCCAGGGGGTGCGCACCTCAGCCGGCGACATCGCGACGCGGATGATCGTCAACTGCGCAGGGGCATGGGCCGCATCTATAGGCCGCCTGGCCGGCCTCGAGATCCCGGTGCTCCCGTACCGCAGGCACATCGCGGTCACCGGCACGTTCCCTGCCCTTCCGCGAACCACGCCGATGACTGTCGACTTCCGCACCTCGCTCTACTTCCACCCGGAAGGCGATGGGGTGCTCATCGGCATGAGCGACCGCGCCGAGCCGTCTGGCTTTGTCACTGACGTCAACTGGGAGTTCCTCGAGAAGATGTTCGAGCAGGCCGCGCTGCGGGCCCCCGCGCTGGCCGGCGCGGGGGTGAAGACGGCGTGGGCAGGCCTGTATGAGTCCACTCCCGACCACCAGGCGATCCTGGGCCCTGTCGGCGAGCTCGAGGGTTTCTGGTGTGCCGCGGGGTTCAGCGGGCACGGGTTCATGCAGGCGCCGGCGGCTGCCCTGCTGTTGACCGAGCTGCTACTCGACCACAAATCCGAGATCGACATCTCGCCCTTCGCCTTCGAGCGCTTTGCCCGAGGCGCGCTAGTCACAGAACGAAACGTCATTTAGCCAGCAGCACGAGGGCGATGAGGCCCAGGCCGCCGACCATCAGCATGCCCGAGCACCCGGCCTGCACGACCGTGTAAACGATGCCTCCAGTCGAGCCGTAGGTGGCTGCGATCTCGGCTCGCCGCCGCCGCGTGCGGATCGCTGCCGCGATGCCACCGGCGCCCAGCAGGACGGCAAGAAGTCCGAGGCCGACGCCGGCAACATGCTGTCCGGTCATCCAGGCGTCAGTATGCCAACGGTTACGATCTGACCCGTGGCGAGGATCCTTCTCTTGGGTTCGACAGGCTTCTTCGGCCGGGGCGTAGCGCACCGGTTGATCGATGGCGGCCACCAGCTGAGAGTGCTGGTACGCGATCCGATGAAGGCGGCGGCCTTCAAGGTCCGCGGTGCGCAGGTGGTCGTCGGCGACGCCCTCAACCCCGCGGCAGTCACGCAGTCCGCCCAGGGCGTGGAGCACATCATCAGCCTGGTCGCGGTGCGCCGCAACCGCCCTCAGTCCTTCCTCGAGGTCAACGTCGACGGCCCCCGGATCATGGCCGAGGCGGCCAAGGCAGCGGGCGTGCGATCGGTCGTTCTCGTGAGCGCGATAGGGGCACGACTCGACCCCAAGCTCAAGTACCTCACCTCGCGTTGGATGGGCGAGCAGGAGCTTGCGAAGACAGGAGTCGCGGGCACCATCCTCCGGTTCTCGTTTGTGCTCGCCGAGGAGGGTGGCGTCCTCACCGACTTCGAGCGCGCTGCCAATTTCGGTCCTTTCCTGATCATCCCTGGCAGCGGCCAGGCCCGGTTGCAGCCAATCCTTCGCGAGGATGCGGCGCGGTGCGTGGTCGAGACCATCGACAAGCCGGAGCTGAATGGAAGGATCGTCGAGCTGGGAGGCCCCGAGGTCATTACCTACGAGGCGATGTTCGACTGGTTCGTCCAGGCGCGGGGGATCAAGAAGCCCAAGTTGAAGCTGCCGACTGTGCTCCTCATCCCTGGCGCGATGGCGATGGAGGCGATGCTCGCCGACCCAGTGGTGACGCCAGACGAGATCAACACCATCCAGCTCGACAACATCGCCGACGGCATCGACTCAGTCAGCGCGCACTACGGCTGGCGCCCGACCCGGCCGAGCACATGGGCCCAGGAGCACTGGAAGAAGACCCGCAGCCGCTGAGGGTCCGCGCCTTCTTCGGGCTGCCCGTGCCCGAGCCTCAGCGTGAAGAGCTTGGACGCTTCGTCGCGGAATGCGCGCGGATCGCGCCAGGCTTCCGTTGGGCGACACTTGAGAACCTTCACCTCACCGTGCGTTTTGTCGGCAGCGTCGATCGCCCGGTGGTGGAGGGCGTGGCCGATGCGATCGCCAGCCGGCCGTCTGCCTCGTTCGAGCTCGCTCTGGGAGACATCGGCACGTTTGGGCGCGGGCGGGCGGTGCGCGTGGTGTGGCTTGGGCTTCGAGCCGGAGCAGACGCGGCGGTCGCGCTCGCGGCGCTGGTTGAGGCGGAATGCGTGCGTGCCGGCCTCGCCCCGGAGGAACGGGCTTTCCAGCCCCATCTGACGCTGGCCCGAGCGCGGGGGCGCGAGGGTTCGAATCTTGGCGATCTTCCTGCCGATCTTCCGGCGCCGCCTGAGCTCGAGCCGTGGAGGGCCGGCGAGCTGATCCTGTACTCGAGCCGCCTCAGCAGATCCGGCGCGATCTACGAGGTGATGAGGGCGCTAGTCCTCGCGTAACCCGGCCTCGGCGCATTCGAGGTCCTGCTCCGGTCGCGCACCGCTCACGCCGATTGCGCCGACGATCTTGCCTTCCTGCTTGATCGGCAGCGATCCAAGGCCTGGGACGAGAGGAACCCGAACCAGCCGGTCGGCTGCGTTGAAAAAGCCTGGCCTGTCCTGAGCCATCTGCGCGAGGGCGCCGCCGTCCCGAAGCAGCATCGCGGCGCCGACTGCCTTCGCCTCCGCGAGCTGGGGCGAAAGCGGCACTGCCCCGTCCATCCTGCCGAGCGCGATGAGGAGGCCGCCTTCATCCACCACCGCCGCGGTCACCTTGACGCCGATCTGCCCTGCCCACGCATGGGCCTTCTCGATGACCTTGTTGGCGTCGGAGAGACTCAACGGCATACGCTCTAGTCTCTCATGGCAGATACGAGGGAAAACCCGATGGTCGCTTGATATGCAATTGAAAGGCAGGGTTGCGATTGTCACCGGCGGCGGGACGGGCATCGGTCGGGCGGTGTCCCTGCGCCTGGGCTGGACGTGCTCGTCAACAACGCGGGGACGACGCACTTCATTCCTCACCCCGACCTTGACGCGCTGACCGAGGAGGTGTGGAACGACATCCTCGGCGTGAACCTCAAGGGCACCTTCTACTGCTGCCGCGCGGCGGCTCCAGAGCTGCGCAAGACCAAGGGCGCGATAGTCAACGTCGCGTCGATCGCCGGCCATCGTGCCACCGGGTCGTCGATCGCCTACGGGGTATCAAAGGCCGGCGTGCTGCAGCTCACACGCTCGCTCGCCATCGCGCTCGCTCCCGATGTGCGGGTCAACTCTGTCTCGCCTGGCCTCGTGTCGACGGGATGGTTCCGCAAGCGTTTCGGCGACGAGGCCGCCGAGAAGCAGGAGAGCGGATTTGCAGCGATCACTCCCCTGGGCGTCATCGCCAATCCCGACGAGGTTGCACAAGCGGTTATGTCTTTCATCGAGAACGACGTCATCACCGGCCAGGACCTCGTCGTCGATGGCGGCAAAAACGTTGGCTACTGATGGTGGGTTGGCGGCGAACTGACTTTCGGGCTTGCGCTTAGGAACGAGCCCCCGTACTGTTGGTTTTGGCTCCGAGGGACACGTTCGAGAGAGCAGGAATTGGCCGCAAGGCCGGTACCAGCGATTGAGAGGCGATCCGTCGGGGTCATTTTTTATTTTCTGGGGTCCTGCTAGAAACGCCCCTCTCCCCGACCCTCCCCCCTTACGGTGGGAGGGAGAAGGCTTCGCAAGCTGGCGGCTGCCTCAATCGTTAGGCTGAAGCGAAATGTCGGTAGCTCAGCGCTCCGCCAAGCCCACCGAGTCAACTCCCTCGACGGCGGTCGAAGTGTCGATAGTGATGCCGTGCCTCAACGAGGCGGAAACGCTTGCGAGGTGCATCGGCCACGCGCAAACAGCCGTCAAGAAGGGCGGCTACTCAGCCGAGATCATCGTCGCCGACAACGGCAGCACTGACGGCTCGCAGCGAATCGCCACAGAGCTGGGAGCCACCGTGGTCGACGTGCCGAGGCGAGGCTATGGCAGCGCCCTGATCGGTGGCATCGACGCCGCGCGGGGGCGCTTTGTAGTCATGGGCGACGCCGACGACAGCTACGACTTCGAAGCGATCGCCCCGCTCATCGACAAGCTGCGCGAGGGCTATGACCTCGTCGTCGGCAACCGCTTCATGGGCGGCATCGAGCCTGGTGCCATGCCGTGGTCGCATCGATGGGTGGGCAACCCTGCGCTGACCCTCATCAGCCGCATCTTCTTCAATGCCCCTGTCGGTGACACGCACTGCGGGCTGCGCGCGCTGACGAAGGACGCTTACGAACGAATGCGGCTGCGGGCCACCGGGATGGAGTTCGCGAGCGAGATGGTGATCAAAGCGGCGCTGAAGGGAATGCGCATCACCGAGGTCGCTGTCAAGCTTCGCCCTGACGGGCGCTCGCGCCCGCCCCACCTGCGCACCTGGCGCGATGGCTGGCGCCACCTGCGCTTCATGCTCCTGTTCAGCCCGCGCTGGCTGTTCCTCTACCCGGGCCTTGCGCTGTTCGCCGTAGGCGCCCTGCTGTCCGCCCTCCTCGTTGCGGGCCCTTTGCGCGTGGGCGGCGTGCGCCTCGACATCCACACCCTGCTGGTGGCCGGCTTCCTGTCGCTGCTTGGCTACCAGCTAGTGCTGTTCGCGGTCTTCACGAAGATCTTTGCCATCCGCATGGGCTTCCATCCACCGCACCCCTCGCTGCTGCGCATTTTCAAGTTCGTCAACCTGGAGGTCGGAGTTCTCGCCGGCGCCCTGATGGTGCTTGCTGGAATCGTCGGGCTCGTCGTGGCGGTGGTGAGCTGGCAGGCAGTCGGTTTCGGCAACCTCGATCCCTCGCTCACCATGCGCGAGGTCATCCCAGCTGTCGTCCTGCTCGCGCTTGGAACTCAAACCGTTTTCGCCAGCTTCTTCATCAGCATTCTGTCTATCGACGTCGGTTGAGCCGTCGAGCTGGCGGACGCCCTTGCTCGCAAGCGGCGTTAAGGATGGGCCTTACTGAATGCTCCCCGACCCTCCCCCCTGAAGGTGGGAGGGAGATTGTGGGAGGGAGATTTAGTAGACCGGGCTCTCCGCTGTGACTGCTTCAAGCCACTTTCGGCAGGAAACCAGGAAGCGTGCTGCCTGCAGACCATCGAGCACGCGGTGGTCGAACGAGAAGCAGAGGTACATCATCGGCTTGATCCCGATCATGCCTTCCACTGCTACCGGCCTCTGCACAATCGCCTCCATCGTCAGGATGCCTGCCTGGCCCGGGTTGATCACCGAGTAGCTGAAAAGCGTCCCGAACGTTCCCGAGTTGTTGACCGTGAACGTGCCGCCCACGAGATCGTCAGCCTTCAGCTGCTTGGTGCGGGCGCGCGAGGCCACGTCGTTGACAGCACGCGCGAGGCCCGCGATCGAAAGGCCGTCGGCGCGCCGGACCACCGGGACCACCAGCGTGTCCTCGAGGCCAACCGACACGCCGAGGTTGATATCCCTGTGCACGATGAGCTCGGTCTCGTTGAAGGTGGAGTTCACCTCGGGGTGCTCGCGCAGCGCTGACACCGCCGCGGCCATGACGTAAGGGAGGTAGGTCAGCGAGAAGCCCTCCGATTTCTGGAAGGCAGCTTTGTTGGCGCTGCGGTTCGCGACGACGCCCGACATGTCCGCCTCTTGCGTCTGCCACGCGTGAGGAATCGTGCTCTTGGAGCGCGTCATGTTCTCGGCGATGAGCCGGCGCACGCGAGTCAGCTGCACCACCTGGTCGCCCTCGCCTGGGGTGGCGGGAGCCGCGGCGGGCTTGGCGGCGGGCGCCGCCTTCGCCGAGGCGGCGAAGTCCTGAACGTCCTTCTTGGTGACGCGTCCGCCGATCCCGGTCCCCTCGATCTTGGACAGGTCGACCTTCAGCTCAGAGGCGACCATCTGCACGGCGGGGGAGTAGCGGTGCTCGCCTGTCTCCAGGTCGTGAGCCGGCGGTCGCTCAACCGGTTGGGCGGGTGACGTTTCCTGAGCGTCCCCTCCGGCCGGGCGTAGCGATGTATCGGGCTCGGCGGCGGGCTCGGGAGCAGGCGCTTCCGAAGTCGCGGTGGCTGGGGCCTTCTTTGGGGCGGTTTTCTTAGCCTCGCCCCCTCCGGCGCTTCGCGCCACCTCCCCGCCAGGCGGGGAGGATGTTGCGGACCCTTCGGTCGTTCCCGCCGCCTCCGGGCCCGGCGGGGAGGATGGGGGGGCCGCTTCGCCGTCGCCTCCAACTTCGACCACTGCGATCTCCGCGCCGGCCTGGACCGTTTGGCCCTCGTTGGCCAGGATCTCTTTGAGGATGCCGGTCACCGGCGCCGGCACCTCGGCGCTCACCTTGTCCGTGTCGACCTCGAGCATCGGCTCGAACTCGACCACTTTGTCGCCAACCTTGACGAGCCACTTTGAGATGGTCCCCTCGTGCACGGACTCGCCGAGCTGCGGCATGACGACCCGTTTTGTCGTTGCGGCCATCAGAACGCCGCCAGCTCTCGCAGCGCCGCTGCGATCTTGGTGGGGTTGGGCATGAAGAGGTCTTCCATCGCCGGGGCGTAGGGCATCGATGGCACGTCGAGGCCGCCGAGCCGCTTGACCGGGGCGTCGAGCCAGCGCCAGGCCTCGTCAGCGATCAGCGCGGCGATCTCCGATCCGATCGCCACGCTGAAGTTGTCCTCATAGAGGACAAGGCACTTCCCAGTCTTGCGCGCCGACGCGATGATCGCCTCGCGGTCGAGCGGGTAGACGGTGCGCAGGTCGACGATCTCCACGTTTATCCCATCCGCATCGAGCTCTTTGGCCGCCTCGAGCGCGTAGTGGACCATCAGCCCGTAGCAGAAGACCGAGATGTCGGTCCCTTCGCGGACGGTGCGGGCGACCTGGAGAGGGATGAGGTATTCGCCAAGTGGCACCGGCTCTTTGAACATCCTGTAAAGGCGCTTGTGCTCGAAGAAGAGCACAGGGTCGGGGTCGCGGATCGCGGCAAGCAGGAGTCCCTTGGCCTCGTATGGGCTTGAAGGGATCACGATCTTCAGGCCAGGCGTGGCAAAGCGCGCCTCGATCGACTGCGAGTGGTAGAGCGCGCCGTGCGCATGGCCGCCCATTGGCGCACGCACCACCATCGGCGCCGACCAATCCCCATCGCTGCGATACCTGAACTTGGCGATCTCGTTGGTGATCTGGTTGAAGGCCATGTGAGCGAAGTCCGTGAACTGCATCTCCGCCACCGGCCGCTTGCCCGCAAGGGCAAGGCCGAGGGCGACGCCCGCGATCGACGACTCCGCCAGGGGCGTGTCGATGACGCGCGTCTCGCCGAAACGCTTGTGTAGCCCATCGGTGACAAGGAACACGCCGCCCTTCCTGCCGACATCCTCGCCGAGCACCATCACGCGATTGTCGCGCTCCATCTCCTCGGTCAGGGCTGACCGCAGCGCCGACACCATGTTCATCTCTTCGGTCTCGACGCCCTCCGCGGGCTCGATCGCCTTCGGCACGTCGAGCCCGTACACGTTGGTCAGCGCGTTCTCGGCCGGCGCGTCGGGGGATTCCATGCCGTCGGTTGTCGCTTTGGTGACCTCCTCCTTGACCCGCTCCTCGTACTCGGCGATCTCCTTCGCGCTCAGGACCCCCTCTTCCAGCAGGCGCTTCTTGAACTGCTCGAGGCAGTCGGTCTGGGCGAGGTGGTCGATCTCCTCCTGAGTCCTGTAGCGGCGCTGGTCGTCCTCTGACGAATGGGCGCCCATCCTGTCGACGAGGCACTCGATCAAGGTCGGGCCCTCGCCTGCCCGCGCGCGAGCTATCGCCTCCTTGGCGACCACGTAGCAGGTCACCGGGTCGCGACCGTCGAGCGTCACGCCGGGAAATCCGTAGCCCGCGGCGCGCTGGGCCGCGTACTCGATCGCGTACTCCTTGCGATACGGGGTCGAGATCGCAAAGCCGTTGTTCTCGCACACGAAGATCTCAGGCACCTTGTGGATCGCGGCGAAGTTGAAGGCCTCATGCGCGTCGCCTTCAGACCCCGCGCCTTCGCCGTAGCAGGTCATCAGAACCTTGTCGGTGCCATCCATCTTCAGCGCGTAAGCGACGCCCGCGCCGCGCACGAGCTGCGTCGCCACAGGCGAGCCGCCCGAGGTGATGTTGAGCCTCGTGTCGGAGAAGTGGCCGGGCGTCTGCTTGCCGCCGGACGCGGGATCCGCGGGCTTGGCAAGCACCGCGAGCATCAGGTCGAGTGGTGTCACTCCCATGCGCATGCACAGCACCACGTCGCGGTAATAGGGGGAGACCCAGTCGTACTTGGGCTTCAGCGGCCAGCTCACACCGATCTGCGCAGCCTCGTGCCCAGCGCACGAGATGATGAAAGGCGCGCGCCCCTGTCGGTTAAGCACCTGGAAGCGATAGTCGACCTGGCGTCCAAGCAGGATGTAGTTGAACCACGTCTTGAGCGTCTTCTCGTTCAGGTCGGTGTCGCGCCACGCGATCGGGTCCTGGAAACGCCAGTCGGGGCTGAAAGTAGGTCCTTTGGTCTTGACGGTGGTGGCCACTTGGAACCTTCAGATCTAGATGTGGAGCGCGCGCCCATCCACTGCGAGGGCCGCTTCCATCACAGCCTCGCTGAGGGTGGGGTGCGGGTGGATGTTGCGGCCGATCTCCCACGCGTCGCCCTGGAAGAGCTGAGCCAGAGCAGGCTCGGCGATGAGCTCGGTGGCATTGGCTCCGACGATGTGAGCGCCGAGCAGCTGCCCGGTCTTGGCGTCGGCGACCAGCTTGACGAAGCCGCCCGTCTCTCCGTGGATGATCGCGCGGCCGAGAGCGCTGAAGGGGAATTTGCCTGACTTGACCTCGTGGCCTTTTTCCTTGGCCTGCTTCTCCGTGAGGCCGACCGAAGCGATCTGAGGGTGCGAATAGGTGCAGCGGGTGACCAGCTCCTGGTCCATCGGAGCTACGCGCTGGCCCGCTATGTCCTCAACCGCGGTCATCCCCTCGTGAACGGCAGCGTGCGCGAGCAGGAATCCGCCGACCACGTCTCCGATCGCGTGGATCGACTCGGCCGAGGTGCGCATCCACTCGTCGACCTTGATGAACCCGTTCGGGTGCGTTTCCACGCCGACCTTCTCCAGGCCGATGTCCTTGGATCGTGGCGCTCGGCCCACGGCGACCAGGAGCTGGTGGGCCCAAACCTCGCCCTGCTCGGTGTCGACGCTCACGCCGCTGCGGGCTTTCTTCGCGCCTTTCACCTTGACTCCGACCCTGCAGTCGATGCCTGCTTTCTTGAACGCAGCGAGCATCTCCTTCGAGATGTCCTCGTCCTCGAGAGGCACCAGCCGGTCGAGCCCTTCGAGAAGTGTCACCTTGACCCCGAGCTGGCTGTACAGGGTCGCGAACTCGACGCCCACAGCACCGGCGCCGATTATGCAGATCGACTCCGGGATCTTGGCGGAAAGTGTGGCGTGGTCTGACGAGATGATGAACTCGCCGTCGAACTCCAGGCCCGGCAGCGACTTGACGGTGGAACCTGTCGCCACGATGAGGTGCTTGGCCTTGAGCTGCTTCGCGCCGATTTCCACGGTGTTCAAGTCGCGCAGGCGCCCGTTGCCGGCGACCACCTCGATCTTGTTCTTCTTCATCAGGAACTGGACGCCCTTGAAGAGCTGGCTCACCACCGCGTCACGGCGCGCCGCGATACGGGCGTAGTCGTAACGGACCTTGTCGGCGTCCACGCCGAATTCCGAGCCCCGTGCGGAGACGCGGTAAAAGAGCTCTGACGACTCCAGCAGCACCTTCGTCGGGATGCAGCCGACGTGGAGGCAGGTGCCGCCGAGCTTGTCAGCCTCGACCAGCGCGACCTTCAAGCCGAGCTGGGAGGCCCTGATGGCGGCAGGGTAACCACCCATTCCACCCCCAAGGATCAGCACGTCGAAGTCGTCAGCAGCCATCTGATTTAAGTGTAGTGAGCTAGCCAGGCCCTACTTACAGCCGGGTATCTGTAGGTTCGCCCGCGCCTGTTCGAAGGAGGATTTATCGACAACCTGCGTTGAGGCGGCCGGATCGCCATACCTATCGACTGCGCGGTAGTAGAGCGCCGGTTCCGTCACCGACGGCATTACGAGCGGGTCCACTGATCCCGTCGGGTTCAGGCATGGGTCTCCACGTTCGGCGGCGAGAGCCTGGAGGTCGGCCAGCTCGCGCTCCATCTGGACCTCCTTGGCGACGGCAAAGGTGAAGAGCAGCGTCGCGCTCGAGAAAAAGGCGAGAAAGATGCAGGCGGCGGTGGCAGGCCGCCAGGTGCCGCGCCACGGCAGCCGCGCAGCGGCGTCCGCGAGCAGGAGCAACCAGAAGACGCCTCCGACGTAGACGTAGCGGCCTGCGCCAGATTGCTGGTAGCCGAGCTCTGCGCGTGAGAGGCCGATGACCAGGTAGAAGGCGACAAGGCCGGCGGCCACGCCTAGCGCACGTGGTTCGAAGCTCCGGCGCCACCAGGCGAAAGCGACGGCGCCAACGGCGAGCACGAGTAGAGGGGGGCCGAACATCCCGCCTTCGCCGATGAGGCCAGCCGCGCTGGCGCCGAGGCCCCACAGGGTGTACAGCGGCAGCACCACCAGGTTGGAGGCGGTGGACGAAGAGTCGGGCGTCGCTCCAGTGCGCCCATAAGCGATGAACCAGGCGGCGAAGACGATCGCCACCGGAACGAGCCAGACCAGCTCCTTGCGCCGGTCTCGCGTGGCGGCAAGCGTGACCGCGGCCGCGATCCCGAAAACGAGGCCGACGCCGGAGAACATCAGGGAGCCGGCCAGCATGGCGACGACGAGCGGCATCCGGCGGCGCGAAGGTGGCGCGTCGAGCGCCAGGAGCATCGCGAGGCCGAACGCCACAGACCCGACGAAGCTCATCTGGAACGCCCACAACAGGTTCTCCCAGCCCGCGCCAAGCACGAGAAGGATCGCGGCGAACCCGAGGCCGATGAGGTCGCCCGCGCGCCGGCGGACGAGCTCGAAGAGGAAGAGCACGCTCGCGGCGTGGAGCGCAAGGAGCACGACCATGTACGGCAGGTAGGCGCGCAGGCCCACTGTCGAGAACAACGCTGAATAGATGAGTCGCGGCAGCATCGCGGGGTGCCCGTTGTGCGACTGAAGGTAGGTCGATGCGTTCCAATCGGGAGCGCTGAGGATGAAGGTCCATTCGTCGAAGTAGAAGGTATAGCCGCGCGCCAGCAAGAGGATTGCCGCGCATCCGGCCAGACCTACAAGCGCGACGATCAACCGCGCGCGCGGGATGCGGACCTCGGCGGCGGTCATGAGGCGTCTGCCGTCACAAGCGCCTGATGGGGACGTGATGGAACGACGAGAAATGCGAGCCACAGCGCAAGCGCGATGAGGATCGGCGCCGGGGTGAGCGGCCATGCCAGCTCGCCGGCGATTGCCACCACGAGCAGCCAGGCGCGCTGCCATGAAGGCGTTTCATCGCGCCAGAAGAACCAGGCTGCGCAAACCAGGATGGCGAAATCCTGCAGGTGCCAGTACGAAGCGCCGAGCGCCGACGCGACAAGTCCAAGGCAAAGGATGCGAGCGAGGCTTGCGCGGCGATTCAGATATGACCCGACCACCGCCGCTGCAGTGACCACAACCTGCGCGGCGTACGCCGCGGCGCCGGCTCCAAAGAAGTAGGCAAGCGTGAAGTAACGATTGTTGGTGACCTGCTGAGCTTCGGCCAGCAGCCTGCGGTAGTCGTCCAACCCCTGCCCACCGATGGCGATGAGAGAGGCCGCCGCCAGCACCAGCACTGTCGCCGCCCAGCCGGCGGCGATGCGCCAGCGCCCTGCCGCAAGCAGGACGATCGGTACCGCGAGGGTGAGCTGGGGCTTCACCGCGGAGAGGCCCAGGACAAGGCCTGCCAGGTACGGGCGATTCCTCTCGGCGAGCCACCAGCAGCCGGCGACTGTGAGCACGACGACCAGCGCAGGCTGGCCGAGGGCGAGGCTGTAGAGGATGGGGTACCAGGCGAGGGCGCCGAGCAGCCACAGCCAGCGCGTCCAGCCGGCGCCCGGCGCGGCGAGCCACCAGGCGGCCCCCAGGGCCAGGAGCGAGGCAGCGACCCAGATCCAGAAAGTGGCGACAGGGCCCAGCGCGGCAAGAGGGAGGACGAGCCACGCCAGCGGTGGAGGGGAAAGAAAGCGAGCGCCATCGCCGAACGTCACGCCGGGCCGCAGCTGCGAGAACAGCTGGTGCTGAAGGTCGAGAGAGTAGATGTGGCTCCAGCCATGCTCGATACCGATCCGAGCGCCGATGTAGACAAAGGTGAGGTCGCTGTTGGTCGCATCCCGCAGCACCGCCTGAAAAACCCACCACCCGGTGACCACCGCGACGAGCACCAGGAACCAGGCAAGGGCGGCCGCGCCCAGGTTGCGCCTAGCCGGCGCGTCGATCACCGCTGGGCGAGCGGTACCGGTTTTCGAGGCTCGGGCCCGATGTACTCCGACTGGGGGCGGATGAGGCGGTTGTTGGCGCTCTGCTCGAGAACGTGGGCCGACCAGCCTGCCACGCGGGAAACCGCGAAGGTCGGCGGGAAGTATTCGGTGGGCAGGCCTATCGCCTGCAGCACCCCGGCTGAATAGAACTCGACATTCGTCGCCTGCGGCCGCTCGGGGTGTTCCTCATGCAGGATCGCGAGAGCGGTCTCCTCCACCTTGGATGCCAGCTCGTAGAACTTCGGGTTGAGCCGCTCGCAAAGGGCTTTGAGGATCTTGGCCCGCGGGTCGTACGTGCGGTAGATGCGGTGCCCGAAGCCCATGAACCTGACCTTCTGCTTTCGAGCCTCGCGCATCCAGTGCTCGGCCTTGTCCGCAGTGCCGATCTGCTGGAGCTGGTCCATCACGGCTGACGGCGCGCCGCCGTGAGCCGGCCCCTTGAGGGCGCCGATCGCGCCCACCAGGCAGGAGGCAAGGTCGGAATCGGTGGAGGCGATGACGCGGGCGGTGAACGTCGAGGCGTTCATGCCGTGATCGGCGAGCAGGACGAGATACGTGTTCAGCGCGCGCACCAGCTCCGGGCTCGATTCCTTGCCGTTCAGCATGTAGAGGTAGTTGGCGGCGTGGCCGAGGTCGGGGCGGGGCTTGACTGGCTCCAGACCCTGCGAGCGCCTGTGGAAGTTCGCGAGGATCGTCGGGAAGGATGCGGTGGCGTGTATCGCCAGCGGGACCGCCGGCTTCTCCAGCTTGTGCTCCACCCCCTGCACAGAGACCACGCTTCGCAGCACGTCCATGGGGTCCGTGTCAGCGGGGAGCGCCTCGAGGGTCGCGGTGGCGGCGGGGGTCAGCGATCGCCAGGCGGCGAGCTCGTGCGTGAGGGCGTCGAGATCCTTGCGGTTGGGCAGGCTGCCGTGCCAGAGCAGGTACGCGACCTCTTCGAATGACATCTCTTCAGCGAGGTCGGCGATGACGTAGCCGCGGTAGACGAGGCGGCCGTTGGCACCGTCGACAAGGCTGATCTCGGTGCGCGCGGCGATGATGCCCTCGAGCCCGGGGACGTACTCG
>DAIUFK010000030.1:0-23626 GCA_036844615.1 Candidatus Dormiibacterota bacterium | reverse complement strand
AGGACCACCGCGAATGCGCCGTATTCCAGGACCACGTTGCGAGTGAAGCTGTCCTCGACCGTGTGCCTGACGAGGCCGCGGTTGATGTACCAGGCGAACAGGAGCATCACAGCGAAGGTGCCCTCGTTGACGACGAGGTAGATGGACAGCGCAGTGATCGCCCAGGCCAGGAACGTGACGACCTGGCCGACGAACAGAGCGAAGATGAATGCGCGTCGTGGCGAGATCGCCGTGCCGTTGATCCGAAAGCTGCGATACGAGGCGAGGAAGGTGATGCTGAAGATCCAGAGCAGCTTCAGGATCACGTTGAAGGGGATCGTCACCACGACCAGGTAAGCGCCCGCAAGGACGAGGACCAGGATCGCCTCCTGCAACACGATGTGTCCTCGTTTCTCCGCGTTGCGCAGCCGCAGGTAGTCGAGGCGCGCCGACACCATGAAGCCGGCCCCGAAGGCAAGAGTGATCACGCCGTACTTCCACATCTCAGGGACGAGAGGGTGTCCGGCGCTGTCGTGCCCGCCCGCCAGCCCCGCCAGGGTGATGGCGCCAAGGGCGACTGGGATGTAGTGCTCGATTCGTGGAAACTCGTCAGTCCCGCGTAGGTAGCCGAGGAGGGCTGGCGCCGCCACCACTACAAGGCCGAGAGCAAGCGCCCACACCTGGCCTTCCGCCAGCAGCTCCGACTTGAACCCGAGCGCGAGTGCCATCAGCACGATGCCTGCAAAGATCAGGAAGCTGCGGTCGCGCTCGGAGCTTGCCGCGCTGGCGGCGGGAGCTGCCTTCTCAGGCACTGGCGGGATCTTCATCAGACGCGTGGAGTCTAAGCGCCGGGGCGGAGCCTATGCCGGGGCACGGCCGTACCGGTCGGCGATACGCACGACATCCTCCACCTCTGGCGTCGATACCTCGAAGATGTCGGTGTCCTCGATCGCGGTGATGCGATGGCGCGTGCCGGGTGTGATGTGCAGGGTGTCCCCTGCCCTCATTCGGTGCGTGGTCAGGGTTCCGTCAGGACCGCCAAGCTCGATATCGACGGCGCCGGCGACGACGTACTGGCACTCGTCTTTGCGCTCGTGGTACTGGAGCGAAAGCGCCTCACCCCTGTTGACGTGAAGAACCTTGCCGAGATAGCGATCGGTCATCGCCCATCGCAGCTCGTAACCCCAGGGCTTGTCGACTCGCGAGAGCTCTGCCCTCTTGACTTCGGGCAACTCAGGCATGGGCCCGCAATCCGATGATGTCCTCGATGGCGCTGAGGCGCGCCTCGACGTCGGCGTTGGTCGCGGCCTCCGAGTACACGCGCACCAGCGGCTCGGTCCCGCTGGCCCGTAGCAGCACCCAGCTGCCATCCGCGAGGTAGAACTTAAAGCCGTCATCAGTGCGGATCCTGTCGACCTTGACACCCGCCACCTCTGACGGCTGGTTGGAGGCCAGAAGGTCGAGGATCCGCTTCCGCTCCGCGTCGTAGGTGTCACGGGCCAGGTGGATGTCGTGACGGCTGTAGGCGTGCGGGCCGACTCTCTTCTCGAGGTCCGCGAGGATCTGCGAGAGCGGTTTGCCCATCCTCACGAGCATGTCAGCGAACAGTATCCCGACCAGGATCCCGTCGCGCTCCGGGATGTGGCCCCGGATGGCGTAGCCGCCCGACTCCTCTCCCCCGAGCACCGCATCGGACTCCATCATCTTGGGCGCGATGTTCTTGAAGCCGACCGGGACCTCAAACACCTCAGCTCCGAACTCCTTGCCGAGCTTGTCGGCCATCGAGGTCATGTTGATGGTCTTGACAACAGGCCCGCCCATGCCCCTGACCTCGAAAAGGTAGACCATCAGGAGGGCGTAGACCTGAAGCTGGTCGATGAAGCGACCTGTCTCGTCGATGATCCCCACCCTGTCCGCGTCGCCGTCGGTGCAGATGCAGAGGTGGTTGCCGCCACCCGCTCGCATGACTGCCACCGCTGCGTCGATGTTCGGTGGTATCGGCTCGGGGTTGATGCCTCCAAAGAACGGGTTGCGCTCGTGGTGCAGCTCGGTGACGCTGGTGGTGCCGCCGCCGAGCAGGTCGGCGATGTACCTGTAACCCGACCCGTACATGCACTCGTGGACGATGCGAAGGCCGGCCCCCTTGATGGCAGCCAGATCGACCATCTGCTCGACCTGGGCGTAGTAGGCAGGTCGCGGGTCGTAAACGGTGATCAGGTCGGCACCCCTGCCGCTCTCAGGCGCCGCAACCTCGGGCAAAGCATTGATTCGCCTCTCGAGCTCGGCGATGACATCGCTCGGCGCCGAGCTGCCGGTCTCGGGCTTGTACTTGACGCCGTTGAACAGGTAGGGGTTGTGGCTGGCGGTGATCACCGCCGCGCCGGTGGCCTTGCGGTCGATCACCGTCCAGGATGCAACCTGCGTCGGTGAAGGTCTGTCGAAGATGAGGCTTCGCACGCCGTTGGCCGCGAAGATGTCGGCGACGGCCCGGGCGAACTCCTCGGAGGCGAAGCGACAGTCATAGCCGACCACTGCCAGCGGTTCGCCGGTCCGCGAAAGCAGATATTCGGCAGCGCCCTGAGCCACCCGCCTCACATTCGCAAAGGTGAAGTCGTCGGCGACGACTCCGCGCCAGCCATCGGTGCCGAACTTGATAGGACGGAGTGTTGCCACGGCGTCAAGGGTAAACGCCGGCGTACCCGCGAAATCGAAAATTTCGGCCGGCTGACTAGAGGTACTTGGTTTTACCCGCGCGTCGCAGCGCGTCAACGACCTTTCTGACGTCCTGCGCCCGCGAGCGCGGACAAACCAGGAGAGCGTCGTTCGTGTCGACGATGATCATGTCGTCGAGACCTATCGCGGCCACTAGGCGGCCCGACCCGAGGATGAGGCTCCCGCTGGTGTCGACGAGGATCGATTCGCCCTCTACCGAGTTGCCGTGCTCGTCCGCCTGCACGCGGTCCCCGAGCTCCGCCCAGTTGCCGATGTCAGCCCACTCGAACTCGGCGGGGACCAGCAGCAGGCGTTTGGTTTTCTCCATGACGCTCCTGTCGACCACCTCCACCGGAAGTTGGTTGTACAGGGTGGCGGCAGCCTTCTCGTCGCCCGAGGCTCGCGCCTCCATCACCTTGCGCAGTCCTGTGAGGTGGCTCGGGGCGTACAGGCCGAGCTCGCGGAGGAACACCTCAGGGCGCCAGGAGAACCAGGCCAGGTTCCAGTAGTAGCCGCCTGCCTCGATGAACCGACTCGCTGTGTCCAGATCAGGCTTCTCGATGAAGCTCTTGACGCGGAGCGTTCCTGAGGTAATGCGCCCCGGTGCGTGTATGTAGCCCAGCCCTGTCGAGGCGAAACTCGGCTTCAGACCCACAGTGACAAGGGAATCCGCGGTTGAGGCGGCGCGAACGGCAGCCCGTACCGCCTTCGTGACTGCAGCCGTGCCGCGCACCACATGGTCGGCCGGCATCGCCAGCATCACCGCATCCTCGAATCGCTCGCGCAGAGTGAGTGCCGCAAGGCCGTACGCGTTGGTGGTGCCGCGTGCCGAAGGCTCGAGGATCAGGTGCTCGGCGTCGATCTCCGGCACCACCTTCTGGATGATCTTGCGCTGGCCGGTCTCCGTCAGCACGAAGACCTCGCTCGCAAGGCGCGAAGCCCGGTCGTATGTCTCTCGCAGCAAAGGGCGGCCGCTGTCTCCCAGGGCCAGCACGTGTTTGGGAGTCGAGCGGCGTGAGCGCGGCCACAGCCGGGTTCCCGCCCCGCCGGCGGGGATCACAGCAATCGTCTTGGGTGCCGAGCTCAACCGACCTCTTCCGCGAATTCCTTTGCCCTCGCGGTCGACTCCCAGGGCGCGTCGATGTCGGTGCGACCGAAGTGACCGTAGACAGCGGCCTGCCGAAACAGCGGTCGCCTGAGGTTCAGCTCCTTAATGATCCCCAGGGGACTCAGGTCGAAGAGCTTGCTCACAGCCGCAGAGAGCGCGAGGTCCGGGACTTTGCCGGTCCCGAACGTGTCGACGCGGATCGCGACCGGCTTGACCACGCCGATCGCATACGACACCTGCACCTCACACCGCTTTGCGAGCCCGGCGGCCACGATTGTCTTGGCGACGTACCGGGCTCCGTATGCGCCGGCGCGGTCGACCTTCGTCGGGTCCTTGCCCGAAAAGCAGCCCCCGCCATGCCGTGCGTAGCCGCCGTATGTGTCAACCATGATCTTGCGTCCGGTGAGTCCTGCATCGGCGACTGGGCCACCGACGACGAAGCGCCCCGTCGGATTGATGTACAAGCGGATTCCGCCCTCGCGCAGCTCCGCGGGGATTACCGCGTCGATGACGTGCTCGGTGATGTCGGAGCGAAGCTGGTCGGTCGCAACCTCCTCGTGGTGCTGCGTGGAAAGAACCACGTTGTCGACGCCGAGCGCCTTGCCGTCTTGGCCGTAGCGGACCGTCACCTGGACCTTGCCGTCGGGCCGAAGGTAGTTCAGGGTCTTGTTTCGGCGGACCTCAGCCAGCCTCCTCGCCAGCCGGTGCGCGAGGGTGATCGGCAGCGGCATCAGCTCGGGCGTCTCGTCACACGCGTAGCCGAACATCATCCCGGAGTCGCCGGCGCCTCCGACGTCAACTCCCTGGGCGATGTCGGGCGACTGCTCGTCGATGCTCGTGATGACACCGCAGGTTTCAGCGTCGAACCCGTACTTGGCCCGGGTGTAGCCGACCTCGCGAATGGTCTGGCGGATGATCCGCGGGATGTCGACGTAGCAATCGGTGGTGATCTCGCCCACGACTATGACGAGACCGGTGGTCACTACAGCCTCACACGCGACGCGCGCGAGAGGGTCCTTGGCCAGGATCGCGTCGAGGATCGCGTCTGAGATCTGGTCGGCGAGCTTGTCCGGATGGCCCTCGGTGACGGACTCGGACGTGAAGACTGTGAATGCGGGCTCGCGGGACATCGGTCCTCCTTTGAATCTCCCGCGCCGGCAAGGAAAGGCCTCCGTTCGGGCCCGCCCCCAAGCGCCAGGTTCATACCTCTGGGACGCCGCCAGTTTAGTGCCCTCTCCCCCTCGGGGGAGCATTCAATAAGGCCGATCCTTAACGCCGCTTGCGCGCAGGGTGAGGGTGAGGGGAGTTAACCGGTACGCCCGCTCAACGCAGGTCCAGGTAATGGATTCCTGAGTGGCGGAGCAGCTTCGATCCGCGCTGCGACAGGAGTGCGGCCGTTGCCGCCCTTGACGCCTCGACCACCGATTGGATGTGGTCGCGCTTCATCTCCCACGTCGCCGTCGGGGCAGTGATCGGGCAGAGGACGACGATTCGGGCGCGATCACGCAAACGCTCGTAGTCGCTGAGCATCTGGTGGTGCAGCGACAGTTGCAGGGTGCGGGCGATGAGCTCCGGCAGGCTGCGCGGCGCCGCCTCGTACTCGCCGCCTCCCATGAGGCTTATCGCGAGGATCTCCTTGGCGCCGTCTTCGATTGCGATGTCCATCGGCGTGTTGTCGACCACTCCCCCGTCCAGGTGCTCCCGGCCATCGATCTTGACTGATGGAAAGAGTCCGGGGATGGCCGTCGATGCGAGGAGGGCCGGCGTCAGGAGACCGGCACGGAAAACCACTGGCCTCCCTGCGTTGAGGTCGGTGGCCACGACGGCGAAGGGGACTCGCAGCTGCTCGAAGGTGACCATGCCGGTGAGCGCCTGGGCGCGATCGATCAGGCGTCGGACGTTCTCCTGCGGAAAGGCGCTCAGCTGGTCGCGGCGCAGGCCGGAAAGGATCACCCCAAGGGGGTGGGCGCGAAACACCGTGAGCGCCTGCCTCGACATCCAGACCTCGCGCAGCATCATGATCCCCGCCAGCGACGGGTAAGCCGCTATGGCGCTGCCGTTGAGGGCGCCGACGCTGGTTCCGATCACGGCGACCGGCGGCTCTAGACCAGCCTCCAGCAGCCCGTGCAGCACCCCGACCTGCGCGGCGCCCCTGGCGCCGCCTCCGCCCAGCACCCACGTGCGCCGAGCAGGACCGAACGTCAGCTGGCCGCCACCCCCCGCAGGGGGAATGACCTCCCTCTCCCCTCTGGGGAGAGGGTTGGGGCGAGGGGCGTCAGCTGGCACAACCGCTAAGTTCCCTCTTCCCAGGAAGTCAGGTATTTCTGCTGCTCCTCCGTCAGGGTGTCGATCTCGATTCCCATCGCGTTGAGCTTGAGCCGGGCGACCTCCGCGTCGATGTCCGCGGGCACGTCGTAGACCCTGTTCTCGAGGGTGCTCGCGTTCTTGGCCATGTACTCGGCGCACAGGGCCTGGTTGGCGAAGCTCATGTCCATGACCGCGGCGGGATGGCCTTCGGCGGCCGCGAGGTTGATCAGCCTCCCTTCGCCGAGCACGTTCAGGCGCCGCCCATCCCCAAGCTTGTATTCCTGCACCGACGGACGAACCTGCCGGACTCCCGTCGCAATGGCGTCGAGCGCCTTGAGATTGAGCTCCGAGTTGAAATGGCCGGAGTTGGCGAGAATGGCGCCGTCCTTCATCACCTCGAAGTGCTGGCGATCGATGACGTTGACGTCGCCGGTTACTGTCACGAAGATGTCGCCCTCGCGGGCGGCCTCCCCCATCCTCATGACTCTGAAGCCGTCCATCGCCGCCTCGAGAGCCTTAACGGAATCGACCTCGGTTACCACCACGTCGGCGCCGTGGCCCTTCGCCCTCGAAGCCAGTCCGCGGCCCACCCAGCCATAGCCCGCGATGACGAATGTCTTGCCCGCGAGCAGGACGTTGGTGGCCCGGATGATGCCGTCGATAGTCGATTGGCCGGTCCCATACCGGTTGTCGAACATGTGCTTCGTGTCAGCCTCGTTGACGGCGACGATCGGATAGCGCAGGACCCCGCGCTCCGCCATCGCCCGAAGCCTCACCACGCCGGTGGTCGTCTCCTCGGTGCCCCCGATGACGTCCGCGAGCTGGTGCTGGCGTGACTTATGCAGCACCGACACCAGGTCGGCGCCGTCGTCCATCGTCATCACCGGCTTGTGGTCGAGGGCCGCCTCGATGTGCTGGTAGTAGGTGTCGTTGTCTTCGCCACGTATTGCATACGTGCTGATGGAATGTTGCGAGGCGAGAGCGGCGGCGACCGCATCGTTGGTCGAGAGCGGGTTCGAAGCGCAGAGCACGAGGTCGGCCCCGCCCGCCTTTAGGGTCAGCATGAGGTTGGCGGTCTCGCTGGTCACGTGGAGGCATGCGGCGAGCTTGAGACCCTTGAGTGGTTGCTCCTTTGAGAAGCGCGCGCGGATCAGGCTCAACACCGGCATCTCACGCGCCGCCCAGTCGATGAGGTCCTGGCCCTGCGCCGCAAGGTCGAGGTCCTTGACGTCGCTGCCCTTCGAGCTGACTTTCACGGTCGTACCACCTTAAGCTCCTCTCCCCGATGGGGAGAGGGCATCCCGTTAATAAACAATCTCGCTGACCACTTCCACGTCCGGCAGACGCTTTCGTCCGCCCAGCTCCTCGAGCTCGATCAGCACCTGCACGCCGACGACCTCGCCGCCGAGCTTGCGCACCAGGCGCACTGCCGCTGCGGCTGTGCCGCCGGTCGCCAGTACATCATCGACGATCAGCACCTTCTGGCCGGGCTCGACAGCGTCTGAATGAATCTCCAGCTGGTCGGTTCCGTACTCGAGCTGGTATGCCTCGCCGATCGTCTTCCACGGCAGCTTTCCCGTCTTGCGAATGGGAACGAAACCTGCATTGAGCTTGACTGCGATTGCCGCGCCGGGGATGAACCCACGCGCCTCGATTGCAGCCACCAGGTCAGGACGCCTTTCGCTCCATGCCATCGACATCATGTCGACGACCTCGCGGAACAGCTCTTTGCGAGCGAGGAGCGGCGTGATGTCGCGAAAGATGATGCCGGGCTGCGGGTAACCCGGAATGTCGCGGACGTACTGCTTCAACTTCTGGGGCGTGGTCATACAACCGTCCGGAAGTATTCCAGGGTCCGGCTCAGGCCGTCCTCGAGGGATACCTCAGGCTCCCAGCCGAGAAGGCTGCGGGCGTGCGTGATGTCGGGCCGGCGGCGCTTGGGATCGTCGACAGGAAGGTCCTTGCGGTGGTCTATCTCGCTCTTCGAGCCGGCGATGCGAACGATGGTCTGGGCAAGCTCGAGGACAGTCACCTCGTGGGGATTCCCGAGGTTGACGGGAAGCTCATCACCCCGCTCCAATGCAGCGATCACGCCGCGCACGAGGTCCGAGACGTAGCAAAGGCTGCGCGTCTGGGAACCGTCGCCGTACACGGTGAGTGGCTCGCCCCTGATCGCCTGGGCCATGAAGTTGGGCACCGCCCTCCCGTCCTCGACCTGCATCCGAGGCCCGTGCGTGTTGAAGATGCGCACGATTCGCGTATCCACCTCGTGCACCCGGTGGTACGCCATCGAAAAGGCTTCAGCGCACCGCTTCGCCTCGTCGTAGCAGCCACGCGGGCCAATCGAGTTGACGTTGCCCCAGTAGCTCTCAGGCTGAGGATGCACAAGCGGGTCGCCATACACCTCGGAGGTCGAGGCAAGCAGAAAGGTGGCACCCTTCGCCCGGCTCAGCCCGAGCATGTTCATCGTCCCGATGGTGCCCACCTTCAGCGTGTGGATCGGATTGGCGTCGTACTGCGGTGGGGAGGCCGGCGATGCAAAGTGCAGGACGTAGCGCACATCGCCGTCGACCACGACCGGCTCATTGACGTTGGCCTTGCGGAATTCGAAGCCCGGTCTATCGGTGAGGCCGCGCAGGTTGTCGAGTGACCCGGTGAGCAGGTTGTCCAGCGCCAGCACGCTTATGCCCCTGTCGAGCAGCGCCTCGCATAGGTGAGAACCGATGAAGCCGGCTCCTCCCGACACCACCGCTCGCCCCCCCGCCGGGCGGCGCTTAGTCGCGGCCAATGCCCCGGTAGGTGAATCCCAGGCTGCGCATAATCGCCGGGTCGTAGATGTTTCTCCCATCGACCATCACAGGTCTCCGCATTGATGCTTTGACGCGGCCGAGATCGAGCTGACGGAACTCGTTCCATTCCGTGACGAGCACAAGCCCGTCGGCCCCATCGGCAAGTGCATAAGGGTCCGCGGAGTACACGACGTCAGGCAACAGCTCGCGGGCTCCGGCCATAGCCGCGGGATCGTAGGCGCGAACATCGGCGCCGGCGGCGATCAGCACCCTTGCGATGTCAAGGCTCGGCGCCTCGCGGAGGTCATCGGTGTTGGGCTTGAACGCGAGCCCGAGCAGGCCGACGGTCCTGCCCTCTAGCGTCTCGAGACACTCGCGCAGCTTGTCGATCGCCAACATCCGCTGGTCGCGGTTGATGTCCATCACCGCGTGCAACAGCTCGGGGTGATAGTTAAAGCGCTCCGCGAGCGCCGCCAGCGCCTTCACATCTTTTGGAAAGCAGCTGCCGCCGTAGCCGATGCCCACCTCGAGGAAGCTCGGTCCAATGCGCTTGTCGAGCCCCATGCCTTCGGCCACGAGCTTGGCATCCGCGTCGACGCGCTCGCAGATCATCGCGATCTCATTGATGAAAGAGATGCGGGCGGCCAGAAACGCGTTGGATGCGTACTTGACCATCTCTGCCGTGTAGATGTTCGGAGTGATCAGAACCCGAGCCTCCAGCGGAGCGTAGAGCTTGGCCACCTTGGCCGCCGCCTCTGGGTCGTGGCTGCCGATGACAACGCGGTCCGGGTGCATGAAGTCCTCGATCGCGGATCCTTCACGGAGGAATTCGGGGTTGGACACCACTTCGGCGCGGTGGCCTCCTTGGCGCTTGCGCAGGACCTGCGAGACCATGTCTCCGGTGAGGGGCGGCACCGTGGACTTGTTGATCACGACCAGCGGGCCGTCCATGCACGCGGCGATCGAGTTGGCCGCGGACTCGACGTAGGAGAGGTCGGCCTCCCCGCCTTCACCTTCGGGAGTGCTGACGGCGATGATCGCGTACTCGGCGCCCGGCACCGCCTCCTCGTAAGACGTGGTGAATGCAAGACGACCCGCCTTCGAGTTTTTCTCCACGAGCTCGCGCAGGCCCGGCTCGAAAAAAGGGACCTTGTGGCTTGTGAGCAGCGCGATCTTCTCGCCGTTCGTGTCGACCACCATCACGTCGTTGCCGAGCTCGGCCAGGCAGGCTGCCGTGGTCAGGCCGACGTACCCGGCACCGATGACCGCGACCCTTGACAAAGCGGGCCGATTATCTCAGTCAGAACCCAAGGGTGGCCCTTAGGCCGGATTCACTCCGGCGCATAGCAGCGACTCCCCTGCGTTCTTATTGACTCGGAAAGGCGGAGCGTCAGCTGGGGCCCCCGCGACTTCGTCGCGGGAGCTTGCTCCCTACCCGCGCCTTCTCAGTACGCTCTCGTAGGCAGAGATCGTCTGGCGGGCTGTCTTGCGCCAGCTGAAGGCCTTCGCCCGCTCCAGGCCGGCGCGCCGGGCGCGCTCCGGCTCGACGCACAGGCGGGCCGCGGTGCGGCCGAGGGCTTCGGCGTCGCCGTCCTCGACCAGCTCACCAGCCGCGTCCACCACCTCGGGCAGGCTCGAGTTTCGGAAGGCAGCCACCGGGCAGCCGCAGGCCATCGCCTCCAGGCAGGGGAGTCCGAAGCCTTCGTACCGGCTTGGAAACACCAGGCACCCGGCCGCCCGATACAGGTCGGCGAGCTCGGGGTTCTCCATGCGGCCGAGCATGCGGGCGCCAGGCATCTCAAGGGGCGCCTGGCGGCCCGGCTCGCCAGCAATGACGAGCTGTAGCTCGGGTCGGGTCTCCTTGGCGGCGGCCCAGGCGCGGAGCAGGCCGGCGGGGTCCTTTCGTGCGTCAAGGGCGCCGACGAACAGCAGGTAGCCTGGCTCGAGACTCCAGCGCTCAGCGACGCGACCTGCCGCCCCAGCCCGCGGCTCGAACACGGGGTCGGCAGCTTCGTGAATGACCCGCACGCGCGCCGGATCGACCCGGGCGAAGCGTGCGGCATCTGTGGCAGTCGCCTGCGACACCGCCAGGACGAGGTCCGCACTCTTGAGCAGGCGCTTGCCGAGCCAGAACCGGAGCCTCTCGCCCCGCATTCGAGACCCTCCCCACGCCCACGGGATGAGGTCGTGAAGGGTCACCACAAGCGGGCACGCGGAGCGTCCCGGCAGGCGCATGTCGATCGCGTGGTAGACGTCAGGGCGGATCCTCTGCAGGTCCGCGCCCAGAGCTACAGCCTCCTCGTACGCCGACAGCCGGCCGTGATAGCGCCGCCTCGATCCCACGAGCCGGTAGGCGCCCCCGGGCAGCACGGGTTCTGGAAGATCGGCGTCAAGAAGCAAGGTGAGGCTTGTGTCAAAGCCTTCCGAGACCAGGCCCTTGATAAGCCCCGACGCATACGCGCCGATCCCGCGTTTGGCGCTCGGCCCCTGGAGCGGCCGCATGTCGAGTAAAACGGATGGGGCGGCCTTGCCTGTCCGCTTTCTCAGCTCATGTTTGCTCAAAACGGGGGTGGGGCCACCAGTGGAGCCATCATAATTTGGCGGCCATGGAGCCCCTCGACCTCGTCATCGTCGGCGGCTGCGGCCACGTGGGGCTGCCGCTTGCCCTCTCCTTTGCCGACAGCGGTTATCGAGTCGGCATCGATGACATCGACGCCGCCAAGATCGAACAGGTTCGATCGGGCAGCGTTCCCTTCCTCGAGAACGGCGCGGAGGCGCTCCTCCGCAAGCTCCTCCCGACCGGCAGGCTCGAGCTCTCGGCGGACCCCGGCCTGCTCGAGAGGACCGACACGGTGATCCTCGTGATAGGCACACCCATCGACGAGTTCATGAACCCTTCGGTCCGGGTATTCGACAGGGTGCTGGACGACCTGGTGCCTCACCTTCGCGACGGCAGCCTCGTGGTCCTGCGATCCACGGTCTTCCCAGGCACTACCGAGACAGTGGAAAGGAGGCTCCGCTCCGCCGGGCTCGACGTCGAGGTCGTGTTCTGCCCAGAGCGGATCGCCGAAGGGCACGCGCTTGAAGAGATCACCAGCCTGCCTCAGCTGATCGGGGCAACCTCGGACCGCGGTTTTGACAAGGCGAGCCGCCTGTTCAAACCGCTCGGGGTGACAGTGGTTCGCACCACCCCGCTCGAGGCGGAGCTCGCCAAGCTGCTCACGAACACCTGGCGGTACATGAAGTTCGCCATCGCCAACCAGTTCTTCCAGATCGCGCACCGTTCGGGCGTCGACTACAACAACGTGCTCGATGCCATCCGGCGCGACTACCCGCGGGCAGCGGACCTCCCGGGTCCTGGCTTCGCCGCGGGCCCTTGCCTGTTGAAGGACACGATGCAGCTTTCAGCCTTCACGCCTGATCACTTTCCCATGGGGCAGGCGGCCATGCAGATAAACGAGGGGTTGCCTAACTACATAGTGGACACGCTCAACTCGCGCCAGCCGCTGGCCGGACGCACGATCGGGATCCTGGGCATGGCATTCAAAGGGGAGTCCGACGATCCACGTGCTTCGCTGAGCTACAAGATTCGCAAGCTTGCGGCCTTCAAAGGCGCACGGGTGTTATGCACCGATCCTTTCGTCAAGGACCCGTCGTTCGTGCCGCTGGAGAAGGTGGTGGCGGAGTCGGACATCCTGGTCATTGCCGCTCCTCACAAGGCTTACCACAAGCTCGATCTTGAGGGCCATGAAGTCGTCGACGTCTGGGGAATCACGGGCCCTATACGGCTTTGAAAGTCCTCGTCACTGGGGCCTCGGGGTTCATTTGCGGCTACCTCGTGGCCGAGCTGCTCGAGGCAGGCTATGAGGTCGTCGGCCTCGACAACTACAGCAAGTACGGGCCAGTCAAGCGCTCATACGACACCGATCCGCGCTACCAGCTCGTCGAGGGCGATGCCAAGAACATCGAGCTGGTGACCGAGCTTGCGATGAACTGCGACCAGCTCGTCGCCGGCGCGGCAATGATCGGCGGCATCTCTTACTTCCACGAGTTCGCCTACGACCTGATCGCCGAGAACGAGAGGATCAGCGCCGCCACCTTCGACGCCGCGATCAGCGCCAGCCGCCTCGGACGGCTTCAGAAGATCACTGTGATCTCGAGCAGCATGGTGTACGAGTCCGCCGAGGTGTTTCCCACCCCCGAAGGTGCTGAGCTCACGAGCCCGCCTCCCAAGTCGACGTACGGCTTCCAGAAGCTGGCACTCGAATTTTTTGCTCGCGGGGCGCTGGAGCAGTACAAGCTGCCCTATACCGTGGTCAGGCCTTTCAACTGCGTCGGCATCGGCGAGAGGCGCGCGCTTCGCGACCACCAGGTGATGAGCGGCAACGTGAAGCTTGCGATGAGCCACGTCGTGCCTGACCTGTGCCAGAAGGTGCTCAAAGGCCAGGATCCGCTTCACATCCTCGGTGACGGTGAACAGGTTCGGCATTACACCTACGGCGGTGACCTCGCGCACGGCATCCGCCTCGCGATCGAGTCGGAGGACGCCCTCAACGAATCCTTCAACCTCTCGACCGCTCGCTCCACGACAGTGCGCGAGCTCGCCGAGCTTATCTGGAAGAAGGTGCACGGAGCGGACCGGGCTGTGAACCTGGTCTCAGACCCGCCTTACGAGCATGACGTCCAAAAGCGCGTCCCCGACGTCAGCAAGGCGCGCAAGGTGCTCGGCTTCGAGGCCACGACCACGCTTGACCAGATGCTTGACGAGGTCATCCCCTGGGTGCGGGACGAGATCGAGGCGGGGCGCATCTGAGCCGGGGTACCGTCGAGCCGGCCCTGAGCGTCGTGGTCCCCGTCTACAACGAGGGCGAGAACGTGGTGCCCACGCTGCGTGGAATCCTCAAGCTGTCGCGAACGCGCCCGCTCGAGGTGCTCGTGGTCCACGACTTCGACGAGGACACGACTGTGCCCGTTGTCAAACGTCTCCAGGCCGAGCTTCCGGAGCTTCGACTGCACCGAAACACCATTGGACGCGGTGTTCTGAACGCGATCAAGTCAGGCCTCGCCGCTGCCCGCGCGCCCTACGTCCTCGTCACGATGGGTGACGGCTCTGACGATGCGGGCGACATCGATGCGATGTACGCGCTCGCGTTGGCCGGCGCGGACGTTGTTGCCGGGTCGCGTTACATGAAAGGAGGACAACAGCTAGGCGGACCAATCCTGAAGCGAACCATGTCGCGCGCCGCGGGCCTGTCCCTGCACTGGGTGGCGGGCATCCCGATCCATGACGCAACAAGCAACTTCCGCATGTACTCAAAGCGCCTCCTCGACAAGGTGACCATCGAATCGGACGGAGGATTCGAGCTCGGGATCGAGCTGACGGTGAAGGCGCACCTGCTCGGCATGCGCGTCGCGGAGGTCCCTACCACGTGGCGCGACCGCACTGCCGGCCAGAGTCGTTTCAAGCTCTGGCGCTGGCTGCCGCGATACATGCGCTGGTACGGCCGGGGAATCGCTGGACGTTTCGGTTCAAATCGGTAGGATGAGTTCGTTGGGCCGCGTGCTCTGTGCCATCGGCGTCGGCGCCGTATTGCTGGTGCAGCCAGCCGCTGTTTTTGCAGCACCGTCTCCGTCACCAGCGCTCGACAGCATCCTCGTCGCCCCGCCCGGCACTGGCTTCGTCGAGCAGCCCAAGTCGCCGTCGAGCGGCCTCTTCGAAGGCGAGTTCGACGCCACTGGCTACGCCCGGACAACCGCCGCCAACGACACGACGCAGACCAAGAAGGCTCTCGACCAGGATGGTTTCCTCAAGGGCTACGGGCGAACGTGGTTGTCGAAGGCGACAGGCCACGGTTATATCGAATTCGTCATGGCCTTCACCGGAGGGAAGGGCGCGAACACATGGCTGCGCCAGTCAGAGCTCGCAGACAAGGCGGAGCCGACCTACAAGCAGGCCCTCACCATCACCGGTATCGACTCCTATTACGGCGTCAAGCTCGTCGACACGGTCAACAAGTTCTACGCGGACGCCTACGTCTTTGTGAAGGGCAACGACCTGGTGCTGGTGAGCTACGTATCCGGCAAGAATGACCTTGCGACAATCGCCGCCACCCAGACCAAGCGCCAGTTCGACTCAACCCCCGCGTACACGATCCCGCCCGCTCAGTGGCCCGAGACCAAGACATCGAACACCGCTCTCGACATCGCCAAGCTCATCGGCGCATTTGTCATCGGCGTCGTCCTTATCGGCCTGATTGGCGGGGCTTTCCTCGTCATGCGCTCTCGCAGGCGGCCCGCGCTTCAACCGGCTGCTGTCCACGTCGCACCTTCGACCGCGGAGCCAGTGCCGAGCCCCCCAGTCCAGATGTCAGAGGACAGGCGATCCTGGTGGGACGGATCAGCGTGGCGAGACGCGGAGCACGAGGTGCCCCCGACCGCCCAGCGCTCAGGCGACGGCAAGTTCTGGTGGGACGGCGCGGCGTGGAGACCGGTAACCGGTACTTGATTCCGCGTTTTGGCCATAGGATTGCCGTAATGAACCGCCTGATACAAGCTGTTGCCATCGCGTTCGCAGCGCTTCAACCGATGGCCGCAATGGCGTCGCCGACCCCGTCACCGGCCCTCGACGGATTGCTTGCCGCCCCGCCGGCATCCACCTTCTCGGAGCTTCCTGCCACCACGGCGGGCATATTGGAAGGTGCGTTCGACGCCAAAACCTATGTCACCGTCAATGGGACTCCCGACCCGGCCAATGATCAAAAGGCCCTGGAGAACGATGGCTTTCTATCAGGCTTCGGGCGGACCTGGGTCCAGCGTTCCACCGGCCATGTTTTTGTTGAAGCTGTCCTCGCTTTCAACGGCGGCGCCGGCGCCACCACATGGATGCGGCAGAACGAGACCGCCGACAAGAACCAGTCTGCCTACAAGAATTCGTTAACCGTCGATGGTGTGCCCGATTACTACGGCGCGCACTCGTACGATGCGGCGGCCGGTGCGTACTCGGACGGTTTCGTTGTCGTCAAAGGCAACGACGCCTTTCTTGTAATTTTCGCCTCGCGCAAAGATGACCTCGGCAACGTCGCGTCGACGCAGGCGAAGAAGCAATATGACGCCGCGCCTGACGTAACGGTTCCTCGGTCGCAGTGGCCTCAGCCGGCGGTGGACACCAATTCGCTGGCTTACAAACTCGGACGCCTTCTCCCCAGTCTCATCTTCCTTGTCCTTCTCGTCCTGGTTGCCGCCTTCATCTTCCGGCTGGTCCAGCGCTCGCGGCGCACCGCAATCCAGGCACCCCCGATATATGGAAGCCTTCCCGTTGCTGCGGCTGCGCCGGTCGCCGCAGTCCAGATGTCTGACGATCGCCGCTTCTGGTGGGATGGAGCGAACTGGCGAGACGCCGAGCACGAGGTCCCGCCGGTTGCCCAGCGGTCCGGCGACGGCAACTTCTGGTGGGACGGATTCAATTGGCGACCCGTCGGCGGCGCCGCCCCTCCTCCTTCCTAGTCGCGGAGGCCGGACTGGCAGCCAAGGGCAGGGACAATCATGTACTTCATCTGGTTTCTCCTTTGAAACTGCGCCCTGGAGGGCGCTTGCTTGAATCTGCGCCCCGAGGGGCGCTCTCAGTGACTGGGTCGGAGCAGTCGGGCGATTCTCGACAGGCCCCCTACGACTTCTCCTTGTAGTTGCGCTTGTAGTACTCCCAGTACTCGCCTGACTTCAGAGGCCGCCACCAGTCAGGGTGCTCCTGGTACCAGCGCGCGGTCTGTGCCAGGCCGTCGCGGAAATCCACAGTCGGCTCCCAGCCCAGGTTGGTGATGCGGGTCACGTCGAGCGCGTAGCGATAGTCGTGACCCGGGCGATCGACAACGTAGCTGATGAGGCTCTTTGGCTTGCCCACCATGTCAAGCACCGCTTCAGCCACCTGCCTGCCGCTCGTCTCCCGGCCCGTGCCGATGTTGTAGACGCCGTCGGACAGCGGTGCCTCGTGCAGGACCAGGTTGATCGCGCGGCAGTGGTCCTCGACGTGAAGGTAATCCCTCACTGCCGCGCCCTCCCCATACAGTGGCAGCGGAATATCGTCGATGGCGTTGGTGATCAGGACGGGGATGAGCTTCTCGGGATACTGGTACGGGCCGTAGGTATTCGAGCCCCGCGTCACCAGCAGGGGCAGACCGAAGCTGACCGCGTACGCATTGGCGATGTGCTCGCTTCCGGCTTTCGATGCCGAATATGGACTGCGGGGCCGAAACGAGTCGCCCTCTTTCGAGCGACCTTCCATGACCTCGCCGTAAACCTCGTCGGTGCTGATGAGAACGAAGACCTCGTGCTGAAATTTCCTGGCAGCCTCGCAGAGCACCGCCGTCCCACGCACGTCAGTTTCGATGAAGGCGAAAGGGTCCATGAGCGAACGGTCGACATGGGTCTCGGCGGCAAAGTTGACGATGGCGTCGACCTCGCTCGCCAGCGAGTTCACAAGCGCGGCGTCGCATATGTCCCCATGCACGAACCGGTAGCCCGGCTGTCCTTCGAACTCGGCGAGGTTGGCGGGGTTGCCGGCGTAAGTGAGCTTGTCGAGGACCGTGATCTCAACGTCCGGGGCGGTCGAGCGGAGCAGGCGCACGAAGTTCGACCCGATGAAACCAGCCGCCCCCGCAATGAGGAGGCGCCTTGGCGAGCGGAGGCTCATTTGATTGGCGGGCCCGCCGTCCAGTCGTATCCGATGGAAGGATCGTCATGCGGGATCCTGCCCTCGTCCTCAGGCGCGTACACGCCCGAGGTGACATACAGCAGGTGACTCAGCACCAGTGCTTTGCACCCGTGCGCCACGCCAGGAGGAATCTTGAGGCAGGTGGCATGCAGGTCTCCCATCACCAGCTCCATCAGCTTGCCTTTGGTGGGCGAGCCATCGCGCGTGTCGTAGAGCGCCACTTTCAGGGCACCTATCGCGTACCACCAATCGGTCTGCTTCTGGTGGATGTGCCAGGCCTTCGTTGCACCCGCATACATCAATGAGTGGCTCCACTGGCCGAAGTGGTCGAAGAAGCCGTCGGTTTCGCGAATCACCTCGCGGAAAAAACCTCGTTCGTCGGCGTGTGTGACCAGCCGCTTGACGACTACCCCTTCGATTATCGAGTCCACGTTCATGTGTCTCGGTTGACGCCGTGCGCCCGCACGAAGTCCTGGACCTCGTAATAAGCCTGCATCGACTCGCCGGCATCCCCCCAGAAGCCGTCGATGATGTCGTACTCGATGACGCCGTTGTCGAGATACCAGTTGTTGACGTCTGTGATCTCGAGCTCGCCGCGCCCGGACGGCCGCAGCTCGGAGAGGACCTTCCAAACCGTCTCGTCATAGAAATACACGCCGGTGACTGCGAACTCGCTCGGCGGCACCTCTGGCTTCTCGACTATGCGCTCGATGCGGCGTGCGCCGTTCATGTGCGCGACGCCCAGGTGGCGCAGGTGGTCGTGGTCGCTTTCGTGGGTCAGCACGACGCGCGCGCCCGATTTCTGTTTCGCGAACGCTTCGACACACGGCCGCAGGCACCTTTCGAAGATGTTGTCCCCGAGCATCACCATCGCCCTATCGCCGCCGACGAACTTCTCGGCAAGGCTGAGCGCCTCGGCGATACCCCCGGGCTTTTCCTGGTAGGCGTAGAAAAGGCGGTCGATCCCAAACTCCTGGCCGTTGCCAAGCAGGCGGAGAAACTCGCCGGCGTGGGTCCCTCCAGTGACAAGCATCATCTCTGAGACGCCAGCCTTGACCAGTGCTTCGATCGCATAGCTGATCATCGGCCGGTCGTAGATGGGAAGCAGGTGCTTGTTGGTGATCAGCGTGAGCGGATGCAGCCTGCTGCCCGTTCCGCCCGCGAGGATTACGCCTTTCACGTCTGCCGGGATTCTACTTGCGGTTCTCGGTAGGCTCCCGGGATTCTATGCTTGGTCGCGATGGCCGGACCACAGGGCGGATTGCCTCCGCCGCCACCAGTTACTCGCTTCTCGGCCGATGGATTCTGGTGGTGGGACGGCTCCGAATGGAAGCCGGCGCTCTCGCACGACAGGCTGTGGCGGTGGACCGGCCAGGGATGGGTGCCGGCCCTTGCCGGTGGGGCTTCGTCTGGCGCCGGCGCTGCGGTTGGGCTCACGGTGGGGCTGATCGCCGCCTTCATAGGGATCCTCGTCCTCGTCTCCATCGTCGTGATCGTCATCCTGCTGACCATGGGCAACCAGATCGCCAACGTTTTCTCCAACGTCGTCGCCGCCCTGGGCCCCTAAGAAACCACAAGAAGCGCACAGAACGTAAGTAAGCCACAAGTTGTTGTGGCAGACTGGCCGCGAACCGAACATGCCTCGACCCGACAACTGGCCGCGAACCATCCTCCACGTCGACCTCGACGCCTTCTATACATCCGTGCACCAGCGCGACGACCCCAAGCTGAGGGGGGTACCGCTGGCGGTGGCGGGGCGGTCGCGGCGGGCTGTCGTCATGGGAGCTTCATACGAAGCGCGCGCCTTCGGCGTGCGCTCGGCGATGCCGCTCCACGAGGCGCTTCAGCTCTGCCCGCAGCTCATGGTGGTCAATCCTGACGGAGTGCGATATCGAGATGCGAGCAGGCTCGTCCACCAGATCTTTCGACGCTTCACCTCGCCTGAGCTGGTCGAGGGCGTCGCCCTCGACGAGGCCTACCTTGACGTCACCGCCCGAACTCGCCATGGGACCTCGACACCAGATGAGGTGGCGCGCCGGATCAAGTTCCAGGTCCACACCGAAGTCGGCCTGACAGCCTCGGTGGGTGCCGCAACCTCGAAGCTGGTGGCGAAGGTCGCCAGCGGCACCCGGAAGCCGGATGGCCTGGTATTGGTCCCGCCGGGCACCGAGGCTGACTTTCTCGCGCCACTTCCGATCGGCGCCATCCCCGGTCTCGGCCCCAAGACCGAGGAGCGCCTTCACGCGATGGGCGTGCGCACCGTCGGCGAGCTTGCGGCCTACGAGACTCAGCGCCTCGTCCAGGCGTTGGGAGTCGGGGGGGCTGTGCTGCAGAGGCTGGCGCAGGGTCGCGACCGTGCGCCGGTGGACGGCAGCAAGCCGGCCAAGACGATCTCGGCGGAGATCACGTTTGAGCGCGACGTCAGCGACCGGGCAGAGCTCGAAAAGGCGCTCCGGGACCTCACTGACAGGGTCGTCGAGCGGCTGAAAGCGGAGGGAGTGCGCGCGCGAACGATCTACGTGAAGCTCAAGCTCCCGGATTTCAAGCTGGTGAGCCGCCAGGTGAGCCGGACGAGCCCGACCGACGACGTCGAGACGATCTTCCGCGCCGCGCGGTCGGCGCTTGAGAAGTCGCATGTTGAGTCGCGGGCTGTGCGGTTGATTGGGGTGGGGCTGTCTGGCCTCGAGCACCCGGAGCCCGACCTGCAACTGGCCCTTTTCGACTAGCGCCAGTCCTGTCGATGACTGGCCGCGGCAGCACCGCGAGGATCTCGCCCACAGTCGACCAGCCGTGGATCTCCCTGGCTCGAGCGATCAGAGCACGGAACACCATCGCGGTGGCTCTCGCATCGTCGAGCGCCGCATGGGCAGGCGTCACGTCGAGGGCAAGCTCCTCCACGAGCCTTGCCAGACCTGGCGTCTGGCCCTTCGGCAGGTCGAGCACGAGCCTTGCCAGTGCAGTGGTGTCGATGATCGGATGCTGCAGTGGGCTTTCAAGCCCCCTCCCCACGAGCCAGGTGTCGAAGGCGTCGTGGCTGTGCTCGACTAGAACCGCGCCATGGGCGAACCTAAGGAACGCCCTGCGGGCGTCGCGGAACTCGGGAGCTCCGATCAACATCGACCGATCGATGTGGTGCCGCTTTTTGGCATAGGGGTTGATGGGGGCCCTGCAGTCAACGAGGGTGTCGAAGAAGGAGAGCGGTCCTGCAAGCGTGAATCGCTCAGCGCCAAGCTCCAGGACGAGGAACGGCGCGTTGCCTGTCGTTTCGACGTCGATGGCGACGAACTGGGCATCGTCGAGGAGCGTCTGGGGGCCCAACTCCGGAGCATCGACCGCGATCTCCTCCCAGGGAACCGCCTTCTCGGCCCCGCGGGGCTTCAGGTAAATGGGTTTCATCACTGCCGCCTGAGCAATGCGGAGCGAAGGAACTGAATCTCTTCTCGGGTCATCGCCCTGAGGAGTATCACGGCTGCTGTGTAAACAGCAACTCCGAGCAGAACGACAAGCAGTGTCGCAAGTCCTTGAACGTTTTTCAACGGGAACAGCACGGCGCCCATCACCACGCCGGCGAGAATCGGGCGCCACGAGGCCGCGGGAAGGTGCAGCCTGCCGAGGTGTCTCACCGTCAACCACCAACCCACTGCCACCAGCACCATCTCAGTCGCCACCGTCGTCCATGCGGCTGCCAGGTAGCCGAACGGAGGGATGAGGACCAGGTTGAGGACGAGGTTCACGACCAGGCTGATCCCGGCTGCCTTCGCATATGAGGCTTGACGATCGAGTGCTGTCAGGGCGCCGATAAAAGCGTTGTTCACGAACGCGAACGCGTAAGCGAGCGCCAGGATCTGCAAAGCGGGGATCGCCTGCGGGTAGAAGCCCGACCACAGGCCCGCAAGCGGGTAGGCGAGAACAACCACCCCGACCGATAGCGGCCAGCCAAGCATCAGGAGCGCTTTGAAGAACATCGCCACCGCGTAGCGAAAGCGTTCCGGCGAGGTGCGCTGATAGACCGCGAGCACTGGGAGCACCACTCCCAGCATGCTGATCGGCACAAACAGCAACGCCTCGAAAGGCTTGTAGGCAAGCGAATACCAGCCAACCTCGGCGCTGGTCCTGAAGAGCTTGAGCAACGGCACGTCGATCTTCCAATAGAGCGTGGTCAGGACGAAAGTCACTGCGAACGGGAGGCCCATCCAGAACCACTGCCTGATCAGTGCAGGCTCGAAACGCCAGCGGAAACGTGCGATTTTCAATGCGCGCAGGAGCACGGAGAAGAAGATGCAGTCGAACGCGTACATCGCCACATACGCCCACACGAAGTACGCGACGCCCTGATGACTGCTCACACCGAACAGGGTCAGGCCGAGGAGCAGCAGGCTCTCGGCGACTATCGCAACCGCCTCGAAACCGAGGCGCTGCAGCGCGTAGAGCGTGTAACGCAGGAGGTTTGCGTATGACGTCAACACCATGAGCACGTAGCCCGGGATCAACAGGTCGGACAGCCCGAGGAAATAGAGGGCAGCCGCCAGCACAGGCAGCGCGATGATCGCGAGGATGACGCGCGCGCTCATCAGGTTCTGCAGGTAGCGCTCGATCTCCGACGGCCGGCGCGCTCCCTCGCGCTGGTACAGGATGTTGAAGCCGAGGTCGAGGAACACCGGCGACACGAGCGCGGTCACCGTCACAACAGTGTTGAAGACCCCGAAGCGGGCATCGCGCAGGCTCTCGGCGGTGGCGAGCACCGTGACC
Source organism: Candidatus Dormiibacterota bacterium (assembly GCA_036844615.1). GTDB lineage: Bacteria > Chloroflexota > Dormibacteria > Dormibacterales > Dormibacteraceae > Palsa-872. The sequence continues at coordinate 1,275 of DAIUFK010000030.1, read as the reverse complement.
AGTGCGATCAGCCTCGATACGACACGCGCTCCAAGGATCAGAACTGTGTTGCGCAGCGCCCGTGAACCAAGGCCGGTTGGAACGGCGGGAAGGGCATCTTGTGGTGCGTCGTGATCTGGCAACTGGCAGCATGGTACCGCTACAGTTCGGGGTCACATGGCGGATCGGATGCGGATCTTGAGCGGCATGCGCCCCACAGGAAGGTTCCACCTTGGCAACTATCTGGGGGCGGCGCAGAACTGGGTCAACCTCCAGGAGGAGTACGACTGCTTCTATTTCGTGGCGGACTATCACGCCCTGACGACCGAGCCTGACGGCCACACGGTCGAGAGCAAGGTCTTCGACCTGACTGCCGACCTGCTCGCCGTCGGCCTCGATCCCAAGCGCAGCGTCATCTACCAGCAGTCGAAGGTGCCCGAGGTGGCTGAGCTCTCACTTCTGCTGTCGATGGTCACGCCGCTCAGCTGGGTGCTCCGCACGCCGACGTTCAAGGAGATGGCCAAGAGGCATCCCGACAACGTGAACCTCGGCCTCCTCTCCTATCCAGTCCTCCAGGGCGCGGACATCGCCATCGTCAAGGGAGGAGGCGTCCCGGTCGGCAAGGACCAGCTCCCCCACCTCGAGCTGATCCGCGAGGTGGTTCGAAAGTTCAACCGCACCTACTCGCCTGTTTTCCCGGAGCCGAGAGCGCTGCTCACCGAGTCGCCATTGGTCCTTGGCACCGATGGCAAGCAGCGAATGTCGAAGACCGTGGGCAACGTCGTTGGAGTGACCGACGATCCCGCGGTCATCCGCAAGCAGGTGCAGAGCATGGTCACCGACGTCAAGCGAACCTACATGACCCAACCCGGTCACCCGCGCACCTGCAACGTCTGCGCGTTCTACAAGTTCTTCTTCGACGACTGGCAGGACTACTGGGACCTGTGCCGAAAGGCCAAGATCGGCTGCGGCGAAAAGAAGAAGCTCCTTGCCGAGCGGATGATCGAGGTCTTCAGGCCGTTCCGGGAGGTGCGCGCCGAACTCAGCCCTGCGATCGTGGCCGGCGTTCTCGCCCAGGGCAGCGAGACCGCACGCGAGGTCGCGCGCGGAACGATGGTCGAGGTCCGGGATGCCGTCGGCCTGCCCCCCTCGCGCTAGAGCGTCGCACTCCGGAGACTCGACCGAAATGCCAGGGGCAGCGCTGCGCGGTGCCCGTGGCACCCTTCGGGTTCATCCGGCTAGGCGACTTTCGGCCGATCCTCCGGAGCACGACACTCACCGGTAAGGGCAGTTAGA
>DAIUFK010000029.1:1469-23687 GCA_036844615.1 Candidatus Dormiibacterota bacterium | reverse complement strand
ATCGTCTCCACCAGGATGGGGGAGAGGCCGAGCGACGGCTCGTCGAGCATCAGCACCTTCGGCTTTGCCATCAGCGCGCGTCCCATCGCGCACATCTGCTGTTCCCCTCCCGAGAGGGTGCCGGCAACCTGGTTGCGCCGCTCCTTCAGACGCGGGAACAGCTCGAAGACATGATCGACATCGGTGCTGATGGCCGCCTTGTCGCGCCTGGTGTACGCGCCCATCATCAGGTTGTCCATCACCGTCATGCGTGCGAACAGCCGCCTGCCTTCAGGCGACTGGCAGATGCCCAGATCGACGATCTTCTCCGGCCCCGTGTTGGTGATGTCCTGGCCGTCGAATTTGATAGTCCCATGCCCCGGGTGCATGAGGCCTGAGATGGTGCGCAGAGTGGTGGTCTTGCCGGCTCCGTTGGAGCCGATCAGCGCGACGATCTCACCCTTGTCAACGTTGAGGCTCAGCCTGCGGAGAGCCTGGATCCGGCCGTAGTGGGCGTCAATCTCCGAGACCTCGAGAAGGGCCAACTAAGCCGACTTCCCAAGGTAGGCTTCGATCACCCGGGGGTCCTTTCGAACGTCGGCTGGAACGCCTTCGGCGATCTTCTCCCCGTGATCGAGCACGACGATCTGCTGGGAGATGCCCATGACTACCTTCATGTCGTGCTCGATCAGGAAGACAGTGATGTCCTGCTCGATGATCTTGCCCACAAGGCCCATCAGCTCCACCTTCTCCTGGGGGGTGAAGCCGGCGGCAGGCTCGTCCAGGAGCAGCAGGCGGGGCCCTGTAGCCAGGGCACGCGCGATCTCGAGGCGGCGCTGCTGCCCGTACGGCAGGTTGCGGGCGTAGTTATCCGCGTAGCTCTCGATGCCGACGAACTTGAGCAGCTCCATCGCTCGGTCGGTGACCTGAGCCTCTTCGTGACGCTCCTTCGGAGTTTTGAAGAGCGAGTCCCAGAGCTTGGAATGCATACGGCTGTGCTGTCCTAGGCGAACGTTGTCCAGCACCGTCATGTAGTCGAAGAGCCGGATGTTCTGGAACGTCCTGGCGATGCCCGCGTGGGCAGTCTGATAGGGCTTCATTCCTCCCATCGACTTGCCGTCGAAGACGATGGAACCGGTGGTCGGGGCGAACATGCCCGTGATGCAGTTGAACAGGGTGGTCTTGCCCGCGCCGTTGGGGCCGATGAGGGCAAACACCTCGCCGCGCTGGACCTCGAAGCTGACATTGTCGATGGCGACCAGGCCGCCGAAGCGCTTGGTCACGCCCGAGATCGAGAGGATCGGATTTCGAGCGGCGGTCATGTCGCAGCCACGTCAGACACTGCCTCGTCAGACACGCCCCTCTTGAGCTCCTGGGCCCGAATGCGGCTGGGCAGGATGCCTTCAGGGCGCAGCAGCATCATGACGACGAGGATCAGGCCGAGGACGAGGAAGTTGAGGCGCTGAACAAAGTCGTTGAGGCCGGGCCAATCCCCATTCTTCACGTCGAGCGACTGTAGCCCGACAGCGTTCGCGATGTTGACCGCGTTGGCGGGTAGGTCGATCAGGAACTTGAACTCGATGAAGTAGATGGCGAGGGCACCGAGGATCACTCCAGGGATGTTGCCCATGCCGCCAAGGACGACCATCACCAGCACTGTGATGGAGACGATGAACTCGAAGTTGTCAGGGCTGACCAGCGAGAGCTTGGCTCCGTAGTACGCGCCGCCAAAGCCGCTGAACGCGGCGCCGATCGAGAAGGCGAGCAGCTTGATGCTGACCGTGTTCACTCCCATCGCCGAGGCGGCGACCTCGTCCTCGCGCACCGCCATCCAGGCGCGCCCAAGGCGAGACTTCTGGAGGTTGGTGACGAGGATCACGCTGCCGATGATGAGAAGCAACATCAAAACGTAGTAGGCGGTCGGATCGGAGGTAGAGAAGGAACAGTCGACACCGGTCTTGATGGCCAGGTCGTTGCCGAAAGACCAGGGTCCGGTGATGCAGATGGGTAGCGTAGGGGGGTCGATGCCGCCAATGGCGTTGACGCCTCCAGTCCACTGGTCGAGGTTGCGGAAGATGCGCGGCACGATCTCGCCGAACCCTAGGGTCACGATCGCAAGGTAGTCACCGCGGAGGCGCAGTGTCGGGAACCCGAGGATGGCTCCGGAGGCGGCAGCCACGAGCATGCCGACGAACAGCATCAGCCAGAACGGCAGGTGGAACGAGTGATGAAGCGGACTCGAGCCGAGCTGCTCCGAAGCGAACAACGCGTATGTGTACGCGCCGATCGCGAAGAAGGCGGCGTAACCGAGGTCGAGGAGTCCGGCAAAGCCGACCACGACGTTGAGCCCTATTGCCAGGAGGATCCAAACGCCGGCATCGGCAACGAGGCCTACAAGAGTGTTGTTGCCAACTGCGAACGAGGAGATGCTGGGAAACAGCAGGGCCCCGAGCAGGAGGAGCGCGTACACGACTGCGTTGGGGCTGCGCGACCACGCGCGCAGCTTGGCGCGCGAGATCACTTCTCAGGGACCCGCATACCGAGGAGGCCGGTAGGCCTGACGACGAGGACCAGGATCAGGATGCCGAAGATCACGACGTTCGTCCAGCTGCCTGAGATGTAGCGGTCGCTGGCAGCCTGGATGATCCCGATCAGCAGACCGCCCAGGGCGGCGCCCTGGATGTTCCCGATCCCGCCGAACACTGCAGCGGTGAATGCAATCAGGCCGGCGGAAAAGCCAAGGTCGAACCTGATCGTGTTGAAGTACAGGCCGTAAATGACACCACCTGCGCCCGCCAGCGCGGCGCCGATGAAGAACGTGGCAGCGATGGTGCGGTCGATGTTGATCCCCATCAACTGGGCTGCCTGCTTGTCCTGGGCGGTCGCTCGCATCGCCTTGCCGAGCTTTGTGCGGGCGATGAACAGGGACAGGATGGTCACCAGGATCAACGCGGTGACGACTACGAATATGTCCTTGACGCCGATGCTGTAGGCCCCAAACGTGAATTGAGTGTCGGGGATGAGGTCGGGGAAGATGAGGTTGAATGGACCGCGCCAAATGAACATCAAGCCCTCGAGGATGAAGGACATCCCGATCGCCGTGATCAATGGGGCAAGTCGTGGGGCGTTGCGAAGAGGGCGATAAGCGATTCGCTCGATCGTGATGTTGATCAGACCGTTGAGCAACATGACCACGATCACCGTGACGACGAGGATCGCGAGGATGACGGGGGTGAAGGGCACCGTGTCGGTGATGCCGAAGAAACCGAGGATCGGAACGGCAAGAAACGCGCCGAGGGTGAAGATGTCCCCGTGGGCGAAGTTGATGAGCTCGATGATGCCATACACCATCGTGTAGCCCAGCGCGATCAGGGCGTAGATCGAGCCGTCGGCGACGCCGATGACGAGGGTTTGGAAGAGGCCTGACGGGCTCTGGATCCCCAGGAAGACCAGCCAGGCCAGGGCGACGACTCCCAGGCCGCTGAAGATGGCGGTGCCGACATCGCCGGCGAAAGTCGAGCGGATGGAGTCGAGCGCCTTCAAAGCCCGCTTATTTAAACGCAAGGAGGGGGCCAATTGGCCCCCTCCTTTTTTCGAACGGTGCTTTGACTAGCTTTTTGCTAGCTCTTGGCGAAGTCGAACTGGGTGACCCACACGTAGCAAAGGGTCTTGTCGGATGCCTTGGTGCCGCAGGTCAGGTCGCCCTGGCCGGCGCGCGCCGCGCCGACGTCCTTGACCGAGTAGATCGAGATGATCTTGGCCGAGGTGTCGCCGTTGGCGTCGAAGGTGGTGCTGCCGAGCACGCCTGCATAGTTGGACGTGGCGGCGACGTTGGCCCGCACTGCCTCGCGGAAGTCCGCGAGCTTGTTCGGGTCCTTGCCGTCAGCGAGCGCCTTCTTGATCGCTGCGATCTCGATGTTGGTGGCGTCGTAGGCGGACATCGTGTAGGCGCCGTAGTCGTTGGCGCCGGTGAAAGCCTGCTTGAACGCGGTGATGGTCGCGGCAGCTGCGGGGATCTGGCCCGCGTCAGCGCCGGCCGTGGTGGCAGTCAGTCCGATAGCGCCCGCCTGGGCGTCATCGATGCACTGGCTGGTTTCGATTCCGTCTCCACCGACGTAAGGCCAGGCTGCGATGCCGACCTGTGCGAACTGGTGGCGAGGCTGGCACGCCTTCTTGTCGTCGGTGCCGCCCACGTAGAAACCGGTGGCGCCCGCCGCCTTGAACTTGTTCAAGAAGTTGCGCCAGTCGACTGTGGTAGCCGGGTCATAAGAGTCGCGGATCACTGTGCCGCCGAGCGCCTTGAACTTTGTCTGCATCGCGTCGGCGATGCCTACGCCGAACACTGTCTTCTCGTCGAGCACGCCGAGCTTGGTGACCTTGAGGGTGTTGTAGAGGTAGGTGGCCGCGGCCGGGCCCTGAAGGTCGTCAGTGGCCACAACGCGGAAGTAGTTGTTCGGCTTGCCCTTTCGCAGGTCCTGCGGGTGATACGAGCAGCCCGCAATGTCCTTGGTGAGGCAAGGGTTGGTGTTGGATGGGCTGATCATCACGAGGCCGACGGGGTTCGTGATCGGGATCTCGGCCTTCGCCACGGCGGAGTTGTAAGGGCCGATCATGCCCACGACGTGGCTGTTGGCGATCAGGTCCTGGACGTTCTGCACGCCCTTGGCCTCGTTGTAGGCGCCCTGGACCGCGTCGTCCCGGTTCTCAACGGTCAGCGTCCAGCCGCTGAGCGATCCAGCCTGCTGAACCGCGAACTTGACCCCGTTGAGGGTCGAAAGGCCACCCGACGCGGCAGCTCCCGACTCGGGCAAGTCGACGCCGATCGAGATGGTGCCCTTGTTAGAGCCCGTTCCGCTTGTCCCGCCGCACGCGAACGCGACGAAGACCGCCAATGTGAGGACTACGAATCCCCTAGCTCGAACCATACGGTTCCCCCTTGTGTGTGCTTGAGAGGTTTTGAACGTTTCCTCCGCCTCCCCTCACTCGCCGCCCTCTTCCCAACCCTCCGGCCGGGGCGAGAGTGCGCCGACGACGAGTGCGGCCACATGGGGTGGCCGACCACTACTCCAGTCGGAACTATACCGCCTGCAATCTCAATACGGGAGTTTGGCGCTGTAGTCCACGGCGCCGGCAAAGCGCCAGGGAGCCGCCGGATCGGAGCTTGTCGCCTCGAAGATCGAAACCACCCTGTGGGCCGTGTCCCCGGCGGGGTCGAAGCCGACCGTCTTGTCGGCCCCCACGCTCTCCGTCACCGCCTGGCGGGTCGGCAGCTTGCCCCCTGCATCGGTGATCGCCCTGTCGAGGGCGCTGTAAAGAATCGCTGTCGCGTCGTACGCCAGGATGGTGTAGGCGCCATAGTCCCAGGCGTTCGGATACCGCGCCTTGAAAGCGGCGATGACCGGCTGGGAGGCCGCCACCTGGTCAGGGTCGGCGACGGGCACGGTCGCATAGATCCCAGCGGCGTTGCCCCCGGCGGCTCGCACGCAGGCAGGATCCTCGGCGATGCCGCTCCCTCCGAGGTAGGGGACCGCTGCGCTTTCGCCGAACACGGCGGCCATCTGGGCGCGGATCGCGCAGCCCCCGTTCGCGGTGACCCCGCCGAAATAGATCGCCTGCCCGCCGTCGTTTTTCGTCTGCTTGAAAAATGAGCTGAGGTCAAGGCTGGCGGAAGGGGTGAAGTCCTGGTACGCGACGACAAGGCCGCCGAGCCTGGTGAACCGCGCGCGGAAGCCGGCGGCGAGCGCCTGGCCGAAGACCTCGCGGTCGGAGAGCACGCCGACCCTCAGGAGATGAAGGGTGTTGAAGGCGTAATCCGCGGCCGCCGCCCCCTGGAGGTCGTCGGTGGTCGCCAGGCGGAAGAAGTTGTTGGTCTTGGCCGGCCGCAGATCGCCTGGAAGCGGCAAGCCTGCCGCCTTGCAGCCGATCGCGGCTCGTGTCGGATTGAGCCCTGCCGGCAGGTAGGGGTCCCTGGTCAGGCAGGGGTTGCTTGTGGCAGGGCTGATCACAGCCAGATGGGCGGCGTTGGCAAGAGGAATCGCGGCTCTTGCGACGCTGGCGTTGAACGGTCCGACGATGCCCATGACCTGCGGATCAGCGATGAGGTCCGAGAAGTTCTGAGCCCCGACCTTGGCGTCGTGGATCCCCTTGAGCGCATCGTCGCGAGCGCTGACCTCGACATTGAAGCCTTGAAGGACGGGGTGTTGGTGGATATAGAAGCGGACGCCGTTAAGGGCGGGGACTCCGGCCTGGCCCTCATCTCCGGACAGCGGGAGGTCGACACCGATCTTGATCGTCTTGCCATCAACGGCGCTGCCACCCGAGCACGCGGCGAGCGAGGCGAGGCCGGCCACGCCGATGCACGCAATGGTCCGCAGGAGCAACCGCACGCCGAGATTGTCGCCGCGCGCGCCTGGAGGTGCCTGCCAGATGCCACGGCCCGGCAGATCCTATACTCGTGATCCCTCTCAGCCGAGTCATAGGAGCGCGCCTGTTGAAGACCGAGTCCACCGAGCACCTGAAGCCCCGTTCCCAATATGGCGATGAAGCCGTTCAGCTTGCCATCGCAGGCAAGTGGGACGAGGCGTCAAAGCTCAACAAATTCATCATCGAGAACTTCGGCACCGACGAGGAAACCCAGAACAGGCTCGGCAAGGCACTGTCCGAGCTCGGCAAGTTGAAGGACGCGAAGGCGGCCTACGAAGTCGCCCTCAAGCTCAACCCGATGAACTCGATCGCCAAAAAGAACGCGGCCCGCATCAATGCGTTGCTGCACCAGAAGGAAGGGTTGAAGGTTGGCGGCACGAAGGTCGACCTGAACCTCTTCGTCGAGGAGATGGGGAAGACGGTCATCACCATCCTCGAAAATCCTCCTGGTTCCGACATCTGCTCCAGGGTCGCCGCAGGCGACGTCGCCGAGCTGCGGGTCGCCGACGACGGAGTCTTCGCTGAGACCTCGCGCGGCGTCAGGCTGGGATTGCTCGAGGCCAAGCTGGCTCGTCGCCTCATCAAGTTCATGCGCGGCGGCAACAGGTACCAGGCGGGAGTCATGGCCTGCGACGGCACCGCCGTCAAGCTGATCGTCCGCGAGACGTATCAGGACCCGAAGTTCGCGGGCAAGCCGAGCTTCCCCATGCGCCGCAAGCGCGAGGTCGAGTTCCGCCCCTACACGAAGGAGAGCCTGCTCGCGCGCGAGGTGGAGATCTTCGCGGGCGAGGACGACGAGGAGACGCTCAGCGATGGCGTTGCCGACACCCCTGACACCGAAGAGGGCATGCACGCGGTGGACGACGAGGCGGAGCCGCTTGACTTCGTCGAGACCGCGGACACAGAGGAAGAAGAGGACGAGGACGACGACGATGACAGCTGAACCACGGTCAGCGGCCCGGGCCCGGAGGTCTCTTCACCGAGCCGATTAAGTCCCAACCTGCTCTCCCTCTCCCGGCAGGGGAGAGGGTTAGGGGAGAGGGGCGTTACCCGGCACTCTCGCGGGAGGGAGAACGGGAGAGGGGCGTTGAAAACGTGATACCTCAGCTGGGTGGCGTGCCAGGGTTTCGCGACCTGCTACCCGAGGAAGCCGAGGTTCTGCGTGAGGCCCAGGAGTCGCTGTTGGCGGAGATGCGGCGCTGGGGCTACCGCCACCTCATCACCCCCATGGTCGAGAGTCTCGACGTGCTCGAAAAGGGGCTCGGCGCCGAGCAGAGGCGCCGCCTTTTCAAGTTCACCGACGCGCGAGGCGAGGTGATCGCCCTGGTGGGCGAGCGGACTGTGCCCGTTGCGCGGGTCGTCGCCGGAAAGCTTCGCGCCGCGCCCCTGCCCATGCGCCTCTGTTATGCGGGGCCTGTGCTCTCCACCGACGAGGGCCGCTTTCAGCAGAGGCGTGAGACGTACCAGGTGGGGGCCGAGCTCGTCGGCGCTCCTGGAGTGGTGGCCGACGCCGAGGTCATCGCGCTCGCGGCGCGCTGCCTCGAGGCGACGGGCTTGCGGCGCTACCAGGTCGATGTGGGCCACGCTGAGTTTTTCAAGGGCATCATGGATGCGGTCAAGCTGCCCGAGGAGGTCAAGGCAAGCGTCCGAGACGCGCTCGCGGCGCGCGACTTCGTCGCCCTCGAGGAGCTGCTCGAGCGCACCTCGCTGCGATCCGCCGAGCATGAGCTGCTCCTTCGCTTCCCGGCCCTTCGGGGCGGCGCGGAGATCCTTGACGCAGCCGGCGGATTGGTCCGCAACCGCCGATCGGAGCTTGCGTTGTCGGAGCTCGCGCGCGTGCTCGAGCTCCTTGCCGCACACGGCCTCGGCGACGTCGTCAGCCTCGACCTCGGCGCGATCCGTGACTTCGACTACTACACAGGGATCATCTTCGAGGGCTACGGCCCCGACCTCGGCCGGCCTGTTGCGCAGGGCGGGCGATACGACGGCCTGCTCGGCCGCTTCGGCCGCCCGGCTCCCGCCACCGGCTTCGTGGTGCAGCTCGACCTCGTGTGGGAGATGCTGACGCGTGCCGCCCGTCCGCCCGCCCTGCCAAGGCTTGACGCAGCAGTCGCGTGGGAAGCCCCCGGTCTCGCGACGGCGCTCCGCCTGGGATCGACGCTTCGGTTGTTCGGGATGCGAGCAGTGGTGGACACCGAGCCGAGAGGAAACAAAGAGGCGACTGCGTGGTGGCATGCAGTCGGCGCCGTCAACCTCATCCACTGCCGCACCGCGGCGACCACGTCCTGGTCGGCGCGCGGCCATCGCACGCGCCGCTTGCCGCCTGAGCAGGTGGCGGCACGACTTGCGGGTTCGCTCGCATGAGGAAGGAAAGAGTTGCGATCGCCCTGCCCACCGGAGTCCTGCTGCCTGGTGCGTTGCGTGTGCTTGCTCGCTCCGGGGTCGCGCGCCTGACCGCGGCGGAGCTGGGCCGCAAGCTGCTGGTGGACCGACCTGCAGTGCGCGTAATCCTGGTGCGGCCGGCTGACGTGCCCGCGTACGTCGACCACGGTGCGGCCGACCTCGGGATCGTCGGCAAGGACGTCCTGTGGGAGTCGCCAGGCGCCCACTACGAGCTTGTCGATCTCCGTTTTGGCGAATGCAGGCTTGTGCTCGCGGTGCCGGCGGATTCGAAGCTGGCCGGGCGGGAGACGTGGCCACCCCTGCTTCGCGTCGCGACTAAGTACCCGCGCACCACCGCATCGTGGTTCGAGGCCCAGGGCCAATCGGTCGAGGTCGTGCCTCTCCACGGATCGGTCGAGCTGGCGCCACAGGTGGATCTCGTCGACGCGATAGTCGACCTCACCGCATCGGGCAGGACCCTGAAGGAGAACAAGCTCCGCGTCGCCGCCGTGCTTGGCACCTCCACAGCGCGCCTCATCGCCAACCAGGCAAGCCTCAAGACGCGAACCGACGCCGTCCAGTCGACAGTCGCGCGCTTTCGCGAAGCTGTCGACAGGGCCTCTTAGGAACGCGAGATGGCAATCAAGCGCTTTGATGCGGCCTCGTGGAAAGACTCGCTGCTTTCGCGAAGGCGGCTGGATCTGTCGGAGTTCGCGACCGAGCGAGCGGCGGTGGCGGAGATCTGCGGCCGTGTGGCCGTCGACGGGGACGATGCGCTGCGCGAGTATGGCGCCAGGTTCGAAGGTTGGGCTCCGAGGCCGGATGAGAGCTTCCAGGTCGAGCCAGGCGAGCTTGCGTCAGCGGCAGGTCGTCTTGCCGCCCCCGACCGCGCGGCGCTCGAGTTCGCGGCGGAGCGCATCCGCGACTTTCACTCGCTGCAGCTGGACACGAGGACGAGCGGCTCGCAGGGGCTGGAGCTGATCACGCGACCGGTGCGCCGGGCCGGTCTTTACGCGCCGGGCGGAAGGGCGTCCTATCCGTCGACAGTCCTGATGACCGCGATCCCCGCTCGCGTCGCCGGCGTGGCGGAGGTGGTCCTTGCCACGCCGCCGAGGGCCGACGGCACCGTGCCCGACGTAATCCTCGCCGCGGCTCATATCGCAGGTGTGGACGCTGTCTATCGGGTTGGGGGCGCGCAGGCAATCGCCGCCATGGCGTATGGCACGCGATCAATCCCGCGGGTGGACATCGTCGCGGGCCCCGGCAACATCTACGTGACGCTTGCCAAGCGCGAGGTGTTCGGCGCAGTCGGCGTCGATGGCATCGCAGGGCCGACCGAGGTGTTGGTGATCGCCGACGCCAAGGCGCGAGCGGATTTTGTCGCCGCCGACCTCGCGGCGCAGCTTGAGCACGACCCCCTTGCGATGGCGGTGCTGATGACCGACTCGACAGCGCTGGCGGACCGCGTGGTGGACGAGCTGGAGAACCTCCTGTTGGGGTTGGAGCGGGCGGAGATCATCCGCGCCGCGGCCTGCTGCATCGTGGTCGCCGACGACCTTGCGCAGGCCATTCGCCTTGCGAACGACTTCGCGCCCGAGCACCTCCTCATCGTCACCGATGACGCGGCGAAGGTCGCAACGCAGGTCGAGAACGCCGGCGCGGTTTTCGTGGGAGCCTATTCAACCGTGCCGCTCGGTGATTACGTCGCAGGCCCCAATCACACGCTGCCGACCTCGGGCGCGGCTCGCTTCGCGTCTCCGCTCGGCGTGCACACGTTCATGAAGCGGACCAGCGTGCTGAGCCTCGAGCGTGGCGACCTCGAGATGCTGCGGGAGGCTTGCGTGCGCCTGGCGGCGATGGAAGGGCTTGGCGCGCACGCGCATGCGGTGGAGGTGCGACTTGAGTAGAACCGGTGAGGTCACGCGCAACAGCAAGGAGACGCGCCTGCGCGCGAAGGTCGACATCGAAGGTCACGGTCGGGTCAAGGTCGCGACGGGGCTTGCCTTCCTCGACCACATGGTCGAGCAGGTCGCCCGCTACGGGGGCTTCGACCTCACGTTTCGCGGTTCAGGCGATGTGCATGTGGACGCGCACCACCTCGTCGAGGACGCCGGCATCGTGCTCGGCCAGGCGCTTTCTCAGGCGCTCGGCGCTCGGGCCGGGATCACACGATTCGCGTCGGCGTACGCGCCGCTCGACGAGTCGCTCGCGCGGGTGGTGGTCGACCTCGGCAAGCGACCCTACCTCTCTTACAACGTGCCTCTGCGCGGTCGCGTGGGGACGATGGAGTCGGAGGTGCTCGAGGAGTTCTGGCGCGCGCTTTCCATCCATCTCGGCGCCACGATCCACGTGGACTTGATCCGGGGGCGCAACCGCCATCACATCGCTGAGGCGACGTTCAAAGCGCTCGGCCTGGCTCTCCGCGAGGCGATGTCCGTAGGCGGTGGGCCTGGTGTGCCCTCCTCCAAGGGGCTGCTTGGGTGATCGCCATAGTCGACTACGGTGTCGGCAACGTGCGCTCGGTGGAACGGGCTCTCGTTCACGTCGGTGGCGAGCCCAAGTTGACAGCCGACCCTGAGGACCTCGAGGGCGCGAACGGCATAGTGCTGCCGGGTGTAGGGGCGTTTGCGCCGGCGCTTGAAAAGCTCTCACGGGGCGGGCTGGGCAGGTTGGTGGTCGAGCTGGCCAAGAAGGGGACGCCGGTCCTTGGCGTTTGCCTTGGGTACCAGCTCCTGTTCGAGGAGTCGATGGAGCATGGCCGCCACCAGGGTCTTGGTTTGCTGCCGGGACAGGTGCGGCTTGTCGACAGCAGTGACCATCTGCCGGTGATCGGCTGGTGCCGGCTGACGCAGACAGATGAGTCGGAACTGCTGCAGGGCATCGTCGATGGGTCGTACATGTACTTCGTGCATTCCTATACGCCTGAGTCGAATCGCCACTCCATCGCATCGAGCGAGCACTCGCCCGCGGCGGCCGCCGAGCGACGTCGGGTCATGGGGACGCAGTTCCACCCCGAGAAAAGCGGGACGGACGGGCTTCGGATATACGAGAACTTCGTAAAGCTCTGCGGGTGACTGCGGCTCCGTGAGAGGTCCGTGTCTTCGGGGGCCTTTCGGCACTGTCCCGCCCGATCCTGATGGTCGACAGTCAAACCATGGGGACATTTGAATTTCCGGCGCGCGTCGATGTCGTCAGCGCGGATTCCATCGGAGACCCGGCCTTCGTAGTTGACGCCAAAGGCGTCGTTGTGAGCTGCAACAAGGAAGCGGCCTGGTTGTTCGGCCGGCCAGCTCGGCAGGTGATAGGTCGCCGGTGCTACTCGCTGGTGCGCGCCTGCCTTCCTGGTGGCGAGGCCGCGTGCGCCGCAAATTGCCCGCTGATCCAGGGCCTCGGCATTCTCCCCGGCCCTCCCGCGGTCGAGCTCGTAGTGCGCGGGGCAGGTCATCCTGCCGCGAGGAACGCGATCAATGTTCAGCATCTACCGCTGACCGATCCCCGCGGGGGTCCATCCGGTCTGCTGCACATCCTGACCCTCGCGAAGCCTCTCGACGCGACGGGCGACGTCCTGGGCGATGGGCGTGAGAGTCCACTCGCCAACTACATGGGCTGAACTCTGGCGTCCCGTATTGTGGGCCCGTGCCGGCCAAGCGGATCATCACGTGCCTTGACGTCGACGACGGCCGCGTCGTCAAAGGGGTTCGCTTCAAGGATCTCCGCGATGCCGGCGACCCCGCTGAGCTTGCCGCGCTCTACGATCGCGAAGGCGCTGACGAGATCGTGTTCCTCGACATCACCGCCTCGTCAGATGCGCGAAAGATTCTGCTTCACGCGGTGGAGCGGACCGCGGACCAGGTCTTCATCCCGTTGACGGTTGGCGGTGGGGTTCGCAGCGTAGATGACATGGCGGAGCTGCTGACTCATGGCGCGGACAAGGTCTCGATCAACACCGCGGCGCTGGCCGACCCCGACCTGATCACGCGTTGCGCCGAGGTCTTCGGATCGCAGTGCGTTGTGCTGGCGGTCGATGCGCGGCGGCGGGCAGAGGGTGGGGGATGGGAGGTCTTCAGCCACGGCGGGCGAAAGGCGGCCGGTCGCGACGCGGTCGAGTGGGTGGCGATCGCCGAGAAGCTTGGCGCCGGGGAGATTCTGCTCACGTCGATGGATAGGGACGGGACGCACGATGGGTATGACGTGGAGTTGTTGAAGGCGGTCAGCTCCGCGGTGCGGTTGCCGGTGATCGCGTCGGGGGGGGCGGGCACGGCGGGGCACATGTACGAGGCGCTGACTGAGGGTGGGGCGGAGGCGGCGCTGGCGGCGTCGATCTTTCACTTTGCCGAGCTTTCTATCGGTGCGGTGAAACAGGAGTTGGCGGGGCGGGGGTTGGAGATCAGGCGATGAGACCGGATTTTTCTGGAGGGCTCGTGCCCGCGGTGGTGCAGGACGCGGAGACGGGGAAGGTGTTGATGGTCGCCTACATGGATGAGGAGGCTTGGGGGAAGACGAGGGAGACGGGGCGGGCGTGGTTCCACTCGCGGGAGAGGGGGTTGTGGGAGAAGGGGGCAACGTCGGGCAACGTGATGGAGGTCGTGGAGGTCCGGCTGGACTGCGACCTCGACAGCGTGTTGCTGCGCGTCAACCCTGCTGGGCCTGCGTGTCACACCGGGGCAGAGTCTTGCTTCTTCAACGAGGTGGAGTAGGGGGGCACGAGGCTTCAGGCGCGCCTGGTGGTGGTGGCGTGTGGGCGGGACGGGACTGGGAAGAGGGAGTTGGGGTGGGCTCGGAGTCCTGGTTGGATGAGGGGTGGCGGCGCGCCGTGGGGCTGAAGAGAGAGAGTCCGAAAACGCCAAGTTAATCGGGTCGAAATCTTGACTTGGCGAACATTTGTTTGTACCATATTTCTATGCTCGCGGCGCAAGACTTCTATGCACTCGGTTTGGCCGACCTCACCGCTGAAGAGCGCCGCGAGCGGCTGATCCAAAGGCGCTATGTCATCGACCTGATGGAGTTGTCGTTCTCACGCGAGGCGGCCGAGTATGCCGCAACCGACGACTACGAACAACAGGGCTCTGTCAGTCCAATCGACTGGATCCGCATCAACTGCCACATGACCGGCCCTGCAGCTGCGGATCGAGTCGCTGTGGGCAAACTTGTGACGCAGCTAGGGCAAACCGTGGATGCCCTGGCGGATGGAAAGGTCGGCTTCGCTCACCTGACTGTGATGGCGAGGACGGCGGATGCGGTCGGCGCCAAGTTCAACGAGACTCCGCTGCTCAAGAAGGCGTGTGAGAACTCCCCTGGCAAGTTTCATCACATCTGCCGGCATTACCGGCACGCGATCGATGCCTATAGCTTCAACGCCGAGCACGTCGAGCAGGTCGAGAACCGCAGCCTCAAGCTGAGCACTTGGTTTGACGGCTCGTTGCTTCTTAGCGGAGTCCTCGATTCTGTTGGGGGCGCCGCTCTGCGCTCGGTCCTCGAGCCGCTGGCGCGCAAGTCTGGAGCCCACGACGACCGGAGTCGCGAGCGACGCCTTGCGGATGCGCTCGTCGAGCTTGCCACCGGTGGCGAGCAGCCGGCCAAGATCCAGGTCACGAGCTCAGTGGAGACGCTTCTCGGCCTCGTGGGTGCCCCGGCTGCTGAGATGGAGTTTTCGCTTCCGGTCTCATCCAAGACGATCGAGAGGCTCGCATGCGATTGCAGCATCACCCGTGTTCTGCTCAACTCCGAGTCGACGGTCATTGACGTTGGCCGCTCGAAGCGAGTCGTCTCAGAACCGGGACGGCGGGCGCTTAAAGCACGCGACGGTTCCTGCCGCTGGCCGGGTTGTGAGCGGCCCCCATCGTGGAGTGCGGCGCATCACGTCGTTCACTGGATCCATGGCGGGACCACGGACCTCGATAACCTCATTCTCCTGTGCCACCGCCATCACTGGATGGTTCATGAGGGCGGCTGGCAGATCGTCCGCTCGGATGACGGGCGCATGATGACCATCCCGCCGACGGTCACTTTCGGACCTTCGCCGCGCGGACCGGACTAACTGCCGGCGAGCCGCATCGTTCTTCGGTCGATCGGATGTTTATGCAGTCGGCTGTATACTCATGCGCTCATGAAGACCAGGGTGGCAGTGGCTGGGGCCAGCGGCTATACCGGGATGACGCTTGTTCATCTGCTTGCTCGCCATCCTGGTGTGGAGCTCAGCCAGCTCACGTCGCGCTCATTCGCGGGTAAGCCCTACTCAGCAGTATTCCCGCTCCTCGATGTCGAAGGCACTTTCGAGCCCGAGCCCGAGCCCGTTGGCATCGATGTGGTGTTCAGCTGCCTGCCTCACAACGTTGGCGCCGGCTTGGCCGAGGGCTGGCTGGCCGGCGGCGCTCGGGTTATCGACATGAGCGCCGACTTCCGACTCAAGGACGCCGCTCAATACCCCGTCTGGTACAAGCAGGAGCACCCTGCGCCGGCGTTGCTCAAGAAGGCGGTGTTCGGTCTGCCGGAGCTCCACGAGCGCGAGCTCAAAGACGCCAAGCTCATCGCCGTGCCAGGCTGCTATTCGACAGCTTCCATCCTCGCCCTGGCGCCGGCGGCCGCGGCAGGTGTGATCGGTTCCGACGTCGTCGTCGACGCCAAGTCTGGTGTGAGTGGTGCCGGCCGGTCGCCAGGTCTCGGGACTCACTTCAGCGAGGTCAACGAGTCGATCGGCGCCTACGCGATTGGAGGCCATCGCCACCTGCCCGAGCTGAACCAGGAGCTCGCGGCGGTCGGTGCCAATGGTGTGCGGGTGACGTTTGTCCCTCACCTCGTGCCGATGACGCGCGGGATCCTCGTCACCTGCTACTTCGACCTCAAGGGCTCGCTCGCCGAGCTGCAGGACACCTACTCGGAGTTCTACGCGGGTCAGCCCTTCACGAAGGTGCTCGAGAAGAGCCCCACTACCAAGCTCGCGAGCCATTCGAACGTCTGCCTTGTCAACGTCGCAGCCCAGGGCAATAAGGCAGTCGTCACGGCTGCGCTCGACAACCTCGTCAAGGGCGCGTCCGGCCAGGGCGTGGAGTGCTTCAACATCGCGTTCGGCTTCGATCGCAAGACGGCTCTGGAGATGCCAATTCAATGGCCGTGACCTTCCCGCGCGGTTTCCTCGCCGGCACCGCCGCCTGCGGGATCAAGGCCTTCACCGCCGGCGCATCCGCCATTCCGACAGGCCAGAAGGACGACCTGTGCGTGATCCGCTCCGAGCATGGATGCGACGCAGGCGCCGTGTTCACCACCAACAAGGTCAAGTCTGCCTCGGTCGTCATCGATCAGCTTCACCTCGAGCACAACCGCGTGCGCGCGCTGGCGATCAACTCGGGCAACGCCAATGCCTGCACCGGCGCGCAGGGCTTCAAAGACGCCCTCCTCATGGCCAAGCTCACCGCCGACCGCCTCGACCTCGACCCACACCAGGTGCTGGTCAGCTCGACGGGAGTGATCGGCCGCTACCTGCCGATGAACGCCATCAAAGCCGGCATCACCGAAGCCTGCGGGAAGCTCAGCGCAGAAGGCGGGGCAGAAGCCGCGCGGGCGATCATGACCACCGACACCGTTCCCAAGACTGCTCAGCTCGAGGTCGAGATCGGGGGGGCGACTGTCAGGGTCGGAGGGATGTGCAAGGGGTCGGGCATGATCCATCCGAACATGGGCACTCTGCTCGCATACATCACCACCGATGCCGCCGTCGAGCCCGGTTTGATGGGCAGGCTCGTCAAGCCGATTGCGGACCGGAGCTTCAACCAGGTCACCATCGACGGCGACAGCTCTACCAACGACACCTTTGTGATGCTGGCGAACGGGGCCGCCGGCAACTCGCCAATCCGGCCCGGTGGCGTCGACGCCGAGCTCCTGGAGAATGCGCTGCTCGAAGTGGCTCGCCAGCTCGCACGCGCGATCGCCGAAGACGGCGAGGGCGCCAGCAAGCTGATCACGGTGCGCGTCGTCGACGCCCTTTCGGATGCTGATGCTCGGACCGCGGCGCGGGCAGTGGCCTCATCGAGCCTTGTCAAGACCGCGGTCCACGGCGGAGATCCCAACTGGGGCCGCATCGTATGCGCGCTCGGGTACAGTGGCGCGGAACTGGCGCTCGACAAGCTCCACCTGAGCGTGGGAGGGCTTGTCGTGTTCGAACGGGGCGCGGGGGTCAACATCGACCTCTCGGCCGTACGGCGCGCGTTCGAGCAGCCGGAGATCGAGATAGTGGCCACTCTTGGGCTGGCGGACGGCCGCGCCGAGGCCTGGGGCTGTGACCTTTCGGAGGAATACGTGCGAATAAACGCGGACTACACGACATGACGTTGACGGTCGCGGAACGCGCCAAGGTCCTCGTCGAGGCGCTCCCGTACATCAAGCGCTTTCACGGTCAGATCGTGGTGATCAAAGTCGGCGGCAACGCCATCGAGCAGGCGAGGGATGAGACGCTTCTCGACGTCGTCCTGCTGCGTTACGTCGGCATGCACCCCGTGCTGGTCCACGGTGGCGGCCCTGAGATCACCGCAATGAGCGAAAGGCTCGGGATCAAGTCCACCTTCACAAAAGGGCTCAGGGTCACGGACGAAAAGACGATGGAGGTCGTGAAGATGGTGCTCACGGGGAAGGTCAACCCCGACATCGTCGCGAGCATCAACCGGCTCGGCGGCCAGGCCGTCGGCATGAGCGGCGAGGATGGGCCCTGCATCATCGCTGAGCCTCTCAACCAGGCGCTGGGCTTCGTCGGCAGGGTCACCCAGGTCAACAAGGAGCCGATCACCGCTCTACTCGGCCGCGGCTATATCCCCGTCATCGCTTCGATCGGCCTCGGCTACGACGGCCACGCCTACAACATCAACGCCGACACTGTTGCGGCCGAGATCGCCCTGGCGCTGAACGCCGCCAAGATGATCCTCCTCACCGACGTCCCCGGAGTGCTCGGCGTCGACGGCAAGGTTGTGGCGGTGCTCTCCAAGGATGACGCGCGCCACAGGATTGACGCCGGAGAGGTGACCGGCGGGATGATCCCCAAGCTCGAGGCGACCCTGAGGGCGCTCGAGGGCGTCCCGCTAGCGCACATCGTCGACGGGCGCACACCCCATGCGCTGTTGCTGGAGCTCTTCACCGAGTCGGGCATCGGCACGATGGTGACTCCCTGACCTCCCCGCTCGCCGGGGAGGGTGGCTCCGCCGGCGCAGCCGGCGCAGCCGGGAGGGGGCGTGCCTAACACTCAGGAGCTCGCCGAGAAGTACCTGATGCAGACAGGCCGCCGCCTGCCTGTGACCTTCGTGCGCGGCGAGGGCTGCCTGCTCTTCGACGAAGAGGGAAAGGAGTACCTCGACCTGGTGGCGGGTATCGCCGTCAACCTGCTCGGCCATGCACACCCAGACATCGCGAGGACGGTCGGCGGCCAGGCAAGGACCCTGATCCACACTTCCAATCTCTACTTCACCCGGCCGCAGGTCGAGCTCGCTCGCCGCCTGGTCGAGCTCTCGTTCCCCTCCCGCGTGTTCCTGTGCAACTCGGGAGCCGAGGCGAATGAGGCTGCAATCAAGCTCGCCCGCAAATGGGGAGCGCGAAACCGCGACGGCGCTTTCGAGATCATCACCACCGACGGGTCGTTTCACGGCCGCACGCTCGCGACGGTGACCGCGGGTGGGCAGCCGAAGTACTCGGATCCCTTCAAGCCCCTGCCTGACGGCTTCGTGCACGTGCCCTACAACGACATCGACGCGGTCAAGGCTGCGACCACCGAGCGGACCGTGGCGGTGATGCTCGAGCCGGTGATGGGTGAGATCGGAATCATCCCCGCGGCCAACGGCTACCTCGCGGCGATGCGGAGCTGGTGCGATGAAAAGGGCCTCCTTCTGATCCTCGACGAGGTCCAGACCGGGCTCGGCCGCACCGGAAAATGGTTCGCGCACCAGCACCATGGCATCACCCCTGACGTGATGACCCTGGCCAAAGGCCTTGGGGGCGGAGTTCCGATCGGCGCCTGCCTCGCCTCCCCGCGGGCAGACGTTTTCGAGCCTGGCGACCACGGTTCGACGTTCGGCGGCAATCCCCTGGCGTGCATGGCGGCTCTGACCGTGCTGACGGTGATCGAGCGCGACGGCCTTGTGGGCCATGCCGCGGAGATGGGCGAGCTGCTGCATGGTGCCCTTCAAGGTCTTGGCGCAAAGGAGGTTCGTGGCCTGGGGCTCATGCAAGCGGCTGAGTTCGCGGAGCCCCACGCCAAGGCATTTCAGCAGTCGTGCCTGGAGTCAGGGCTGATCATCAACGCTGTCGACGAGAACACGATCCGCCTGGTGCCGCCGCTGATCATCAGCGGAGCCGAGATCGACCGAGCCCAGGCGACGATGCAGAAGGTCCTCGAGTGACCGCGACGAAAGGGCAGCGGCACCAGGCCATCCTCGCGCTGGTGAACCGGAGCGGCGGGGGAGTGCACACGCAGCAGGAGCTGGCCGAGGCGCTCGCGCGACGTGGGTTGCGCGCGACCCAGGCGACGATATCGCGCGATATCCAGGAGCTGGGCCTGGTGCGCTCGGTCCACGGCTACCGCAGCTCCGCCGGCCTCGTCCGCGAGCTGGTCCTCTCGGTCGAGCTCGTCGAGCCCGTCATGGTGATCAGGACGCCGCCAGGGACTGCGAACCTTGTCGCGCGGCGAATCGACGAGGCGGCGCTGCCGGGCATCGCAGGCACCGTGGCCGGCGACGACACCATCATCGCCGTGCTCAGCAAGCGGGGGGCAGGCCGGGCGCTGAAGGAGCTTCTGGCGAATGTCGAATAAGAAGCTTGTTCTCGCGTATTCGGGCGGCCTCGACACGTCGGTGGCCATCCGCTGGCTGAAGGACAAGGGATGGGACGTCGTCGCGTTCACCGTCGACCTGGGCGAGAAGAAGGACCTCGACGCGATCCAGGCAAGGGCGCTGAAGACCGGCGCTTCCGCCGCGTACGTCGCTGATGGTCGCATCCCCTTCCTGGAGCTATTCGTTTGGCCGTCGCTTCAGGCGGGAGCGGTTTATGAGAAGGAGTACCCGTTGGCGACAGCACTCGGCAGGCCGTTGATCGCGGCGATGATGGTCGAGGTCGCTCGCCGCGAAGGCGCAAGCGCAGTGGCGCACGGCTGCACAGGCAAGGGCAACGACCAGGTCCGGTTCGACGTGGCGACTGCAGCCCTCGCTCCGGAGCTCCAGGTCATCGCACCTGTGCGCGAGTGGGGAATGAACCGCGACGACGAGATCGAGTACGCGAGCAAGCACGGCATCGAGGTACCGGCGACAGTCCGATCGCCGTACTCGACCGACGAGAACCTGTGGGGCCGCTCGATCGAAGCAGGCGTGCTCGAGGACCCGTGGGCCGAGCCACCCGAGGACGTCTACGCGTGGACCCGCGATCCCCGCCAGTGCCCCGACGAGCCTGCTTACGTGGAGATCGGATTCAAGCACGGCCTCCCGGTTTCGCTCGACGGCAAGGCCGCCAATGCGCTTGACCTGGTCACCACCCTCAACCGGATCGGCGGCGAGAACGGCATCGGCCGCATCGACCATCTCGAGAACCGCCTCATCGGCATCAAGTCACGCGAGATCTACGAGGCGCCGGCCGCGGTGCTGCTGCTGCAGGCACATCAGGCGCTCGAGGACATCACGCTGCCCAAGGAGGTGGCGAGGTTCAAAGACCTTGTCGCTCAGCAGTGGGCCCAGATGGTCTATGACGGCCTCTGGTTCAGCCCGTTGAGAGACGCCCTCAACGCTTTCGTGGCCGAGACGCAGACGCACGTCACCGGCGAGGTGCGACTCAAGCTCTTCAAAGGCTCTTCGCACGTGGTCGGAAGGAAGGGTCCGCAGCAGCTTTATCAGCTGTCCCTTGCGACCTACGGGCAGGGCGACGCTTTCGACCAGTCCGCGGCCGAAGGGTTCATCAAGCTGTGGGGGATGGGGGTGCGGACGTCGGCGCAGGTCCAGGGCCGGCTGCATGCGCGCGAGCTTGGGAACCTGCTTGGCGATGTCAAGAGGCTTGGACCTCCCCGCTCGCCGGGGAGGTCCGGGCGCGCCCGCCGCGCGGGCGCCCCCGGGGAGGGGGGGTCGTAGCCAGGAAAACCGGCGGCAAGCTTTGGGGAGGTAGGTTCACCGGCCGCCTGCTGCCCGAGCTCGAGCGGTTTTCATCGTCGCTCGATGCCGATTACGACCTCTACCCGTTCGACATCGCCGGCAGCATCGCGCACGCTCGCGGCCTGGCGGCGGCAAAGCTTCTCTCTGCACGACAGCTCACAGCCATCGAGAGAGGTCTGCGCCGAGTCAGGCGCGAGCTCAACGAAGGCGAGTTCACCTTCCTCGATACCGACGAGGACATCCACACCGCAGTCGAGCGGCGGTTGACGGAGATCACGGCCGCCGGCGCTGCGCTGCACGCGGGCCGCTCGCGCAACGACCAGGTGGCCCTCGACGTGCGGCTCTACTGCAGGGCCGCCGCGAGCGCCCTGGTGGGTGAAGTCGCCGGGGCGGCCGAGGCCCTTGCCACGAAAGCCCGCCCACATGCCGCTTGGGGGATGCCCGGCTACACGCACCTTCAGCGCGCACAACCCGTCACCGTCGGGCATCACCTGCTCGCGCACGCCGAGCCTCTGCTGCGCGACGCCGAGCGGCTCCGCCACGCTTACGAGGCCGCCGACGAGATGCCGCTCGGCTCAGGAGCGCTCGCGGGCACGACCCTGCCGCTGGTGCGCGAGGTCGTCGGCAAGGAGCTGGGATTTCAGCGCCTCACCGCCAACAGCATGGATGCGGTGGCGGACCGCGACTTTGCGCTCGACCTCGTTTACGCATGCATGTGCGTGGCCATCCATCTCAGCCGTCTCGGCGAGGACGTCGTGCTGTGGTCGACCTCGGAGTTCGGCTTTGTGCGGCTGGCGGATGAGATCGCCACTGGGTCGAGCCTCATGCCTCAGAAGAAGAACCCCGACATCGCCGAGCTGCTGAGGAGCCGTTCCGGCAGGGCAGTGGGCAGCCTGGTCGCGCTGGCGACGGTGCTGAAGGGCCTGCCCCTTGCGTACGACAGGGACCTGCAGGAGGACAAGCCCGCGGTGTTCGGGGCGGTTGACAACGCGCTCGACTCGCTGCGGGCGGCCTCGCTGCTCGTCAAGCATCTCGCGTTCGACCGCGACCGGCTGGCCGCTGCTTCGGCAGACCCTGGCCTGCTCGCCACCGACGCGGCCGAGGCCCTGGTTCGATCGGGCAAGCCCTTCCGCAGGGCGCACGAGGAGGTGGGCCGACAGGTGCTGGCCGGCACGATGAAGGCACCCTGGACCGCTAAAGCCTCGCTATTGAAGCGTGATCTGGAAGGCGCCCCGCACCCCAGGCGGGTGGCAGCTCGCGCCACCGCCGTCCGCCGGCAGGCCGCCAACCTGCTTCGCTGGAGCGAAGGACACCCACCCCCTCTACC
>DAIUFK010000029.1:0-1369 GCA_036844615.1 Candidatus Dormiibacterota bacterium | reverse complement strand
GATGCTGCTCGCCGTGGACGTCGGCAACACGAACGTGACGCTCGCCCTGTTCGACGGCGAGCGGCTTGCCGCCGACTGGAGGGTCACCTCCCACCGCGAGCGCACTGCCGACGAGATGGCGGTCGAGCTGCGCCAGCTGTTCAGCCTGCGGGGCTTTGAGCTCGAAATTGTGGATGGTGTGGTCATAGCCAGCGTTGTTCCTAACATCAACGCTGCCCTGATCGAGATGTCCAGGCGCTACCTGGGCTGCGACCCGGTGATGGTCGGTCCCGGTACCAAGACAAGCGTCAAGGTCAGGTATGACAACCCCAAGGACGTCGGCGCCGATCGGATAGCCAATGCACTCGCCGCCTTCTCGAAATACGGAGGGCCGATCATAGTCATCGACTTCGGAACCGCCGTCACCTACGACGCGATCAACGCGCAGGGTGACTACTTGGGCGGTGCCATCGCACCTGGTGTCGAAATCTCTCTGAATGCCCTGGTCTCTCATACGGCAATGCTCAGGAGGGTCGAGGCGGTGGCGCCGGATTCCGTAATCGGACGCAACACGGTGACCTCGATCCAGTCGGGCCTCGTGTGGGGTTTCGTCGCCCAGGTCGAAGGGATGGTCGAACGCATGGTGGCCGAGCTTGGCGGGTCGGCGAAGGTGATCGCTACAGGCGGCCAGGCGGCGCTGGTCGCCGGTCTCACGCACGTTATCGAGACCATCGACCCCCTTCTCACCCTTGAGGGGCTGCGCCTTATCTACTTGCAAAACTCCGACGGCAGGCAAGGCGCGGATGGCACGATAAGCAAGGGATGAAGACAGCGCCCGCTTTTCACATCTACCTTCTGGGCACCCTCGACCACGTGGACCTGGAAGGCGTGCTGGCGGGCATCGGCCTCGAAGGGCAGCGGCTCGAGGACACGACCACCATCGTGTCCCCTGCGCTCATCCTGCTCGGCACCGGCCAGACCGCCCCGCAGGGCCTCGCCGACATCTCCTTCGCGCTGCCCGCGGATGCTTCACCCACATCTCTCAGCCACCTGGTGCATATGGCGATGGAGAACGTGGCGCTGAAGCAGTCAGTCCGTCAGCTCGAGGATCAGGCGAAGAGACAGCACCGTCAGTTCGAGGAGCTCAATCGCATAGGCATCGCTCTGTCCGCCGAGCGGGACATCGGCAAGCTCCAGGAATTCATCCTCACGACGATGCGCCAGCTCACCAACGCCGATGGCGCCAGCCTGTGGTGGAAGACGGTAGGTGAGGACAATCAGCCCAAGCTCTCGCTGCGCGCAAGCCAGAACGCCTCGATAGACCAGAGCACCTACCAGGACTTCAAGGTGCCGGTGGACGAGAAGAGCGTGGTCGGCTACGCGGTCACGA
>DAIUFK010000028.1:0-25823 GCA_036844615.1 Candidatus Dormiibacterota bacterium | reverse complement strand
TCTGGAAGTCGCAGGGCCCGCCTCGCTACATGGAGGAGATCCTCGAGGAGGGCGCCGGCACGGAGTGGGAGAGAGGCGAGACCGCCGAGCGCAAGCTCGACCCGCTGTTCGCGCGCGCGGCGCGAGCTGTCGCAGCGGAGGGTGCTGCGTCGGTATCGCTAGTACAGAGAAAGTTCAACGTCGGGTATTCGCGCGCCGGCCGCATCGTCGACCAGCTCGCGGAGAATCACGTCGTCGGCGGTTACCAGGGATCGAAGTCGCGCGAGGTGATGATGAACCTCCCCGACGTCGACGAGCTGTTGGAGCGGCTGGGCATCGAATAGGGGTGACAGCCTTTGAGCTGTCGCCGCAAACTTGTCTCTAGGAGCCCACGCGTGAACGTTCCAAATGTGCTGACGCTGAGCCGCCTGGCGGCGATTCCGCTGCTGATGGTCCTTCTGATCGTTCGGTTCGAAGGACACGATCAGATCGCGGCTGTGCTGTTTCTCGTCTTTTCGTTCACCGACACGCTGGACGGCCAGATCGCGCGGCGCCGGGGCCTCGTCAGCGACCTCGGCAAGTTCCTCGACCCGCTGGCCGACAAGCTCTTCGTCCTGTCGGTGCTCATCGTGTTGGTGCAGGAAGGACTTGTAGCCGCGTGGGTCGTCGTCGTCATTTTCTCGCGAGAGCTGCTGATCACAATTCTGCGGTCGGTCGCGGCAACGCAGGGACGGATCATCGCCGCGGCGCCGATGGGCAAGACCAAGACGGCGACGCAGATGGCTGCGGTGACGCTGCTCATCCTGCAGCGTCCTTACCCGATCCTGGTCCCGCTGGCGGACCTCGCGGTCGGCATCGCGATCATCTATACGGTGGCGAGCGGCGTCGACTACCTCTGGCGCTTCCGCCGTGTGATCTTTCCTGCTCGGGGAGTGGGTGCGCCGGCCTCCGCATCACAGGTGGATCCACTCGCCCGTGAGCTTGGCGCGTTGCTCACCGAGCGCCGCCTCACCCTTTCAGTGGCGGAGTCTTGCACAGGCGGGTTGGTGGCCGCCCTCGTCACCGACCAGCCAGGCAGCTCGGCTTACTTCTTGGGCGGTGTGGTTGCCTACGCGAACGACGTAAAGCGCGATGAGCTGGGGGTGCCTGCCGCGCTGCTGACACGTTATGGAGCCGTCAGCAAAGAGGTCGCGCTCGCCATGGCCGAGGGTGTGCGCTCACGATTCAGCACCGCGCTCGCGGCGTCGATCACTGGCATCGCGGGACCAGACGCTGAGGGTTCCAAGCCGGTCGGTCTGACATACATAGCCATCGCAACCGAGCACGGCTCGAGCTGCAACGAGTACATGTTCACAGGGGACCGCTGGTCCAACCGGCGCCAAGCGGCGGATGAAGCGCTGCGCCTTCTGGTCAAAGCGGCTCGGGCAAATGCCAGCAAATTGGCATCGTGAAAGAACACTTGACCCACGAACGCATGTTCGTTACACTTCCCGGACGGCCCTACATCGAGTACTGCTGTTAAGCACACATTGACCTCAGCACCGCGACGTAGAACACTCGCCGCAACGACTTAGGAGGCATCGATGGATCAAGACAAAGAAAAGGCAAAGTCACTCGACTCGGCGATCTCCCAGATTGTCAAGGCCTATGGAAAGGGAGCGATCATGAAGTTGGGGGAGCAAGCCGCGTTGCACGGGGAGATCATGGTCATCCCGACAGGTGCGCTGCTGCTTGACCTGGCGCTGGGAGTGGGGGGGATCCCCCGTGGCCGCGTGACCGAGCTCTACGGCCCGGAATCGGCAGGCAAGACCACGCTGGCTTTGCACGTCATCGCCGAGGCCCAGAAGCTCGGCGGTGTCGCAGCTTTCGTTGACGCCGAGCACGCGCTCGACCCGCTCTATGCGTCGCGGATCGGGGTCAAGATCGATGACCTCCTCATCAGCCAGCCAGACACCGGCGAGCAGGCGCTCGAGATCGTCGAAGTCCTGGTCAGGTCGGGGGCGATCGACGTGATAGTCATCGACTCCGTCGCGGCGCTGGTGCCAAAGGCCGAGATCGAAGGCGAGATGGGCGACTCCCATATGGGGTTGCAGGCACGCTTGATGTCTCAGGCCCTGCGCAAGCTGACAGGGGCGATCTCCAAGTCGAACTGCTCGGTCATCTTCCTGAACCAGCTGCGGGAGAAGGTCGGGATCATGTTCGGCAACCCGGAGACGCAGCCAGGCGGCCGCGCCTTGAAGTTCTATTCGTCGGTTCGCCTCGACATACGCAAGGTCGAGGTAATCAAGAACGGGCTTGACTCGGTCGGTGCGCGGGTGAAGGTCAAGGTCGTGAAGAACAAGGTGGCGCCTCCGTTCAGGTCTGCCGAGTTCGACATCCTCTTCAACGAGGGCATCTCGCGCGAGGGCTCGCTGATCGATGCCGCCCTCGAGTACGCCATTCTCGAGAAGAGTGGGACGTGGATGTCCTACGGAGACCAGCGTCTCGGCCAGGGTCGTGAGAACGTTCGCAACTACCTGCGCGAGAATCCCACATTGTCCGCGGAGATCGAGGCCAAGGTCAGGGAGAAGGCCGCCGCAGGCGGCGTCTCGCCAGTCAAGGCCTCCTCAGGAGCGGTGAGGGCGCCGGCGGGTGCGGCAGAGGAGCTCTAGAGGCCGCCAAGCCGGAGGCGCATCCGCCAAGCCGCCACCAGGAGACCCGGTTGAAACCGGGCTCAGGCTTCTGAGCCGGCGAGACCACTCCCGAGAAGAGCTTCGGCGAAAGCTGAGCCAGCGCGGTCACGATCAGAAGGCGATCGAAGAAGCGATTCAGCGAATACATAAGTCGTACCCCCTGGACGACCAGGCGTTTGCTCGATCGTACGTGCGCCGGCGCTCCTCGGTGAAGGGTCCGATGGCCATTGCCGGCGAGCTCGCCGCGCGTGGCATCGATCGGGCTTCGACCGAAGTCGCCCTGGCGGAGTTTGGCGCGGCAGAGCAGCTTCAAGCCGCTACCCTCCTTGCCTCCCGCCTCTACTCCAGGCAGCGCGAGGATCTCGGCTACCGGCAGGTGCTCGACAAGATCGGGTCCAAGCTGCTGCGGCGAGGCTTTCCCACCACCATCGCCAGGGCCGCGTGCAGGTCCCTGGTCACCGGAGCGGCTGGACCGACCGACGACTAGAATCTAGGGTCCGCGGCGCTCTTCAGCGCCCGCAGTCATTGAGCCAACCCGACGCGGGGCCCGACGCCCTGCATTGGATCCGCACTTTGACAATCGAATACATGAGGTGCATGTCACATGCCTATCTACGTCCTTCTCATACCGATTTCGGTGGTGGTGGCACTGGCTGTCGGCTTCGGAGTGGCCTATCTGCTGCTCAGACGCCGGCAGGGCGACGGAACCAGCGCTCTGGAGCTCAAAGCCCAGCAGGCTCTCGCCGAGGCCGAAACGCAGGCCAAGGAGAAGCTCCTCGAAGCCAAAGAGGAAGCGGTCACGGTCCGCACCGCCGCCGAACAGGAAGCCCGCGAGTACCGGGCACAGTCACAGCAAATCGAAAAGCGTCTTCTCCAGAAGGAGGAGAACCTCGACCGCAAGGGTGAGGACCTCAACCGGCGCGAGCGGGAGCTCGGGGGCCGGGAGAAGGCGCTGGACGAGATCAAAGCTCAGCTCGAAGAGACCTACCGCCAGCAGGAGAAGGAGCTTCAACGTGTCGCCAACATGACCCGCCAGGAAGCCCAGGGAGTGCTGATGGGGCAGGTGGAGCAGGAGCTTCGCAACGAGGTTGCGCGCAAGGTCCGCGAGGCGGAGCTTGCAGCTCGCGACGAGAGCGAGCGGCGCGCAAGGGAGATCGTCACCGAGTCGATTCAGCGCATCGCCGCCGACCAGACCGCCGAGGTCTCCGTCTCGGTGTTGCCGCTACCGACAGACGAGCTCAAGGGCCGAATCATCGGCAAGGAGGGCCGCAACATTCGCGCCCTTCAACAGGCAACGGGTATCGACCTCATCGTGGACGACACCCCGGAAGCCGTCATCATCAGCGGGTTCGATCCTGTCCGCCGGGAGGTGGCAAGGGTCGCTCTCAATAAGCTCATCGTCGACGGCCGGATTCATCCGGCACGCATCGAAGAGATCGTCGCCAAGTCCCGCGTCGAGGTCCTGCAAAGGGTCAAAGAAGAGGGGGAGGCGGCGGTTCTCGAGGTCGGCCTGCAGGGTCTTCACCCCGAGGTCGTCCGCCACCTCGGCATCCTGCGCTTCCGCACGAGTTACGGCCAGCAGGTGCTGAACCATTCGAAAGAGGTCGCCTACCTCGCCGCCATGATGGCGGCGGAGATCGGCGCCGACGTCCGCATCGCCAAGCTGTCAGGGCTGCTGCACGACATCGGCAAGTCCATCGACCACGAGGTCGAGGGAGGGCATGCCGTGATCGGCGCGGACCTGCTCCAGCGGCATGGGGTGCCCGCTCCAGTGGTGCACGCAGTTCGCGCGCATCACTACGACGAGGAGCCACACTCGCTCGAGGCGCTTCTGCTCATCGCGGCAGACGCCATCTCCGCTGCTCGCCCTGGAGCGCGCAGGGAGTCTCTCGAGGCCTACGTCAAGCGGCTGGAGAAGCTGGAGGAGATCGCAAACTCCTTCCAGGGCGTCCAGCAGTCCTACGCCATCCAGGCCGGGCGCGAGGTCCGGATCCTGGTCAAGCCCGAGCAGATCGACGACACCGCTGCTCAGCTGATGGCACGAGACATCGCCAAGCGGATCGAGACGGAGTTGAGTTTTCCGGGTCAGATCCGCGTCACGGTGGTCCGCGAAACTAGGGCCATCGAGTACGCCAAATAACCAATCAAAGGGAGCCCTTCGTGGGCTCCCTTTTTTTATTGCCAATAGACTTCTACTGCTTTGGCCGACGAGTTTCGGATCCTGTTCGTCGCCGATGTCGTCGGCCAGCCAGGGCGCGACGCGGTGAAAGCGATCCTGCCCGAGCTCAAGAAGGAGCTGGAACCTCATCTGACCATCCTCAATGGCGAGAACTCCGCGGGCGGCTTCGGCATCACCGCCAAGCTCGTCGCCGAGCTGAGGTCTGCGGGCGCCGACGTCATCACCACCGGGAACCACGTATTCGCCCAGAAGGAGTTCCTCCCCGAGCTGCCGAAGCTCGAACGCGTGCTCCGGCCTGCCAACTACCCGCCCAGGGCGCCGGGCCAGGGCTGGTGCGTGGTGGAGGCGGATGGCCGCCAGGTGCTTGTCATGAACCTCATGGGCCGCATCTTCGTCGAGGCTCTCGACGACCCCTTCCGGGCCGCGGACGCCATCCTCGAAGCCCACCCCGACGTCAAGATCGTCTTCTGCGACATGCATGCGGAGGCGACCTCCGAGAAGACCGCGATGGGGTGGTACCTCGACGGACGCGCCAGCGCAGTGGTCGGCACCCATACCCACATCCCCACCGCCGACGCCAGGGTCCTCACCCAGGGCACCGCCTACGTCACCGACGTGGGGATGGTCGGGCCACGGGACGGATGCATCGGCATGGACAAGGACGTGGTCCTGCAGCGCTTCCTGACGGGGGTGCCGAACCGCTTTGTGGTCGCCTCGGGGACCGTGACATTCAATTCGGTACTGGTTACTATTGATGGTTCAACCGGCCGGGCAACATCCATCCAACGAATCGACCGAGAGCATTCTTGAAGGGGTTCCAGCAAATGACAGGCGAGCGCGCACCAGTCGAGGTGCTGAAGGTGTCGGCCACCTCGAAGCCGGTCGCCGTCGCGGGTGCCATCGCCGGCGTGATTCGAAGCAAGGGACGAGTCGAGGTCCAAGCCATCGGAGCTGGCGCCATCAACCAGGCAGTCAAGGCGATCGCGATCTCGCGTGGTTACGTCGCCCCGGGTGGTCTCGATCTTGTCTGCATTCCGGCGTTCATCGACATCTCGATCGACGGTGAGGAGCGCACAGGAATCCGACTTCTGGTGGAGAGCCGCTGAGTCCGGAGGCACCCGGGCGAGCCCGCTCGTTTCACATCTGGACCATCGGCTGCCAGATGAACACCGCCGACTCAGAAAGCCTCGCGCGCAGGCTCCTGGCTGCCGGGTACGTAGAGGACTCGCTCGACCGTGCTGACGTCGCCATCCTGAACACGTGCGTCGTGCGTCAAGCGTCAGAGGACCGCGTGTACGCGAAGCTTCACGAGCTGAAAGAGTGGAAGACGCCCGACCGCACGGTCGCTGTCACCGGCTGCATCGTCGCCAAGGCAGGTGCCGAGCTGAAGCGGCGCTTCCCTGTGGTGGACCCTGTAGTGGTTCCGATCGGCGAATACGACGACTTTGTCGCCGGCCTCGATGCCCGATATGACTACTCACAGGGTGAGGCGCTTCCGTCAGCCGGCCGCACTGGCGTCAGCCATTACGTGCGCGTCATCCAGGGCTGCGACCACAACTGCACTTTCTGCATCGTGCCGAAGGTGCGTGGCCGAGAGCGACACATCCCGCTGGCGGCTGTCGTCTCCGAATGCCGCGAGGCAGTTGAGGCAGGGGCAAAAGAGGTGGTCCTCCTCGGCCAGAACGTCGACGACTACACAGACCCGGACGGCAACGGCGGCCTCGCCGCTCTCGTCAGCGCCGTGGAGGAGATCCGAGGCTTGAAGCGGTTGCGCTTCATGACGTCCCACCCGCAGGACCTCGAGCCCAGGCTCCTGGAGGTGATGGCGGCCAGCGATGTCATCTGCCGCGAGCTGCAGCTGCCTGTGCAGTCGGGTGACGACGGGATCCTGAAGCGCATGGCGCGCGGCTATCAGACGAGGCACTATCGCGCGATCGTCGAACAGGCCCGCAGCCTTATGCCCGACATCGGTCTCGTGACAGATGTGATCGTCGGGTTTCCCGGCGAGTCGGAAGAGGCGTTCATGAATACCAGGCACCTGCTCGAGGAGATCGAGTTCGATGTAGTTCACCTCGCGATGTACTCGCCGCGGCCCGGAACCTTCGCCGCCGACAAGATGCAGGACGATGTCCCGAGCACTGAGAAGCTGCGACGCCTCAACGATCTCCTCGCCCTGCAGCGCGGCATTGCCGCCCGCAAGACGGCTCGCTGGGTAGGGCGCGACGTCCAGGTCCTCATCGAGGGACACGATGAGCTCGGACGCGTATATGGTCGAATCCGCCAGGGCAAGCGCGCAATTGTCCTGAAAGCCTCAGGGATCGCGCCAGGTGAGCTCGTCGACGTTCGTGTGATGCAAGCGACCGCAGGCCAGCTCACCGGGTTGCCGGCGGCGTGACTGCCGGACGCGCGCAGGGGCATGCACCCGCGACTGCGTCGCGGGGACCCCAGCAGGAAGTCCTCACCCCGGTCATGCGCCAGTACCGGGAGGCGAAGGTGCAGCACCCGGACGGAATCCTCCTGTTCAGGCTCGGCGACTTCTACGAGATCTTCTTCGAGGATGCAGTGGTCGCCGCTCCGGTGATGGGCATCACGCTCACGTCGCGGCCGCTTGGCAAGACAGGGCGTGCGCCCATGTGCGGCGTGCCTCACCACGCCTGGCAGGTTTATGTCGGCAAGCTGATCCGCGCAGGCCACAAGGTAGTGATCTGCGACCAGGTCGAAGCTGCGGGCAAGAAGGGGATCGTCAAACGTGACGTGACGCGGGTCCTCACGCCGGGCACCGTCATCGAAGACGCGTACCTCGACCCGTCACGACCCAACTATCTCGTGGCCGCTTGGACGCATGGCGTCGATTCCGGATTGGCAGCGTGCGATGTGTCGACGGGCGAGCTGCTGCTTTGCCAGCTGCCTGCTGAACGGCTTGCATCGGAGCTCGAGCGCCTCGCGCCGGCGGAGCTTCTGACGCCTCCAAGCGTCGACGAATATAAGTTCGACCCGGCGCGCGGCAAGCAGCGCCTCCTCGATGCGCTGGGCATCACGTATGCGGCGTCGGTCGGTGCTGCCGATTCGCCACTTGCGGTCGGTGCCGCGGGAGTGGTTATCGACTACCTCAAGCAGAACCAGAACCAGGTGGTGCCGGGGTCGCTCACGGTTCGCACGTACTCGCCCGACGCGACGATGCCCCTCGACGCGGCCACGGTCCGCAACCTCGAGCTGCCTGCGCTGACCAGCCTGATCGACCACACCCGCACGCCGATTGGCGCTCGGCGGCTCCGCGCCTGGCTCGGGGCGCCGATGCGTGACGCCGAATCGATAGAGCTCCGGCTTGGCGCCGTCGACGAGCTCGTCACGACAACGACCCTCCGCGATCGGTTGGGGGTGGTGCTGAAAGACGTCGGCGACCTGGAGCGCCTTGTTTCGCGGGCAGCCCAGGGCAGGGCGAATGCGCGCGAGCTTGTCACACTGCGCCGCTCTCTTGAGGCCATCCCGGCGGTCCAGGAAGCGCTTGCCGTGTGCAAAGCGTTGGCGGTTCGAGAGCTTGCAGCGGACATCAGCGCGGCCCCCGAGCTCGCTGCCGAGCTGGCGCAGGCGCTCGTCGAGGATCCTCCGATGGTCGCCCGCGCGGGAGGAGCGATCCGGCGCGGCTATGACGGCGAGCTGGACGGCATCGTCGAGGCATCGCGCAGCGCGCGGGAGTGGATCGGCGCGCTCGAGGCGGCGGAGCGCCAGAGGACGGGGATCCGCTCGCTGAAGGTCGGCTTCAACAAGGTTTTCGGCTACTACATCGAGGTCAGCAACGCGAATTCCAGTGCACTGCCGCCGGATTACATCCGCAAGCAGACGCTGACAGGTGCCGAGCGCTACCTCACGCCCGAGCTCAAGGAGAAGGAGGCAGTCGTACTCACCGCCCAGGAACGCATCGCGTCGCGTGAGCTGGAGCTCCTGGGAGACCTCGGCGCGAAGGTGGCGGCGGCGGCGACATCGATGCGGACGAGCGCCCAGGCGATAGGGGGCGTCGACGCGCTCTTGAGCCTGGCGGTCGCGGCGGCGGATCTCGGCTGGCGGCGACCGGAGGTCAACGCGGGCTTGCGGCTGAGCATCAAGGGCGGCCGTCACCCTCTGGTCGAGCACAGCCTGCCAGCAGGCGTTTTCGTCGCGAACGACCTCGATCTCGACCCTGACTCGGAGCAGATCACGATCCTGACCGGGCCGAACATGGCAGGGAAGTCCACGTATCTCCGCCAGGCGGCGGTAATCGTCCTGCTTGCGCAGTGCGGCAGTTTCGTGCCGGCAGAGCGCGCCGTGGTGGGTCTCGCCGACAGGATCTTCACGCGCGTCGGCGCACACGACGACATCACCGCGGGCATGTCGACCT
Organism: Candidatus Dormiibacterota bacterium; assembly: GCA_036844615.1. Taxonomy (GTDB): domain Bacteria; phylum Chloroflexota; class Dormibacteria; order Dormibacterales; family Dormibacteraceae; genus Palsa-872. Next base: position 16,618 of record DAIUFK010000028.1, on the reverse strand, counting down.
TCATGGTCGAGATGACGGAAACCGCGCACATCCTCAACCACGCGACGCGGGCGTCGCTGGTCATCCTCGACGAGGTGGGGAGGGGGACCTCGACCTACGACGGGCTCTCGATCGCCCAGTCCGTGGTCGAGCACCTCCACGACTCGCCGCGACTCGGCTGCCGCACGCTCTTCGCCACGCATTACCACGAGCTGACCGCTCTCGCGGAGCGCCTGTCGCGCGTGCGCAACCAGCGCGTCGAGGTGCTGGAGGAGGGTGAGGCGGTTCGCTTCCTGCACAAGGTCGTTCCCGGCGGCGCCGACCGCTCCTACGGAATCCACGTCGCCGCTCTCGCCGGCCTGCCGTCTGGCGTCATCGCGCGGGCCCGCCAGGTCCTCGCCGAGCTGGAGCGCCAGCGCCCCCTCGAGCCGCCCGAGCAGCAGCTCGGCCTGCCCATGGAGATGGCGCCTGACCCGCTGCGTAAGGAGCTGGAGGAGCTCGAGCCCGATTCGCTAAGCCCGCTCGAGGCCCTGCAGAAGCTGTATGAGCTCCGCACCAAGGCTACGGGGCAGTGACGGCGACGATCCATCTCCTTGCGCCGGAGGTTGCTGACGCCATAGCGGCGGGCGAGGTGATCGAGCGGCCCGCGTCGGTGGTGAAGGAGCTTGTCGAGAACGCCATCGATGCCGACGCCCGGCGCATCAGCATCGACGTACGGGGAGCCGGCAAGATTTCGATCCGGGTCAGCGACGACGGCACCGGGATCTCGGCCGACGACATTTCGATGGCGTTCGTGCGACACGCGACCAGCAAGGTCACGAAGCTATCGGACCTCGATGGAATCGCGAGCCTCGGGTTCCGCGGCGAAGCGTTGGCGAGCATCGCATCGGTGGCCGACGTCGAATGCATCAGCGCCGGCGCATGGATCCGCGTGCGAGCCGGTGAGGTGGTCGAGCACGGCTCGGGAGCGTTGCTGCCTGGCGCGACGCTCGAGGTGAAGGATCTCTTCGCCAACGTGCCCGCACGCCTGAAGTTCCTCAAATCGGACGCCACTGAGATTGCGGCCATCAAGGATGTCGTCACCGCTTTCGCTTTGCTCCATCCACACGTCAAGTTCCAGCTCACGCTCGATGCGCGATCGGCCGTCAGCAGCGCAGGCGATGGGGACCGGCGGCGCGCTATCGCCTCGATCTACGGCGTGCCTGTCGCCGCCGAGATGCTTGACATGGTCGGCATGCCGCTCGTCAGCGGGATGGTGAGCCAGCCTCGCATGAGCCGGGGCAACCGCGATGGCATGGTGCTCGCCGTCAATGGCAGGCCGATCAGCTCGCGCCCGCTCATCTACGCGTTGGAGGAGTGCTACCAGGGGATGCTCGAGAGGGGCCGCCATCCGGTGGCGGTGATCGATATAGGCATCGACCCCGAGCTCGTCGACGTGAACGTCCATCCCGCCAAGCGCGAGGTTCGGTTCAGAGAGGAGGGAGCGGTCTTCTCAGCGCTGCAGCGGGCGGTGCGCGCCGCCCTCGGCGGCAGCGAGCCTTACAGGTACCAATCGACCGCCGGTGCTCCGACATACGTAGCCGCTGAAACCATGCCGCAGCTCACGCTGCACGAGGCCGCCGCCACCGTGGCCACCGCCGACAGGGTCACAGAGCGCCAGGACCAAAGCATGCTGCGGCCGATCGGCCAGGTTGGTCCTGGCTACCTCGTGGCTGAGGGACCACAGGGGCTGGTGCTCGTCGACCAGCACGCAGCTCACGAGAGGGTTGTCTACAACCGGCTGCTGGAACGCCTTCGGACGGGACGCGGGATGAGCCAGCCGCTGTTGATTCCGCAGGCCGTTGACGTCGAGCCACGGTTGATGGCAGCGGCGGCGGACCATCGTGCCGATCTTGCCAACCTCGGCCTCGAGTACGAGGACTTCGGCCCGCGCAGCCTGCGGATCATCGCTGTTCCAGTTGAGATGCCGGCCGGACGAGCCACCGCTGCGATCCAGGAGACCCTTGCCGCTCTCGCCGACAACCGGGGCGATGGGGCGCTTGAGAAGGCGGCAGCAGCGCTCGCATGCCACTCCGCTGTGAGGTTCGGGGACGTCCTCGATCCCGCCGAGCAGCGCAGGCTACTCGTGGACCTGGAGGCGGCGCAGGACTCGGTCACGTGCCCTCACGGACGTCCGACCCGCCTGGTGGTCGAGTGGCAGGACCTGACACGTCACTTCCGTAGGAATTACTGAGCGCTTGAGCTTCGAAACGGGGACCGAAATGTACGCCCGCTTTGTCGGGCGTTATACCGGCGCGCTGGCCGAGGCTCTGGTCGATCGTGCCGGTGTGAGGCAAGGCGACAGCGCGCTCGACGTGGGCTGCGGTCCGGGAGCGGCGCTCGAGACATTGGCCCGCCGGGTCGGCGCCGAGAACGTGGCAGGAATCGATCCTTCGAAACCGTTCGTCGAGATGGCCATGAGCCGAGTGCCAGGTGCGGACGTCCGGCTTGGCGCCGCCGAAGCGCTGCCCTTCGACGATCGCTCGTTTGACGTTGTGCTCTCTCAGCTGGTCATCAATTTCATGCGCGATGCTCGCGCCGGCGTGAGCGAGATGCATCGGACGGCTCGCCGCACCGTCGCGTCGTGCGTGTGGGATTACGCGGGCGAGATGACGATGCTCCGCACATTTTGGGATGCGGCGCGCGAGCTGGATCCCGATGCTCCTGACGAACGCGATATGCGGTGGTGCACGCCAGAGGAGCTTGAAGAGCTCTGGGTGGGCGCCAGGTTGCATGACGTCAATGTGGATCAGCTGGTGGTCGCGGCGAGCTATGAAGACTTCTCCGACTTCTGGGCGCCATTTCCATCCGGCATCGGGCCGGCCGGCACGTATTGCGCGTCATTGGCGCCGGACCGCCAGGATGTGCTCCGGTTGTCGGTGTTCCGCAAGCTGGGCTCTCCTGACGGGCCTTTTGACCTTACGGCGCGAGCCTGGGTCGCTGTGGGGCAAGTCGACTGACCCGAGACCGACTTCCGGCGCGGACGGGTACAGTCCCGGCCATGAGTCGCCTGCCGGCCAAGCGCCCGCCAATCTGGTTGGCGGCTTATCTCGTCGTCCTCGTCATCTGGCTCGTCGGCCTTTACCTGCCGCTGTACTTCAGCGGCTTCCCGCGGCCGATCGACTCACTCGACTTCAGCTACTACTACGGTGCCGCACGCATCGGCCTGGAGCACGGGTGGGACCGCATCTATGACGTCGGCCTGCAGCAGCAGGTTTTCTACCAGCTCCACCCGGCGTCCGATGTCTTCGACTGGAGGAGGTATTTCGTGAGCCCGCCGCCGGTCGCCTGGCTGGTCGCGCCGCTGACTCTCCTGCCCTTGGTGCCTGCGTTCTGGACCTTCGCCGGATTTTCGGCGTTGGCCTTGGGCGCTGCGGGCTGGCTTGTGGCTCCTGGCCGCGGAATTGGCAAAGTTGCGCTTTTCCTGACCGCCGCCTGCGTCTATCCAGTGCTGATCGCCATCCAGACAGGCCAGGTGACGCCGTTGATCGCCGCGTCGACGGTGCTTGCGTGGTGGCTCGCAGCGCGCGACCGTGACGTGCTCGCCGGCCTGGTGCTGGTGGCGCTTGTGCTCAAGCCGCAGGTGGCAATCCTGGTTCCCGTTGCACTGCTCATCGCTGGCCGGCGCCGTCTTTTCATCACCTGGCTGGTTGGCGCCGCGCTGCTCACGCTGGCCTCGGTCGCAAGCCTTGGCGGCCTGGGCCTGGATCAGCTTCGCGCTGACCTCAGCGTCGAGCAGGGCCAGACAGCCAACCTCGCGTGGACCCTTGCAGGCCTCTTCGGCGCGGGCCCCGTCACCATCGGTGTCGGGCTCGTTTGCGGCGGTATTGCCCTGGCATTGGCTTACGCGCTTCGGCGCAGGGGCCTGGAGATGGTGATGGTCGCCGGCATCCTCGGGACGTTGCTGGCAGCCCCTTATCACAACCCATCTGACTTCGCGGTCCTTGCGCCTGCCGCCTGGCTCTACCTGCGAACCCAGGTGCCGTTGTGGCACTGGGGATGGCTTACGTTCGGCTTGCTGGCAACGTACCTCGCCGCCGGATACGGCCCAGGCCTGCTGCTCGTCTTCATCCTCGGCTGGCTCGGCCTGCTGGTCGTGGATGCCCTCACAAGGCAACCGGCCACTGCCGGGGCGGTTGCGGTTCGAGTCGAGCCGGTCGTCGCGCGGCAGTGAAGAGCACAAGAGTGCCTTCGACCACCGCCAGCTGGCTGTGGCCGCTGGTCGCGATGGCGGGAATGGCGATCACGATCGTCCCAAGGCTGCGCTGGGTCAACATCTACGAGGACCAGGCAGTGCTCGCGGGCCAGGCGATGCAGGTGGCAGCCGGACAGGTGCCCTACCGCGACTTCTTTGCCGCCATCCCTCCTGGAGCCATCTTCTTGTACGCCGGACTTTTCAAGCTGTTTGGGGTCTCGGTGGTCAACGATCGCCTGTTGACAGGGGTGGTGATGGTGATCGGGGTCGGGCTGGTGGCCCGGATCGGGACGCGGCTGGTCGGACCGGCATGGGCGGCAGCGACCGCACTGCTTTGGGGCACGTGGCTCCCGGTGTTCCAGGAGTTCTCGCCGTACCACTTCTGGTCGGTCACTTTCGTCCTGGCCATGACTGCGGCGTTGCTCGCCGCCCGCAGGAGCACCTCGCCGGTTCGCTGGTTCGTCCTTGCCGGCCTGGCGGCGTCAGCCGCCCTGATCATGCTTCAGTCTTCCCTGCCCGCCGTGCTGGCCGGCCTCGTGGCTGCCTGGCTGATCGAGCGGCGAGTCAGCCGGTCATTGGTTCCCATGGTTGTCGCGATCGCGATCCCTGGAGTTCTCGTCCTTGCTGTGCTGGGCGTGCTGGGGGCGGTGCCCGCCTTCTTCACTGACACGGTCCTCTATACGTTCCAGACCTTTGGCGCCAGCCAGGCCATCCCGTTCCCCTGGCAGCCGGCTCTGCTCCACGACACATCGTTCTGGGAGGCCAGCATCGGCGCCCTGTGGGCGATACCCATGCACTGGCTCCTCGCCGTGATCGGCCCGATCGCCGCCGGCGTTTACGCCGCGGTTGCCGTGTGGGGCCGGCGCACCAGGCTCGACGAGATTCCCGATTGGGCGCTCCTCGGCATCGTGTCGGCCGGCCTGTACGCCTCGGTCCTGATCGTTCACATGTCGGACCAAAACTTTTGGTTGAGCTCCTGTCTCACCCTGCTGCTGGTGGCGATGCCGTTGAAGCGGACTCTCGCCGGCATGCGCACGAGTTCAGTTTTGGGGAGGGCAGCAGCGATTCCGCTGGCCGCCATCTACTTGACCGGCTTGTCGCCATTGGTCCTGGGTTACGCGCTCACGTGCCACACAGATGGCATTGGTTTTCTACAAGAGGTGAGCACGCCGAGCGGCTCCATCTGCACGACTTTTGAGAGCGTTCCCATCGTCGCCGGCGCCATGAAGTTCACCTCCCAGCACCCCGAGGCCGTCGCGTTCATGCCGACAGGACCCTCGCTGTACCAGATCACGGGCCGGGTACCGCCTGTACCTGTGTTGTTCCTGGTTCCGGGCGTGACACCGCCCGCCGAGCTCGCGGGAGCCGAAAGGGCCATGCGAGCCCTGCCTGTGACGTGGGTCATCTATTACAAGGTCGACTTCAGCAACGACCTCCCTGCGGTCCGCGAGCTTCACAAGGGATCGCCGTCCCAGTTCGACCAGTTTCTCGCGGACGCCTACCAGCGCGATGACCAGGACGGTCTCATCGTCTTCAAGCTCAGAAGCTGATCCGGATGCGCAGCGTGCCCGTCATCGTCGGACCAACCGGCATCGGCAAGTCGCAACTAGCGTTCAGGCTCGCGATCGAGCTCGGAGGTGAGATCGTGGTCGCCGATTCCAAACAGGTGTACCAGCGGCTGGACATAGCCACCAACAAGCCGAGCGAGCAACAGCGCCTTGAGATGCCTTACCACATGGTCGATTTCGTCGACCCTGCCGCCACGACGTTCAATGCAGCCGAGTACGTGCAGGGCGCACGCGCGGCTTTCGCGGACATCGAGATGCGGGGTCGGTTTCGGATCGTCGAGGGGGGCACGATGCTTTACGTGGACGCCTTATGTGACGGGTTCAGCCTCACCGGCGTGCCGCCGAACCCCGAGTTGCGCGCAAAGTTGCAGACCCTTGACACGCCGGCTTTGCGCGACCGATTGCTGGCCCTCGACGATGATCCCGGCGTCGACCTTCAGAATCCGGTCCGGATGATCCGAGCCATCGAGGTCCTCGAGGTCGCGGGCGGGCCACTCCGCCGTCTACGCACACGCACGCCACCGTCGTGGAACTCGTTGCGGATAGGCCTTACGGCACCGCTCGATGTCATCGACAGCAGGCTGGAGGAGCGCAGCCGGCAGCAGGTCGAGCGGGGGCTCGTGGCGGAGACGCTAGCCGCCCTCGAGGCAGGCGTTCCAGAAAGTGCTCCTGTCCTCACTGGTATCGGCTATGCAGAGACCCTGGCTCACATCCGCGGCGAGCTGACGCTTGAGCAGCTGCCCAAGGCAATGGCTCAATCCAATCGGCGGTACGCGCGCCGGCAGCTGCGGTGGTGGAGGCACGATCCTCGGGTGAGGTGGTTCGAGATCGAACCCGATCCTTTGCAAGATATCCTCACCTACGTGAGCTCGGCAGCATGAGCACGACCCCCCACGAATGGCTGATCCCGTTCAACAAGCCAAGCTTCGAAGGCAGAGAGCACGAGTACCTCGAAGCGGCGATTGCCAGCGGCCAGATCTCCGGCGACGGGACCTTCACCAAGCGCTGCCACGAATACCTGGAGGCTGAGCTCGGGGTTGCCAAAGCGCTGCTCACCACCTCCTGCACGCACGCGCTGGAGATGATGGCCCTGCTTCTCGACATCAAAGCGGGAGACGAGGTAATCCTGCCCGCGTTCACCTTCGTCTCGACGGCGAACGCCTTCGTGCTGCGCGGCGCGAAACCAATCTTCATCGACGTCAGGCCCGACACCCTCAACTTCGACGAGCGGCAGTTCGAGGAGCTGGTCACAGAGCGGACCTGCGCCGCTGTGCCTGTCCATTACGCGGGAGTCGGCTGCGAGATGGAAGTCATCCTCAGGGTGGCTGAGGCGTCGGGCGTAGCGGTCGTCGAAGACAACGCCCACGGCCTGTTCGGCACGTACAGGGGCAAGCAACTGGGCACGTTCGGATGCATGGGAGCCCAGAGCTTTCACGAGACGAAAAACTTCAGCTGTGGGGAGGGGGGCGCCCTCCTTGTCAACGACAAGAGCTTTGTCGAGCGTGCCGAGATCATTCGCGAGAAAGGCACCAACCGCAGCCGCTTTTTCCGCGGCCTTGTCGATAAGTACACGTGGACTGACATCGGCTCCAGCTACCTACCCTCAGATCTCCTTGCCGCCGTGCTCCTTGGGCAGTTCGAGGCAAGGGACTCCATCCAGGAGCGACGGCGGCGGATCTGGGAGCGCTACGACTCCGGCCTTGCCGAGTGGGCGAATCAGATCGGCGCGCGCCTGCCCGTTGTGCCGCCCGACCGGGAGCAGCCACATCACATGTTCTACCTGCTGATGCCCAGCCTCGATGCCCGCCAGCGGCTGATGGACAGGCTCAGGAGCAAGGGCATCCTCAGCGTCTTCCACTACCTCCCGCTGCATCTTTCCGAGATGGGCCGCCGCTTCGGAGGCCGGCAGGGGCAGTGCCCTGTAACTGAGGAGGTCAGCGATCGCCTGGTTCGTCTTCCCTTTTACAACCGCCTCAGCGAATCGGAACAGGACCTGGTGCTCGAGACTGTCCGCGGGTTTGACGCCTAGACCGTTACGACGTTCTCAGCTTCTTATATCGCTCGCCGATCATCTCGCGACCGACCACCTCCACCTTGACTGGGACCTGGTAGGAGGGTAGGCGCTCGCGACAATGGCGCTTCAGCCGGATCGCGAATTTGCTTTCCTCCTCCGGCTCCAGGAGAGCCACCCTCGCGCAGACGATGTTGCCCATCAAGGGGTTGGGCTGTCCATAGACGGTCGCTGCCGCCACGTTATCCATCGACTCGATCACCTCTTCGACCTCTGAGGGATAGACCTTCTCGCCCCCGACGTTGATGAGCTCGGAGCGGCGACCGAGGATCCGCATGTAATCGCCGTCCACCTCAACTGCATCACCGGTGACAAACCAGCCGTCGTCGGTGAAGGGGCTTGGGGCGTTGAGGTAGCCGAGCATGGTTGAAGGGGACTTGATCTGGAGGATGCCGTCAACGACTCGGGTTTCAATTCCTTCGCCGCCCAGCTTCAGCCAGACTGAGTCATTGCTCTTTGACTTCGATCTCAGGATCCCGACCTCGGCCAGTCCGTACGACTGCAGCAGCTTGGCGTGCGGAAAGGCCTCCTGAAGCCGTTTCAGCGTGGCCTCCGACATCGGCTCGGTGCCGTAGTTGACAACCCTGACGCTGCTGAGATCGAAGCGATCCTGGGCCGAGCTGAGCAGCAGGAGCCGCAGGAAGGTCGGTGAGGCGGGAAGGACTTCGGCCTTGGTCCGCTCGATGGCTGCGCAGACGGCGTCGGGAGTACGTTCCTCGACGGTGATCAGAGTGGCACCGTTCGAAAGCGTGTGGAGGATGGTGTTGATCCCGCCGATATGATCGAACAGCAGGAACGTGACAGTGCGCCAGGCAGGCCGCGGGGTCCTGTACTTGGCCAGCAGCGGAACCACGTCGTGCACCGCCGCCTTCGGTTCCCCCGAGGTGCCCGAGCTGAAAAGAACCAGCCCTGGGTGACCGCGCTCGCGAAGGGTTTGATAGTGCGGGTGGTTAGGTTCTCCCGGAAGCGCTACGAGCTCCCAGACCTCGGTTTCATCGATGCGCAGCCGGTGCTGGGCCTGTGCGATGCGATAGATCCGCTCCCGGTCGCCGCGAGTCGATCGCAACAGAGGAACCACCACGCACCCGCGCTCCACGAGCGCAAGGAACGCCGCGATTGCCGTGGGCGAGAAGTCAGCCTCCAAAACGACAACCGCCTGCGGTAACAACTTAGCTTCCTCGAGCCTCGCGTTCCAGAGTCGCCAGCTCTCACCGAGCCACTCGTAGCTGAAGGAGCCGCCGTGCCACACGATGGCCTCTCGCTCCGGGTTGGCGGCGACTACTTCATGCAGGAAGTCGACGAAGATCAGGCGCCACCGAGATAGATGGTCTGGCCCGTGACCGCTGCGCTCTGCGGGGCGATCAGGAAGTCGATCACGTTGGTCACGTCGGTCATCTCGCCCAGCTTGTGGATGGCGAGTTGCCCCAGCAGCTTTTCGATCTTCTCTTTCTTGACGGTGCGAGTGAGATCCGTGTCGAGCGGGCCTGGGCCCACTGCATTCACCGTGATGCCCAGTTCGCTGAGCTCGCGAGCCATGATCTGAGTCAGCGCCACGACCGCTGCTTTGGAGGCCGCATACGCCGCCTCACCCTCCAGCTTCAGAGGGGTCGCCACCGTTGCCATGTTGACGATGCGCCCGAAGCGCCTGCGTGACATGAGGCGCGCAGCCTGCCGGCTGAACAGGTAGGTGCCCAGGACGTTGGTCTTGAAGATGTCGGCGACTGTCGACATCGGTGTCAGCAGGACATGGTTCATCGAGGCGATCCCTGCATTGTTGATGAGCACGTCCAGGTGTCCGTTGTCTCGCCCAATCTCGGCGAACATCTCTCCTACAGCCGCCTCATCCGCGACATCGAGCGCGTAGTGGCGATAAGAAGGCAAGGTGTAGTCGACAGGTTGGCGGCTGCAGCCGAAGACCTCCCAACCGGCTCGCGTGTAGTGCTCCACGAGGTGCTTGCCGAGGCCTTTGCGGGTCCCGGTGATCACCATCCTCCGCGGTTCATCGGCCATGTTCGTTCAACTGCTCTTCGACGAACTCCGCAAGGCTGCCCAGCGTTCGAAACGGGCTTTTGGATTGCGACATGGCCCTCTCGTCGACAAGCGTTATGCCCACGTCGAACTTCTGCTGGATCTTCTCTTCGACCAGCACGATCAGGTTGACCAGGCCCAACGAGTCGAGCTTGGCGTCCTTGCCGATGAGAGCTTCGTCAGGGGACTTGCCCAGGCGCTCGTCAGCGTCGAGTATCTCGTTCAGGTCGTCGACCGCACTGTTGATGGCGTCGACCACGGGCTGGCCGGCCGTCATGGTTTCTCAGCCTCACGTGCGACGCCGGTTTCCTTCAGCCTCTTGCTGAATCGCCTGGCGAACTCATCGCTGAAGATGGCCAAGAGCGTGACGTCCTCAAACCTGCCTTTCTTGAGGACGTGTTCGCGCAGAACGCCCTCCTTCTTCCAACCCATCACGAGGTGAAGCTTGGCGACGTCGGTGTTGTAGGCGGGCACCCAGGCAATCACCTTGTGCATGCCGAGATGATTGAAGCAGTAGTCCAGCACGAGCCATTCGGCGTCGAAGGCGACCTGGAAGTTGCGGTAGTCGAGCTCGGCGATGAACATCGAGGCAAGCTCGCAGTGGCGGTTGCGCATGTCGATGTCCTTCAACCCGATAGTGCCCACCGGAATGGCATCAGGGGTGGGACGGACGACCTTCGCGTAAGGGGCTGCCCGGTTCGGGTCGCGAGCGTTGATGAGCCACAGCTTGCGATCCTTCGACTCGTCCATGCGGGTCAGGAAGCGCAGCTGGGCATCGTTCGTCAACGGCTCGTATTCGATGAATGAGTCGCTGATGTCAGGCCGGTTCCGCCAGGCGACGATCTGCGGGATGTCCTCAGGCTCGATGCCGCTGAGAACCACTGCCTCCGAGATCACTTCAGCGCTGCCTTGCGCGGCATCTTCTCTGGCTCGGCGGCTCGCACCGAGCGCGTCTCGGCGACCTCCCGCACGGTGTAGGTGGGTTGCTGCATCGAGCGTGCGTGCATCCGCCCCAGGTACTCGCCTATGACGCCAAGCGCAAAGAGCTGAGCGCCCGAGAAGATCGCGATCATCGAGGCAAGGAATGGGAAGCCTGGCACGCTGCCGCCCTCGATGAAGAATCGAATGAGGACATAGAACAAGGCCAAAGTGCCCATGAGCGTGAAGAAGAAGCCGATCAGGCTGGCCAGCCGCAGGGGCCAGGTGCTGAAGCCGGTGAGCATGTTGAGCGCGTGCACCACAAGCTTCTTGAAGGTGTAGTTCGAAGCGCCTATGGTGCGCGGCTCGTGCCGGACCTTGATCGCCTCGAAGCGGGTCGTTGCCCAGGTCAGAAGGACGTCGACGCTGACATAGGGCGCGTCGTAGTTTGCAAACGCGTCTCGGAGCTGGGTCCGGAACACCCTGAAGGCGCCCGCTTTGCGGGCGATCGGGGCGCCCATCGCGGACTGGAGTGCGAACTTGGTGACCTGGGTGGCCATATCGCGCCACAGGCCGTGCTGCTCTACCGCCGGCGTGCCGTAGACGACGTCGGTTTCTGCTCCAAGCTGCTTCAACAGCCTCGGGATCTCTTCCGGCGGGTGCTGCAGGTCGTCGTCCAGGGTGAGGGTCAGCTCGTAGCGAGCCCGGCGGATGCCGCACAGGAGTGCGTTGTGCTGGCCGTAGTTGCGCATCAGGCGCACGCCGCGGACCCACTCGTGGCCCCTGGCGAGGTCCTCGATCACCTGCCAGGTGCCGTCGCCGCTCCCGTCGTCGACGAGGATCAGCTCGTAGTCCGACGCCGCACTCTCCAGCACAGGCTCGAGCTTGCGGACCAGCTCCGGCAATGAGAGGGCGCTCCTGTATGCGGGGACGACCACCGAGACGCTGGGCAGGGAGGGGTTCACGGGAGTCGAGGGTAGCAAATGGTCTCGGCATTTCCCGAGCGGGTTATCCTCAAATACATGAAGGAGTCGAGTTGAGCAGAACGGCCAATGCCGGCGCCCAGCGCCTGAGTCGCATCCCGCCCTACCTGTTCGCTGAGATCGATCGCAAGGTCCGCGCGAAGAAGGCGGCGGGGGTGGACGTCATCTCGCTCGGCATCGGCGACCCTGACCTGCCGACGCCTCAGCGCATAGTGAGCGTGCTGCAGGAGGCTGCCGCGGATCCGGCCAACCACCGCTACCCGTCGTACTTCGGCTTGGCAGAGCTCCGCGAATCCATCTCGGGCTGGTATAAGCAGCGATTCGACGTCAGTCTCGACGCCGCCACCGAGATCTTGCCGACGCTCGGCTCCAAGGACGGGATCGCTCACGCGCCGCTGGCGCTCGTCGACCCTGGCGACGTGGTGCTCGCTCCCGACCCGGGTTACACCGTCTACGCGACGGGAGCGATCATGGCAGGCGCCGATCCGTACGTGATGCCGCTGACGCTCGAAAACCACTGGCTGCCAGACCTCGACGTGATTCCTGACGAGATCGCCGATCGCGCGACGCTCATGTGGCTCAACTATCCGAACAACCCGACTGCAGCCGTGGCGGAGCGCGAGTTTCTTGTCAGCGCTGTCGAGTTCTGCCGTCAGCGTGGGATCGTGCTGTGCCACGACGCGCCCTACTCCGAGATCTGTTTCGACGGCTACCGGCCGCTCAGCCTGTTCGAGATTCCCGGAGCCAGGGAGGTGGGTCTGGAGTTTCACTCGCTGTCCAAGACCTTCAACATGACCGGCTGGCGTATCGGCTGGGTTTGTGGGCGCGCCGACCTGGTCGGGCTCATAGGGCAGCTCAAGACGAACATCGATTCAGGGATCTTCCAAGCGGTGCAGTGGGCGGCGATCGAGGCGCTGAATGGGGGGGAGGATGAGACGCGCGCGGCGAACGAGATTTACGCGCGGCGCCACCGGCTGGTCGCCGATACCCTCAATACGCTGGGCTGGTCGATCAAACCGCCACGCGCGACCTTCTATGTGTGGGCGCCTGTGCCTGACGGTTATGACTCGATCGGCTTCGCGGGGCACGTGCTCGACGAGGTCGGCGTGAACATAACGCCGGGCGTTGGCTTCGGCGCGCATGGCGAGGGGTACTTCAGGTTGTCGGTGACAGCTCCCGACGCGCGTCTGGAAGAGGCGATGGCGCGGCTGAGGACGCTCAAGCTCTGATCACGACCAGACCGCCGCGCGAGCGGGCCTACCTGGTGGGGATCCTGCTCCCGGGGACGACATCGCAGACGGTCAGAGACCAGATGGCCGAGCTGGCCGACCTGACTCGCACCGCAGGAGCAGAGGTCGTCGGCACCGATATCCAGACAAGGAGTGGGGTGGACCCCGCCCATTTCATAGGCATGGGCAAGGTGGAGGAGCTGCGCGACCTTAAGGTCGAAGGGGCCTTTGACGTCGTCATCTGCAACGACGACCTCAGCCCCCGCCAGCAGCGCAATCTCGAGCGCGAGCTGAAGACGAGGGTGCTCGACAGAACTGAGGTGATCCTCGACATCTTTGCCCAGCATGCGCGCACGCACGAGGGGCGCCTGCAGGTGGAGGCGGCGCGGCTGCATCACATGCTGCCTCGACTGATCGGTTCCTACGCGTACGACCGGCAGGTGGGTGGGCGCCGAGGTGGGGTGGGGGCGCGAGGTGGCGCCGGCGAACAGCAGATCGAGGTGGAACGCCGGCGGATCAGAAAGCGCATGCGCGACCTGGAGCGGGAGATCGAGCAGGTGCGCTCGCAGCGCCACCAGCAACGTACCGGCCGCAGGAGCGCTCAGCTCGAGACGGCGGCGATAGTCGGCTATACGAATGCGGGAAAGTCGACTCTGCTGAATGCCCTGACCGGGGCCAACGTCCACGCCGAGCATCGCGTGTTCGCGACGCTCGACCCGACGACGAGGCGCCTGAGCCTGCCGACCGGCCGGGAGATGCTCCTCACCGATACTGTGGGTTTCATTCAGAAGCTGCCGACCGACCTGGTGGCGGCCTTCCGAGCCACGCTCGAGGAGGTGACGGAGGCCGACCTTATCGTCCAGGTGCTGGATGCGAGCTCGCCGATGGCGCTGGAGCAGGCGGCGACGGTGGAGCAGGTGCTCACAGACCTCGGCGCCAGGGACAAGCCTCGTGTCGTCGTCTTGAACAAGGTCGACCTGCTCGGGCCTGCTGCCCGCCGCCGTGCCATCGGGGCGATCTCGACGAGGTACCCGGAGGCGGTGGCCATCTCGGCAACCAAGCGGACCGGTCTCGGCGAGCTGCTCAGCGCTGTCGATCGGTCAAGCCGTGGCGACACCGTCGACTTCGAGATCCTGGTGCCTTACGGCGGGGAGTCGGTGCTGGCCGCCCTGCGCAAGGTGGGGGGCGTGGAAAGGACTGAGTACGTCGAGGGCGGCACGCGCGCCTGGGGCTGGGTACCCCGGCATGCCGCCCAACGGTTCGAGGTTTACGCAGCCGCCGGGAGCCCCGAGCGGGGCTCCGCTACTTCAGGAGGCGGATCACCCCGCGGACGACGCCGACAAGGCTGACATTGGTGGTCACTATCGGTTCGTAGGCAGGGTTCTCGGCGATGAGCTTGACGTGGCCGTTGCCCCGCTCGAACCTCTTCACTGTGGCGTCGCCGTCGACAAGGGCCACGACGATCGATCCATTGGTGGCTTCCTGTTGTGGCTTCACCAGGACCAGGTCGCCGTCGAGGATGCCCGCGTTGATCATGCTGTCGCCTCGCACGTGCAGGAGGAAGTTGCCTTCCTGGGCCATGTCGCTGGACAGGAGGACGTGGTCCTCGATGTTCTGCTCGGCCAGGATGGGGACGCCGGCCGCCACGTTGCCCACCACCGGGATGGAGAGGGCGTTGCGGCGCTGGGCGTCGGCCTGGGCGTCATTGACGAGCTGGACGGTGCGGGATTTGCTCGGATCCCTCTTGATCAGACCCCTGCGCTCCAGCTGGTTCAGGTGGTTGTGGACGGTTGAGCTGGAGCTAAGCCCGACGGCTTCGCCGATCTCGCGCACGCTCGGGGGATAGCTGCGGATCCGGGTCACATAGCGGATGTAATCGAGGATCTTGCCTTGCCGTTCGGTGAGTTGATCGGTCAATTTGTTGTCATCTCCAGGAGCGTATTCAGCGACGTTAAGGCCACTCTAACAAAAAGGCCCGCGAAGTGCAAACCTTTGTTCGATGGCTTGACAAGCGAACACCCGTTCGCTACCGTTACCGAACACATGTACGCCACCGGCTACTCGATCCGCCCGCTCCGGTCCAACCGCCAGGCGCCGCTGCGCCATCTTGGGCGTTGGGCGCTCGTTATGGTCGTGGCGGCGTGTGTGAGCGTCGGGCTCTCCAAGGTGGCGTTTGGAGACACGCCTCCGGTCATCGCTTCGATGGTCGTCGAGCCTGGCGACACGCTATGGGGCATCGCCGCCGCCCGCTACCCCTCGGATGACGTTCGGGTGCGCGTAGACGAGATCGAGCGCCTCAACGGCCTTCACAGCCCCAAGATCGAGGTAGGGGAGACACTGCGACTGCCGGCCTAGCCCTGCGGTAGGCTCAGAGGCGTGCAAGTCGTCCTGGTCACTCGGCAAGGCTGCCACCTCTGCGATCAGGCTTTGGCCCTCCTCCAGGACCTCGGCCTCCACCCCGAGCTGCGCGATGTCGACGCCGACGACGAGCTATTTCGCCTCTACGACTGGCGCGTCCCGGTCGTGCTCGCTGACGGCGTCGTTGTCGCGGAAGGCAAAGTGAAGCGCGATCAGCTGCTCAGGTCAGGTCTTTCTGGCGGGGCGGGGAAGGCTCCAGACACCGTCTGATCTCCAGATAATGATGCTGATAAGAACAGTTTCCCGTACCATAATGCCGCGGAAGGGCATCAGAGGCCGCTGTTGGCGGCCACGGCTCGATCGCGGCTGATTTGGCGTGACGAGTGCATCGGTCGTGCGACAAATGGGGCGCTGCCCCGGTGGTTTAGTTCGCGCTGAATCCAATAGTGCTTTTCCTGCTCGTCTAGCCATGACTGAGGTAGCTTCACTCCGCGACCGAGCGTTCGGCCCCGCTGTAATAGGTCAATCATTGTTAGAGCGTTATCGCATTGAGGACCCTTGATTCGAAGCCAGGGCCGTATTCCCGTAAGAAACGGCCGAGCAGATATGCCGGTTGGGCACCTCCATGACCAACTGGCCCTCGCGAGTCCTCGCCCTGAGTTTACGGCGACGACCCAGCCGCCCCAGGTGCCGCGCATCCACTCGAGGACGCCACGATCGCGGTTGGCAAGCACACCTTGGACTCCGTACTGGTAGCGGCCACGCAAAGGCACGAATGATCTGACGATCGCGATGCAGCCTTCGCCGTCGACGAAGCCGGCGGCGTAGGCCCAGTCTGTGGACAGGGGTTCGTCGGGCACCCCGAAGCTCCTAGGCGGAGCGCTCCAGGGCCGGCTCTGAGTCCAGGCCCCGCAGGAAGACCTCCAAAGGCAGCACGGCGCCATCGAAGTCGCGGCCCAGCAGCTCCAGGTCGGCTCCGGTCTGAGGTAGCGCCGCGATCGCAAACTCGGCGGTCCGCAGCGCCTCTTTGACGTAGCCGTCAAGGGCGTCAGCAGGCCGGCTAGCTGCGCTCTCGCGCCGCCAGGCCTCCCGGACGTCGCTGGCGAGCTCCAGGAGCTTGGCGGATATCAGGCCGACCATCTCGCGCTCGGCCGGCTCCGACAGCAGGCGATCGAGCGCCTCCGAGAAGGCGCGGTCGAGCCGCCGCAGCCGGACCTGGGTCGCGAGAGTACGCATGTTCGTGATCCCAG
>DAIUFK010000027.1:6538-25872 GCA_036844615.1 Candidatus Dormiibacterota bacterium | reverse complement strand
GGTGGGACTGGCGGTGGGTGATCCCGGTGCTCGCGGTCGCCGCGATCATCTGGGGAGCGCTGATGGCGATCGCGCAGCGCGACATGAAGCTGCTGGTCGCCTACTCGAGCGTGAGCCACATGGGCTTCATCGTGCTTGGCATCTTCGCGCTCAACGTCCAGGGGCAACAGGGCGCCGTGCTCCAGATGGTCAACCACGGAATCATCGTTCCCGCCCTGTTCCTGATGGTGGCCTGGATCGCGGACCGCGCCGGCACGCGGGACCGCTCAGCCCTCGGAGGACTTGGCGCTCGCATGCCTGTCATGGCAGGCTTGTTCATAGTCGTGGTGCTCGCCGCGCTGGGGCTGCCAGGCCTGAATAGCTTCGTCGGCGAGTTCATGACGCTGCTCGGCGCCTGGCAGCGCACCCCGGTGCTGGCGGTGCTCGGCGCGATCGGGCTGGTGCTCGCGCCTGTGTACATGCTCCGGTTGTTCCAGGGCACGATGCAGGGTGAGCCGGTCATTCGTAAGCCGATGACTGACATCGAGACTGGACAGCTGGCGCTCCTGACCCCGCTGATCCTGCTCATGTTCGTGCTCGGCCTCTACCCCAACGTCCTCACCCAGCTGATGTCGGCCCTTGGGCAACCAGGTCTGGCGCGATGACGCTTCTGCTGGCGACTGACATCACCTACTCGTGGGGCCAGGCTGTGTCCGACCTCAGCCAGATCGCACCGATCGCCGCCCTCACTGGCTTCCTGCTGTTCGCGATAGTCACCGACCTCGCCCTGCCGAAGTCGCGCCGCGGCGACGCGGTAGCGATGGTCGCGGCGGTTGGCTACGTGCTCTCGCTGGCGGTTGCCGTCTACCGGTGGAACTACGCCACGGGCGGGCCGGCCTACAAGGGCTACGCCACCGGTGACACCTTCGCCCTCTTCTTCGAGATCATGTTCGCGGTCCTCGGCATCCTCACGGTCGCTATTTCCCACCCGTACCTCAAGCGCCGTGGGATGCTTGAGGGCGAGTTCCACATCCTCATCCTCGCCACGGTCATCGGGATGATGGTCCTCGCCTCGGCCACCTCGCTCGTCACCGTATTCCTGGGTCTCGAACTGCTTTCGATCGCCCTCTACATCGCGTGCGGCTTTGCGCGAGGCGAGACCCGCTCCCAAGAGGCTGCCGCGAAATACCTCCTGATCGGAGGCTTCGCGAGCGCCTTCGTCGTCTACGGGATGGCTCTCATCTATGGCGGCTCGGGCACGACTGTGATCCCCGAGATCGCCACCCGCCTCCAGACCTCGTCGTCAGGCAACTCGCTGATCCTGCTTGGGATTGTCCTCATGGGCGTGGGTTTCGCCTTCAAGGTCTCGGCGGCGCCGTTCCACATGTGGACGCCTGACGTCTACCAGGGCGCGCCGATCCCGGTCACCGCTTTCATGTCGGTAGGCACCAAGGCTGCTGCTTTCGCCATGATCATCAGGGTCTTCGCCGGGGGCCTTCCCCACCTCGCGCCAGAGTGGCAGGCACTGCTGGCGTTCGTGGCGGCGACCAGCATGATCGTCGGCAACCTGATGGCGATCACGCAGTCGAGCCTGAAACGGCTGCTCGCCTATTCGGGTGTCGCCCAGGCCGGCTACGTGCTCATCGGAGTGATCGCCGGCGGCCAGAGTGGGCTTGCCGCTGTGCTCTTCTACCTGTTCGTCTACATGTTCATGAACTTCGGCGCGTTTGCGGTCGTCACGCTGCTCGCCGGGCCCGACGGCGACCGCGACCGTCTGTCCGACCTGAACGGCCTCTACCAGCGCAACCCATTGATGGCGATTCTCATGACCGTGTTCATGCTGTCGCTTGCGGGCTTCCCGCCGTTCGTCGGCTTCTTCGGCAAGCTCTTCCTGTTCACCGCCGGAGTCAGCGCCGGCTACACCTGGCTCGTGGTGGTTGCCGTGTTGATGAGCGTCGTGTCCGTCTACTACTACGTCCGCGTGCTCATCCCAGTGTGGTCGGCGACGACGCGAACCGACAAGCTCGAGACCTCGGCAAGCAGCACGATGGCGATCGCGATCAGCGGCGCCCTTTCACTGGTGCTTGGCCTCTACCCCACCACGCTGCTGATCGCCGGCCAGCTTGGAATCCCGAGCTCGGTCTTCGGCCCCTAGATCTAGCGGAGCGACTCGAGAGCTGGCGCCTTCAGATGTTCGAGCGGGACTGCGCGCCATCCACCGCGATGCACGCGCCGTTGACAAGGCTCGCCTGCTGCGAGCAAACGAAGGTGACGAGGCTCGCCACCTCCTCCACGGTGCCGAACCGTCCAAGCGGCATCTCGCGCCGAACGAGCTCTGCCATCGCCTCTGGGTCCGACTGCAGGCGGCGATGCCAGCCGCCACCCTCCCACAGGATGGAGCCCGGCGCGATCGCGTTGACAGTCACGCCGCCGGCGCTGACCTCCCGGGCGAGTGACGTCACGAAGCTGATCTCCGCAGCCTTGGCTGCGTTGTAGGCGGGGGCGCCGCCAGATTCCCTGCCCCAGACCGACGAGATGACAACCACACGCCCCCAGCCGCGCTCCAGCATTCCGGGGAGCACGAGCTGCGTCATCCGGACGCTGGCGCCGACGTTGCCGCTGAAGGCGGATTCGAACTCCGCAGGGCCCGTGTCGCTCCAGGAGGTGCCCGCTCGGACGCCCAGGTTGTTGATGAGAATGTCGACCGGGCCCAACGAGTGCTCGGTCTCGCTCACCGCGCGACGGCAGCCGGCCTCGGTGAGAAGGTCGGCGACGATGCCGACGCCGCCGAGCACGGCGGCAGTGCGCTTGACGTCGGCCTCGGTCCGCGCAGCCACCGCCACGCTGACGCCTTCAGACGCGAGAGCGGTGGCGATGCCCAGTCCGATCCCGCGCGTACCGGCGGTGACGAGAGCGACCTTGCCCGCAATCCCGAGGTCCACTACCGCATCCTAATTACATGCTGCCGCCGGGAGCGATCAACCAGGGACCGCCGGTGACACCGCGCCCTTCGGCGACGGTGCTCCTGGTCCGCGGTCGAGAGCCGTGGGAGCTACTGCTGATGCGGCGCCCGGGGGGAGCCGACTTCGCTCCCGACGCTCACGTGTTTCCGGGAGGCACCATCCATGCCGACGACGCCGAGGCGCCCGACCCGATCGCCGCTGCCGCGATTCGCGAGCTGTTCGAGGAGGTCGGCATTCTGCTGGCGCGCAAGGGACGCCGTTTTGCCCGAGACGGTGAGAGCGAGCAAGTCAGGAAGCTCGTGGCCGAAGGGGCGACATTCGGGAAGGCGCTTGGTTCGCTTGGGCTGGAGGCTGCCTACGATCGCCTGGTACCGCTTACCCGCTGGGTCACGCCGGCGATGCTGAGCCGCAGGTACGACGCACGATTCTTCCTTGCGAGACTACCCCCGGGCCAGACCGTGCACTCTCAGGAGGGCGAGGTCGTCGATTGGCTGTGGATCGCGCCCTCGAAGGCGTTGAGCGATCCCGACATCAACCTCGTTTACGCGACACGCTCCGTTCTGGAGTCGGTGGCGGATGCGGATGATGCGGCGGCTGTCTTTTCTCGCGCGCGGCGCCAACGCGAGGTTCCGATCGTGGAGCCGAAGATGGTCGAAACCGAGAACGGCTGGGAGGTCGTTCGCACCCCCTAGCGCCAGAGGTCGCGCCAGCGGTTGTAGTGGATCACCTCCACCCCGCCCTCCCGCAGGACGTCGAGGCCTGCCGGGTTGCGGTACGCCTCCCTGTAATAGACGCGCGTGACGTTGGTGTTGATGATCATCTTGGCGCACATCACGCAGGGCGAAGCGCTGACGAACATCACCTTTCCTGGGGTCTGGGCGCCTGCCTTGATCAGGCAGTTCTGTTCACTGTGAAGGCAGCCGCAGGCTCCTGGCTCGGTCGAGTCGCAGCGGTTGGGCAGGCCCCTGGCGTTGCCGTTGTAGCCGATCCCGAGCACCTGGGTGAGGTCGCCTGTAGTGATCACGCTGCCGACCTGTAGGCGCGCGCAGGTCGAACGCTTGGCCAGCTCTTCGGCCATGCGCATGTAGACCTCTTCGAGCGGGATGCGATCGGGCGCCTGCTCGTTCTCGGGAAGCGGTTCGGGGTGTGCCATTTCAGTCAGATTAACAGGCTTGTTTATACCCACTTCCCGGACTACAATGCCCAACATGTCGCTGCTCGAACTCTTGTTCGCCCTTCTCCTTGTATGTGTACTGCTCGCCATCGGCGTCGTGGCTGCGCTGGTCTGGAGCCTGGTCAGGCGTGCCGACGGGCAGGTCCGCGACGTCGCGGAGCTGCGCAGCCGGCTCGAGGCTGGCGGCCACACCCAGGAGTCCCAGGCGGCCGAGCTCCGCGAGCGCCTCACTCAGACGCAGTCGGTGGTCGAGGGCCTGCGCTCCGCCCTGACCGCCAGGCAGCCCGTCGAGGACGAGGCCCGCGCCAGCCTGCGGCGCCTCGAGAGCGTGATCGCCGGCAGCTCGACGCGCGGGGCGGCCGGCGAGAACATCCTCGAGGAGACCTTGCGCGCCCTGCCGCCCGAGATGCTCCAGCGCAACGTGTGGGTTGGCGGCAAGGTCGTCGAGCTGGCGCTGAGGCTGCCGGGCGGCAAGCTGCTCCCCATCGACTCCAAGTGGGTCTCGAGCGCTGCCCTCGAGCAGCTGGCCGAGCCGGGGCTTGACGCGCCACGCCGGGCTCAGCTCACCGCGCAGGTCGAGCGCGAGGTCGAGCGGAGGGTGCGCGAGGTGAGCCAGTACATCGACCCTGCCACCACCTCGCCCTTTGTGCTGGCGGTCATCCCGGACGCGGCGTACGACGTGTGCAGGGGGGCCATCGTCGGCGCTCACCAGCGGCACGTGATGGTGGTCGGCTACGCGATGGCGCTCCCCTACCTCCTCACTCTGTATCAGCTTCATCTTCAATTCGCCCGCAATGTGGACATGGAGAAGCTGCAATCCGCCCTCATCGACGTGGAGCGGCACCTCGACACCCTGGAAGGGGTGCTCGAGAACAAGCTCCAGAGGGCAGTCACCATGCTCCAGAACGCCTACGGAGAGGGCAAGCAGGTGTCGGCCCGGATCAGGGCTTCCACGCAGAGCGTCCAGGTGTCCGATGCCGGAAACGGCGAGGACTCCGTTGAACCGCGCAGCCTGGCCCTCGTCGACACAGTCCAGTAGCAGGGTTTTGCATGGTTTCCCCCAGCCAATGCCCAGCCTGTGCCCAACTCGTCACCAGGGATATCCACAGGTAATCCACCTACATGTGGGGTATCGAGCAGGTCACACACCAGATATCTTGTGTTTTGGGGCTTGACAACCTGAAAAGGCCGCGCGTAAAATTCGGGGCGTTACATCGAGGCCCTGGGGCATAAGTGGCGGGCATGCTCTGGGGCCTCTTCCATCCCCAAACTAACAAGTTCAACAACCCTCTCCACGTCACACCAGACGATGCAGCAAACGATTTGAAACCACCCGCAACGGGGATGAATTAAGGAGGCTTTCTCAAAGAAATGGCCAAGACTGTCGCCGACGTAACTGCTCGAGCCCGCCGGAACGGAAACCACAAGCCCAACGGCAAAGCTGGCCTCCGGTTCGGACGCTTCTTCACACCTCCAGGCAGCCATGCCTTCGACCTGATCGAGTGGGAGCGCCGCACCGCCGGCATCACCGGTGAGAAGGGCCAGGTCATCTTCGAGCAGAAGGACGTCGAGGTCCCCCGCTCCTGGTCGCAGCTGGCGATCAACGTCGTCGCACAGAAGTATTTCCGTGGCGGCGCCGACAGCCCCGAGCGCGAGACCAGCGTCCGGCAGATCATCGACCGGGTCGTCGACACGCTCGCCAAGTGGGGCCGCGAGGGCGGCTACTTCGCCGGCGAAGAGGACGCCGAGAACTGGGCCGAGGAGCTGCGCTTCCTCCTGGTCACCCAGCAGGCGTCGTTCAACAGCCCGGTCTGGTTCAACATCGGCGTGCCCGGCCGCTCGCAGCAGGGCTCGGCGTGCTTCATCAACTCGGTGCAGGACTCGATGGAATCGATCCTGGAACTGGTCAAGACCGAAGGCATGTTGTTCAAGTTCGGCAGCGGCACCGGCACCAACCTCTCGGTCCTGCGGTCGTCCAGGGAGCAGCTCTCGGGCGGCGGCACCGCCTCCGGTCCCGTGTCCTTCATGAAGGGCTACGACTCTTTCGCAGGCTCGATCAAGTCGGGCGGCACCACGAGGCGCGCGGCCAAGATGGTCATCCTCAACGCCGACCACCCTGACGTCCTCGACTTCATCCGCTGCAAGGCGGAGGAGGAGAAGAAGGCGTGGGCCCTGATCGAGGCCGGCTACAACGTCGGCTTCAACGTGCCCGGCGGCGCCTACGACTCAGTACAGTTCCAGAACGCCAACAACTCGGTCCGCGTCAGCGACGGCTTCATGAAGGCGGTCGAGTCGGACAAGGAGTGGGAGACCAAGGCCGTCGTCGGTGGCAGGACCGTCGACACCTACAAGGCTCGCAAGCTGTGGCGCGAGATCGCCGACGCGACATGGATCTGCGGCGACCCCGGCCTCCAGTTCGATACCACGATCCAGGACTGGAACGTCGTTCCGAACACGGGCCGCATCAACGCCACGAACCCGTGCAGCGAGTTCGTCTTCCTCGACGACACCGCCTGCAACCTGCTCTCGCTCAACCTCATGAAGTTCCAGTCGGAGGACGGCGCGTTCAACGTCGACCGATTCAAGCGCGCCGTCGACATCTGCTTCACGGGCCAGGAGATCCTGGTCTCGAACGCCTCCTACCCCACTCCCGCGATTGCCAAGAACTCCGAGGCGCTCCGGCCGCTGGGTCTCGGCTACGCCAACCTCGGCGCCCTGCTGATGTCGATGGGCCTGGCCTACGACTCCGCTGAGGGCGTGCGCTTTGCCGGCGCGGTCACGGCGATCATGACCGGTGAGGCATTCGCCCAGTCGGCGCGCATGGCCCAGGTCAAGGGACCGTTCAGCGAGTTCGCCAAGAACCGCGAGCCGATGCTGCGGGTGATGGAGAAGCACCGCCAGGCGGCGCACCAGCTCAGCACCTCACCGGAGTCGGCGGACGTAGTCGATGCCGCACGCGACACCTGGGACGATGCGGTCAAGCTCGGACGCGCCCACGGCTACCGAAACGCCCAGGCCACGGTCCTCGCACCGACGGGTTGTCTCGTCGGCGACTCGTTGGTTCTCACGGATCGCGGCCTCGTCAGGCTGAGTGGTTTGGGCGACCCGGATGGCGACAAGTGGCAGGCACTGAACACCGAAGTAGCTACAGACCAAGGACCACGAAAGGCGACCAAGTTCTTCGTGAACGGCGCAGAGCCTGTCGTCACCGTTGAAACGAGCCGCGGCTACCGGATTCAAGGCACTACGACTCATCGCATCAAGGTTGTTGACTCGGAGGGCCAATGGACCTGGCGTCGTCTTAGCGACATTCGTGCCGGCGACCGAGTTCCAATGATGCTCGGCGGCATGGTTGGCGAATCCGCCGAAGTGCAGCTGCCTCCGCTCCCTGACGCTTACTGGACATCGGATCACCGCACTTTCGTACCTCGGCGGATGACATCCGACCTGGCTGAGCTCATCGGCTACTTCATGGGCGATGGCTCGCTGCACGCAAAGGGCATTCGCTTCTCCGTCACGGCCGCGGACCGCGACGTGGTAGAACACCTCACCAAATTGGGCGAATCTCTCTTCGGCCTCAAGGCAGCAGTCACAGAGAAAGCGGGCTACACGGAAGTTGCATTCAACTCTGTCCGGCTCGTGCTCTGGTGGGAGGCTTGTGGATTCGCCAAGCGACCACCGTCAGCCGAGCACCATGGGAAGGGTTACCTGGCTCGCGTCCCCGATGCCGTGCTGCACACCAACGACCCGGCCGTATACAGCTCGTTTGTGCGCGGATTGTTCGAGGCTGACGGCACCGTCTCGTCCGGCTACGTTTCATTCACAACTGTCACCGAGCAGTTCAGCCGCGACGTGCAGGCGATCCTATTGGCGCTCGGTTTTGTCACTACTCGCAAGGTGGACCAGCCTGATGGAAGCTGGGGAGGGTCGCCGAAATACGTTCTCCGGCTGCTGAATCAGTCCGTATCGGGTCTCTTCGGAAAGACCGTCGGGTTTGTTTCGGGCCGGAAGCAGGCTTTGGTGGCACCTGCTGACCACGCCCAAGCTGCCCGCTACGACCACATCCCACTGTCGCAGGCGATGGTGGACGAGCTCGCGCCGGACAACGACCGATTGCGAAAGGTCTTGATGATGTCGATCCGCCGTCATGGGGCTGTCTCGCGGCGTTCCGCCACCGAGCTACTCGAGCGGACCGACAGCGTGGAGCTCAAGCAGATGCTCAGCTTCTTCTACGACTCGGTCGAGAAGGCCGAGCTCGGCGAAGAGCAGCTCACGTACGACCTCTCGGTCCCAGAAAACGTCACCTATGTCGCCAATGGCTTCGTAAGTCACAACACAATCGGGCTGATGATGGATTGCGACACGACGGGCATCGAGCCGGACCTCGCCCTGGTCAAGTACAAGAAGCTGGTCGGCGGCGGCCTTCTGAAGATCGTGAACGGCACGGTGCCCGCAGCCCTGCGCAAGCTGGGCTACGACGAGCACCAGGTGAAGGAGATCGTCATCTTCATCGACGAGAACGACACCATCGAAGGCGCTCCGCACGTGGCTGAGGAGCACCTGAAGGTCTTCGACTGCGCTTTCAAGCCTGTCAACGGCAGTCGCTCCATCGCGCCGATGGGCCACGTTCGGATGATGGCCGGAATTCAGCCGTTCATCTCCGGCTCGATGTCAAAGACGGTCAACCTCCCAACCGATGCCACCGTGGAAGACATTGAGCAGACCTACTTCGAGTCGTGGAAGCTGGGCCTGAAGTGCATCGCGATCTACCGCGATGGCTGCAAGCGCTCACAGCCGCTCTCCACCTCGCTCGATAAAGAGAAGAAGGCGGACGCATCTGCTACCCCCGAGTACAAGGCGATGCGGCGCAAGCTGCCCGACGAGCGCAAGGCGGTCACCCACAAGTTCGACATCCAGGGCCACGAGGGCTACCTGACCGTCGGCCTGTTCGAGGATGGGACCCCTGGCGAGTTGTTCGTGACGATGGCCAAGGAGGGCTCGACGATCTCGGGCCTGATGGACGCCTTCGCCACCCAGACCTCGTACGCGCTTCAGTTCGGGGTTCCGGTGAAGTTCATGGTCGATAAGTTCAGCCACATGCGATTCGAGCCCTCCGGGTTCACGAAGAACAAGGAGATCCCGATCGCGAAGTCGATCGTCGACTACATCTTCAGATGGATGGCGAGCCACTTCCTGGACGTCGCAGCGCAGGACGAGGCAGGCGTGGTGCGCCGCGAGGTGCAGATCGCCGAAGCGCCTACAACCAGCATCGAACCATCGGCCGAACTGAAGGATCTGAAGGTGATCGCAACATCGGGCGGCACTGGCAGCTTTCAGAAGATCGCCTTCATCAACACCGACGCCCCGGCATGCCCTGACTGTGGCGCGATCACAGTCCGCTCAGGCTCGTGCTACAAGTGCCTGAACTGCGGAGCGACTACCGGCTGCAGCTAAGCGCCAAGTGACGCCCGGATGGCCGCCAGTGATTTGCGCTGGCGGCCATTCTCATCAAAGTTCTCGGGAGCCAGCCAAGCTTCGAACGCCGCGCGCCTGAGCGGCCACTCGCCGTCCGTCATCGCGAACCAGGCGGTGTCCCGGTTGCGCCCCTTGACCACCATGTGCTGGCGGAACACGCCTTCATACGTGAAGCCGAACCGGTCCGCCGCCCGCCTCGAAGGCTCGTTGAGCGAGTCGCACTTCCACTCGAGCCGGCGGTACCCCAGGTCGTCGAACGCATGCTTCGCAAGGAGGTAGATCGCCTCGGTCGCGTGTCGCGTTCGCTGCAGCGCGGGTGCGAACCAGATGTGGCCGATCTCGATGACCCCATGCGCGGGCTCGATCCTGAGGAAGCTGGCCATACCGAGGGCACGCATCGACTCGCAATCGACCACGGCGAAGAAGAGCGGATCGGCGGAAGCGGCGCGCTGTCCCAACCAGGCAGTGAACTCCTCTTGGTTGGCGAACGGCCCGTACGGCAGGTGTTTCCACAACTGGTCGGAGCCCTCGCCGTGCGAGGAAGTAAACAGAGATTCAGCGTGGCGCTCGGGGTCGAGCACCTCCAGCCTGACCTGGACGCCGTTGAGGGCAGTGCGGGTCGGCACGCCGACCGGCTTCCAGTCCAGACTCTTCCGTGCCTCTTCATCCACGGCACCAGCATGCCGGAATCGTCCTCCTCGCTCGCCGGGGAGGTGGCCCGAAGGGCCGGAGGGGGGAGCGAACTCGGTACTGCGGAACAATCCTTCCACTCCCCACCGTTATGGTTTCGTTAGCCTCCAGTGGAGGTAAGAGGAGAGCAAGGATGAAGAACGAGACAATCCAGAATGTCACCCCGCGGGAGCGCAGCTCCAGGCCCGTCGATGCGGGCACCAGGATCGGCCACGTCCACCTGAAAACGGCCGACATCGACCGCGTCCACCACTTCTACGTCGACATCCTCGGCTTCGACGTCATCTTCCGAATGAAGGACGCCCTGTTCCTATCAGCGGGCGGCTACCACCACCACCTCGGCTTCAACACCTGGGAGTCGAAGGGTGGCAACCCCCCTCCGCCCGGCACCACGGGCCTCTACCACGTCGCCATCCTGTACCCCACCCGCGCCGCCCTGGGCGACGCCTTTCGCAGGCTGGTCGCCGCTGACTGGCCGCTCGACGGTTACAACGACCACGGCACCCACGAGGCTCTCTATCTGAGAGACCCCGATGGGAACGGCCTCGAGTTCGCCTGGGACCGACCCGAGGATGAGTGGCCGAGGGACGTGGAGGGCCACCTCACTTTCGCTAATCGCCAACTCGACCTGGAGGGCCTGCTGCGCGAAGGCGCTGAATAGAGTCCGGCGCCAACGGTCGGCCAGCGGCAGAGATGACGAATGAGCTGGGAGAGGCTCATGAGCTGGAAGACGCTGATGCCAAGCGACGAGGTCGAAGCCGCCGACTGGATCCGTGAAAGGCTCCACCCCTTCGGCGCGTACGACGTCGGCGTTGTCGTTCCGACCGGCTTCGAAGCCTATGCCAGGATCTTCCACCCCGCCTCAGTAAGCCGCGACTGGAAAGAGGAGGAGGTCCGTTGGTCTGAGGTGGCGGCGTGGAGCGGTCGAACCGTCCACGCAGAGATGCAGTTCCACGCCATTGCCGCGGCGGCGCCAGGCCGGGAAGGTAAACCGCTGCCATGGAGCGGCGAACCTCGGCTTGGGGTCCTCTCGAAGTCCCAGTCTGGGGCCCTGGTCGGCCTGCTTTCGGGTTTTACCTCGACCCCGGACTCCTGCTGGTTCTGCCTGTGGGAAGGCTACGGCCACGTCACGGGGGCGATTGCAATGCTCACCGCCGTCAAAGATGGTTCGCCGCCTGCAACAGGCGCTCGCCGGCCGCCTCGGTCGCACCTACTCGCACGATCCCCAAGAGCGACACGCTCCCTGCCCGAACGCAAGAGGGTGCGGCTTCCGCACCGCGATTACCTGCTCTTCCGCGAACCTCTCGCCAAGGCCGAGGGTTGGGAGGACGGACCCAACCTCTGGTGGCCGGACGACCGCGCCTGGTGCGTGGCTTCGGAGATCGACCTCCCTTACACGTACGTGGGTGGGCCGAAGGAGCTGGTCGACGCGATCTTAAGAAGCCCGGCGATCGAGGCACTTCCGGCGCGAGACACCGACGGAATCAGCTACTCCAGTGACACCGTCAACGGCTGACTGAAGAGCTACCGTCTCCAGGCCTTTCCACCCGGGTAGGTATATGTACGAAGCGAGTCTCTCTTCATCTCGGCACTGTAGCCGGGGGCGATCGGTGCCACGTACCGACCACCTTGGACGACGGCGGGATGCACGAAGTGCTCGTGGAGGTGATCGACGAACTCGCAAGTCCGGTTGTCGAGAGAGCCGCCCACCGCAATGTAGTCGAAGATCGCGAGGTGCTGCACGTACTCGCATAGGCCGACGCCGCCGGCGTGCGGGCAAACCGGCACTCCGAACTTGGCTGCCAGCAGTAGCACTGCGATCACCTCGTTGACACCCCCGAGCCTGCAGCTGTCGATCTGGCAGAAGTCGATGGCGCCCGCCTGCATCAGCTGCTTGAACATCACCCGGTTGTGAACGTGCTCGCCGGTGGCGACACCGATTGGCGCAATCGCTTCGCGGATCCTGCGGTGACCGAGAATGTCGTCAGGGCTGGTCGGCTCCTCGATCCACCACGGATCCACCTCGGCGAGAGCGCGAACTGCGGTGATCGCCTCCTCGACGCCCCATACCTGGTTAGCGTCAAGCATCAGGCGGCGGTCGGGACCGATCGCGGCGCGGAGAATGCGGGCCCTGCGCAGATCCGACTCCGGCTCGCCGCCCACCTTCATCTTCAGGTGGGTGAACCCCGCGGCCATCGCCTGGTTGGCAAGGGCCTTGACCTTCTCGTCGCTGTAGCCGAGCCATCCCGCGGACATCGTGTATGCAGGGAAGCCTTCGCGCACCATCTCCAACTCGCGCGCCGGACGGGTCGCCACGTTGAGACGCAGGATCTCGAGGGCCTCGTCACGTGGAAGCGCATCGTCGATGTAGCGGAAGTCGACACACGCGACCAGCTGCTCCGGTGACATGTCGGACAGCAGTTTCCAGAGCGGCTTGCCCTCGACCTTGGCGTACAGGTCCCAAACTGCATTGACCAGGGCTGCAGTGGCCAGATGCACGACGCCTTTCTCCGGACCCAGCCACCTCAGCTGGCTGTCGGCCACCAGGCCGCGCCAGAACCCCGCCATGTCGGCCGCGATCTCCTCGAGCGTGGTGCCGATGACGTGGTCGGCCAGCAGGTGCACTGCGGCGACACAGAGCTCTGTGCCACGCCCGATCGTGAAGGTGAGCCCGTGACCCTCGAGGCCGGCAGGGTGGTCGGTCTCGAGGACGACGTAGGCGGCGGAGTAGTCGGGGTCTCGATTCATGGCGTCCGAGCCGTCGAGCGTGCTTGACGTTGGGAATCGGATGTCTCTCGCTGTCGCCCGAAGAATTCTTGTAGGCGTCAGGCAACCTCGTCGACGAGCTCGGCCCACCGCTGGTCGATGCGCCGGGCCTTGTAAATGACGAATGCCGCGATCCACGCGATCACGAACCCGGCCACTATGAAATAGCCTGCCCTGCCGATGAGGTCGAAGCTCGCTATCGCGCTGAACACGCCGCCCTTCAAATTGAGCGAGTGAATGAGCACTTGCAGCAGCTCGACGATGCCGACAAACAACGCAACGAATACCGACAAGCTCGTCATCGTCAGGTTGTAAAAGACCTTGCGGATAGGGCTCGCGAAAGCCCACGAGTACGCCTTTGCCATGAAGGCGCCATCGGCGGTGTCCATTAGTGACATGCCCGCGGCGAAGATCAACGGCAGTGCGATCACAGCGCCGAAGGGGATGCCATTCGCCGCAGCTCCCGCCGATACCGCGAGGAGTGCGATCTCAGACGCCGTGTCGAACCCGAGGCCGAAGAGAAAGCCGACAAGGTACATCTGCCAGCTGTGCTCGATGACCCTGAACAGCCTGCCGAAGATCCTGGTCATGAACCCGCCGGCGGTGAGCTCGTGTTCCAGCGAGCTGCGGTCGTACTCGCCGCCCTTCATCCGGCGATACACCCTGACGATGTCCAGCAGGATGACCAGGTTCATGATCCCGATGAGGAGCAGGAAGCCGCCTGATACAAAGCCGGCGATCACGCCGCCAACCACCCGGAGCTCTCCACCGTTGCCGGCGACGCCGTCGACTACCCACTTGACGGTGAGGCCCAGCGCGGCCGCGATCAGGAATACGACTGACGAGTGGCCCAGGGAGAAGAAGAAACCGACACCGACAGGCTTCTTGCCGTCCTTGAGCAGCTTGCGGGTGGTGTTGTCGATCGCTGCGATGTGGTCGGCGTCGAATGCGTGCCGTAGGCCAAACGTGTAAGCCAGCCCGCCGAGGGCCAGGATCGTCGGGTGGCCGGCGCCATAGACGAGGAGCAGCCCCCAGCCCGCGACGTGGAGAAGCCCGACTCCCCCGAAGAAGGCGGTGAGTCTGCCGCGCTCCCCGGCATCGAAGGATTGTCGGAGGAGCGCACCCATCGAGCCCACGTCCCGAGCCTACCGCTTAACGCTACAAGGTCGCAAGTAGGTATTCAAATCGCCTCCCAGGATATGCGACTCACTCTCAGTAGAGACCGAGCCTGCCAGAGCGCGGTACGCTGTGGTTTGGATGGACTTCAATCGGCTTCCACCGCAACTCCGCATGGTGCTTCACACGCTCGCCCGCGCAGTGAGCAGCCGCGAACCCGCGATTCGCGGCAGGGTGCAACTCTTGCAGGAAGCCAATCCGCACCTCACCAATGATCAACTGGCGCTGAAGCTGATCCGTTCCACGCGAAGGCGTGTTGCCACCACAGGCGCGCTGAGCGGAGCGCTCTCGATTGCACCAGGTCTCGGCACGCTGATCGCAATCGGCACGCTCACAAGTCAGGCGCTGTACGCGCTCGAGCAGGAGATCGAGCTGGTCCTCTCCATCGCGATGATCT
This sequence comes from Candidatus Dormiibacterota bacterium, assembly GCA_036844615.1. GTDB lineage: Bacteria > Chloroflexota > Dormibacteria > Dormibacterales > Dormibacteraceae > Palsa-872. Next base: position 11,252 of record DAIUFK010000027.1, on the reverse strand, counting down.
ACGGCCACGAGCTCGGCAGCTCTGACGAGAGAGTCGTCGAGGCTCTTGTCGTCGTCGGCATCACCAGTGGCGCCGTCAAGCTTCGTGAAGACGTCCTTGTCGCGGGCGGTGAGCGCGTGGCGGTTGCTGCCTTTCGCCGGCTCCCCGCGATGCTCTTGACTCACGGAAGCGGCAGGATCCTGACTCGCATCCTCGCCCGCTTCGCCGGCACCGGCGCTGCCAAGGTCGCGGCGCGCGTGGTGCCGCTTGGGGTTGGCGTTGCAGCTGGAGCAGGCTTCGACTGGTTGGCGGTCACAGGTCTCGGCCATGCGGCGATGAAGTACTACGGGCCGGGCGGAGCTGGGGCGCGGCCCTTGCTACTTGCTCCCGAAAATCCCTCGAACGTCGAACTCAGCCGCTGACGCAATCTGGTCGAAGCCGCACTTGCGGGGCAGCTTGTCGGTTCGCCAGCGCAAGAAGCGCGTGGCGTGGCGGAATCTCTCGCCGGCCTCGAGCTTGTCGTAGGCAACCTCGCAGACGAGCTCAGGCCGAACCATCATCCACTCTGCCTGGTTTCCGCGCGACCAGCGACTCTGGCCTCCGGGCATCCGCCCTTCCGCGCCGGACCATTCCTTGGGCATCTCGGTCGCCAGTGGCTTGAGCTTGGCGATGAGCTCCTTCCTCTCAGCCGCGCTGAAGGACGACGTGTGACCGACGTAGTGCATAGTGCCTTTCTTGTCGAATAGCCCGAGCAGGAGCGAGCCCAGCGATTGACCGTCGTTTGATTTGCGCCAGCCGATCACCACACAGTCGGCTGTGCGTTCGTGCTTGATCTTCACCCACAACCGCTTGCCCGGCACATATGGCCCATCCCAGGCCTTCGCCATGACTCCGTCGAGCCCAGCGCCTTCGAACTGGTCGAACCAGTCGCCGGCGGTCTTGTGGTCTCGCGTGTAGGGCGTGAGAAAGATTGGCGCCTTGACGCCCTTCAGCAGCCGCTCGAGTCGCTTGCGCCGCTCGCCGAGTGGCTTGGTGCGCAGGTCGTCGTCACCTTCCGCGATCAGGTCGAATGCGACGAACCACGCGGGAGTAGCGGCGCTCAACATGCGGACCCGTGAGTCGGCGGGGTGGATCCGCTGCTGGAGGGCGCCGAAGTCGAGCCCCCTCTCCCCCACGACGATCAGCTCTCCGTCGAGGACCACCTTGTCCTGGCGCAGGCCGCGAAACGCCGGCAGCACCTCCGGGAAGTAGCGGGTCATGGGCCGCGAGCCCCGGCTGATGAGCGCTACTTCGTCTCCATCTCGAAAGACAAGGGTCCGAAAGCCGTCCCATTTGGGCTCGTACGACCATTTCTCGCCCTTGGGGATGCCGTCGGCTGGGGCCGAAAGCATGGGCTCCATCTCCAGGGGGATGGGAGTTTTCACCGGATTTGTCCCCAGCTGTCTATATCTTGTGGATGACCGGCCCCTGTGCTACCATATCGTCTGCCGGTAACCCGGCCACCTATATTTGACTCCACGCCCCCACCCCAGCCTTGGGAAGCTCGCGCAAGCGGGCTTCCCGCTTTTATGGCGACTGGGCCTCCCGCCTTTATGGATGGAACCGCTGGAGAAGGTCGCCAACGGTGACCGAGCCGTAGTCCTTCCCAAGCACCGCCTTCGCGGTCTGCCAAACAGCTCGGGCCGGGAGCGGCCCTTTCTCGGCGAGGTCCGACAGGCGCAGCGCGCTGTAGACCTGGATCTGCGGCACTCCCGACAGCTCGCCCGCCAGCCACTTGGCCCACTGCTGCACATTGCCTGCGCTGGGAGCCACCTTCGCTTCAGCTTTATCGACGGTCGCAGCCGATTTCTCGGCAATCGCGGCTCCCGCGGTCTTGAGCGCTCCGGCGATCGCCTGGGCCTTCGCCGCCTCCTCTTCGGCCTTATGGACAGCTGCGGCTGCCTTGGCCTCCGCCTCGTGCGCCTCGGCTTCGGCCTTGGCTGCAGCTTCTGCCCTTGCTGCCTTGAGCGTGGACAAGCCTTCGCCGGCGATCTCGCTGATCCGGTTCGTCGCGCTCCCCGAGTCGCTGCCCCCGTCGCCGTCGCCTGTGCGGAGCCTCTCACCGAAGCCTCGGCCCATCGCGCCGCCGATGAGACTCGGCACGTCGAGGCCAGTGAGACCCTTGATCGCTGTGGTCGATTCGATCATGGCGCGGGTCGCGTTCTTGACGATGTCCGACGCGCCGTCAGCGCTCATGACTGTCAGCGAGTCGATGTGGCCCATTGGCTCTGCCGCCGCGCGGACGATCTCGGGCAAGGCCGCGAGCACGGTCTGGATGATTGCAGCCTCGTTGAACTGCTTGTAGGCGTCGGCACGCATAGCGAGCGCTTTGGCCTCCGCCTCACCCTTGGTGAGGACGATCTGAGCTTCTGCCCCACCTTCCAGGCGCGTGGTCTCCGCGTCGGCCTCGGCGGACGCAATCTTTGCGCGCTTATCACCTTCTGCCTTCGCGATGACTGCCTGGGCCAGAGCCGCGGCAGGCTTGACGGTTGACGAGAGCAGCTCCTTCTCTTTGCGGTCGGCTTCCAGCTGAGCCAGCTCGGTCTGCTTGCGCACAACCTCTTGCTGAGCCTCGGCCTGCGCCAGCGGGCCTGCCTGGTCAGCGCGAGCCTGCGCCGCGGCGACCTGGGTCTTCGTCTCCGCCTCCCGCAGCGAGACGTCTCGCCCCGCATTGATCTTGATCTGCTGGGCCTCGGCCTCTCGAACGGCGGCCTCCTGGTCGGTTGACGCCTTCATGATGCGGGCGTCGCGAGTGACGGTTGACACGCTCTGTTGGCCGAGCAGCTCGATGTAGTTCGACTCATCCGAGAAGCTCTGGATGGTGAAAGCGTCGATCTGCAGTCCGCTGGTCGCGAGGTCGCCCTTGGCCGCGTCCTGCACCTGCTGCAGGAGTTTCTGGCGGTCGCGGATGAGCTCTTCAATCGTGAGCGTGCCGACGATCGACCGAAGGGATCCCTCGAGCACATTCTTGACGATGGAGTCGACCTGCTCAGGCTTGGCGTCGAGGAATCGCTCGGCCGCGTTGCGCAGCGATTCAACATCGCGCCCGATCTTAAAAGTGGCGACGCCCTGGACCTGGACCTTGATGCCCTGACTGGTCACGGCGTCTGCGAGCTGCACGTTGATCTGGCGCGCGGTGAGCTTGAGCTTGCCGACACGGTCGAGGAGCGGCCGGATGAACGTGCCGCCTCCCACCACCACCTTGACGCCCCTGTCGCCAGGCGCGGACATGACCTGGCCTTTCTCATCGCGCACCTTGGCGCCGCGCGAGCCGGCGACGATGAGCGCTTCGTTCGCGCTAGCCACTTTGTAGCGGCTCGCGACGAACGCGATGAGGAGGATGAGGATGATCACGCCTGTCACGGCGAGGAATGGTGTTGAGGTCACAAAACTAGGCATCCGACCTTGCTCCTTCATTGGTGACGACCGGGACGGGGGCGACAACTAGGTTGGTGCCGGCGACCGCCACGACCTTGACTGCGCGTCCGGCCGGGATTTCGGCGTCGGCGGTGGCTGTCATGTTGTGGGAGGTGCCCGCGAAGCTGATCAGCACAGTCCCGAAATGGTTCGCTGGGATCCCGACCGAGACGCGTCCGATGGACCCGATCATCTCTTCGAGGCTGAAGGTGTCGGACGACTCCGCTGATTTGAGCACCTTGAAGGCGGCAAAGACGACAACCGAGCCAAGCAGACCCGCCACGACGCCGGTGAGCGTTGCCACCCCGACCCCGGCGCCAAAGCTGTGGAGGCCGATCAGGCCGCCGATGCCGAACATGGCGACAAAGCCGAGCAGCATCGGGGTCGGCGACACTCCGGCGACGTCAAAGCCGAAGTGGATCGCCCCCAGCACGCCGCTGAAGATGTCGTCGACGATCAGGGTCAGCAGCAGCAGGCCACCCCCCGCGAGGAGGCAGATTCCGAATACGAGGTCGGGGGTCGTCAAAGCTTTTCCACCAGCGCCTGAATCTTAGGACTGCGGCAGTCCGGGTGCGGCCGCTGGGTCAGCCGGCGCACCGACGCACTGCCTGAATGAGGGCCGTCGACCGGGGGTCAGGTCCGCTGGGCGAGAGCATCTGGTTCATGGTGTAGCCGAACGAGAGGCCGCTGGCGGGATGCGCGAACGCCATCGAACCCCCCATGCCGTAGTGCCCAAACGACCCCTGACCTGCCATCGGCCGGCTGGGAAAGGACAGCTGGAATCCCGTGCCGTACCTGGTCTCGTAGCCGACGACAAGGTCTTCCCCTTCGGCCTCGGGCCGCATCGCCCGCTCGATCGTCTCGGGCTTGAGGAGCCGCACTCCGTCGACCTCGCCGATGCAGGCGGCGTAGAGGCGGGAGAGCGAGCGCGCGGTGGCGATACCATTGGCGGCGGGGACCTCCGCCGCCCTGAACGCCGGCGTGTTGGCAGCGGTGAACAGACCTGCCGGGTTGGTGAACAACCGAAACATCAGGGAGCTCGGATCGGCAAGCCTTGACGCGAACGGGTCGGGCGCAGCGCCGGGCGGCAGCGGTGGCGCCGGTATCTGCGGGGCGACCCGCGAGTTCAAAGGGCCCGGAAGGCCGATCCACAGATCGAGGGCAAGGGGACTCGCCACGCGCTCGGCGACAAACTTCCCGACGCTCATGCCCGCCACTCTGCGGACGACCTGGCCGGCGAGCCAGCCATAGGTGAGAGCGTGGTAGCCGTGGGCCGATC
>DAIUFK010000027.1:0-6438 GCA_036844615.1 Candidatus Dormiibacterota bacterium | reverse complement strand
CAGCGGACCGGTATGGTCCCCTTGCCCTCGGCGGCGAACTCCGGCCAGTAATCCGCCACCGGGGCGTCGAAGTCGAGCCTGCCCTCCTCCGCGAGGATGTGGGCCGCAATCGCGACCACTCCCTTGGTCGTCGACATGACCATCTGGAGCGTGCCGGCGGTGTACGGATCGGCCGTGCCGGGCGCGGTGACGCCACCCCAGAGGTCCACGATGCGGCGCCCGTGTTGGTGAACGCAGAAGGCGGCGCCGACCTCACCGTAGCGCTCGAAGTTGGCGGCGAAGGCATCGCGGACAGGCTCGAAGCCCGCTTCGACCGAACCCTCAACCGAGGCTTGGATCATGGATGTACCGAGAGTACTACTGCCGTGAAGGCGATCGTCAGCAGTTTGGCTTGGGGGAGAAGATGGATGCGGCCGGCCCCGTACCGGAAGCCAGATCGGAGGCGAGCCAGGCATCACCCTCCAGGCTCATAACAGCGGTGAGATTCGGCCGCGAGGCCCCGCGCTTGATGACGACCCTGATGCTGCCATCGGCCTCCAACTCTGCAGACTCCAATTGTGGACGGCTGCTGAGGCCGTTTTGCGTGCCACTTATGTACTCCTCTGCGCAACCGCCGGCGTCCCCAAAGAAGCCGCTGGTAGTGAGGGCTGCCAGGCGATCCTGGACCGCGCCGGACAGCGGGCATTCAGCCCAACTGTTGGCGTTCGAGCAGGCCACCCAATGGTTCGGGGCGGTCGGATCGATCAGGAACAATCCGAGAGCGCTGCGCTCCGCACCAGCAAGATCACTTGGAGTTGGAGTGGGACTCGAGGCAGGGCCAGTCGCTGACGGCCCGCCACAAGCGGCAAATATCACGACCGCCATCGCCGAGACCACAGCTCGGAGGACCTTCATCGTCCCGCCACCCTTTCCGGCCCGATCTTAACCCGACTGCCGCGGGACTTTGTGCCAACACAAACCTCAACCGCTTCTCGCAGCCGCCGCCGACCTGATCACCGACCACGCGGCGTTAGATCCACCGCATGCCATGTGCCAGCGATGGCAACGATAACGTTCAACTGGTATCCCGGCCGGGGGGCCTCCCGAGGCCGATGCCTACGTCCCCGCTCGAAGGGCCCCGACCACGAGATCCAGGAGGCGCGGGGCGAACCATTTCGCACCGGCGACAGTGAAATGGGTCTGGTCCCAGCCGCTGATGCGGACGGTGACCCCTCCGATCGACGTGGGGCACGGCACTCCGTGCGGGCAGAGCAGTGGGTCCACGGTGATCAGGTGGACGCTGGGTCGGCCGGCGATGGACAACCAGAAGGCGGTAGTAGCAGCTCGGATGATGGCGTCCTGATGCTGCAGGTCGATGCAGCGCGACTCCAGTGGGACATTGCGACAGCCCGCCGCCTGCTGGCTGCGCTCGGGTGGAGTGACGATGACGACCTGAGCCCCGGCTGCCAGCAGCCGGTCGAGCTCGGTCGTCCAGCCCGCCAGCAGGTCGGCCGTCCACGCGGCCGAGCCGGCAGGCAGGAATGTCCCGTTGGGTGCGCGGCGCGAAAGCACCGACTGCAAGTCCTCCCAGATCACCACGTTCGGTTTGGCGACGATCAGCTCATCGTGGAGCGTCCGCACACGCCGGCAGCCGGCGTTGAACGGTGACGGTTTACCGGTGTTGTCGAAAAGCGGTTGCAGGCCGACGGGGCAGCCCGGGGCAGCGGCCGCCACCAGTCTCCAGCCTCGGGCCGTGGCTTCCGCTTGCAAACCCGGAAGCGCGGACGCCATGACCGAATCACCGACCACCCCGATGGTGTTCGCGATCACGCGGCCGCCGCCAGTCGCAGGGCCGGTGATGTTCGCTGGCGCAGCGGCAGTATCGGTGCTCCAGGCCGGTGTCGCGACGCCCGAAACAGTGGTAGCCAGGACGATGGCGGCGACAGCGCCGGAGGCCGCGGGGACGAGGGCGACGAGCCGGCGAGGAGTCAGGCTGAAGCCAACGAGAGTGCGACGCCTTCGGATCGGCGTCTCGATCAGGACGTACGAGAGGGTCGTGGCTCCGAAGGCCAGGCCTGTTGCCAGCAGGGCGAGGACTGGTGTGGAGGTCGGTCCGATGATCTGGCCGACGAACGTGATGACAGGGAAATGCCACAGGTAAAGGCCGTACGAGACGAGCCCAACGACCACCAGAGGGCGCAGTGAAAGTAGGCGCCCAAGCCTGCTGCCGGACTCAAGGCCTGCAATCAGCACCGCCGCGGCCACAGCGAAACCGACTGCGGCACCGTGGTAGTAGCTGGCATTGTCATCGGCCAGGGTGACGATCGCGGCCAATACGACGATGAAGGCAGGCCAGGCCAGCCCGCGGCTGATTCCGGCCACTCGTTCCCGAGCCGGACCGGCCAATATCAGAGCGGCCAGGGCGCCTATCAGGATCTGGAAAATCCGAGTGTCCGTGCCGTAGTAGGATCGCGACGGATCGAGCGGGTCGAAGAGGATCGCCATGAGGACCGCCGAGGCGACTGCAATCGCAGCAGTTACTACCGCCAGGGTACGTTTTGGGAATCGGGCGAGGATGGCAACCACGATCAGAGGCCACAGCAGATAGAACTGCTCCTCGATGGCAAGCGACCAGGTATGCCGTACGGGTGAGACCGAAAGGTACTGGCTGAAATACGACTGGCCTGAAGCGACGAAATGCCAGTTGGCAACGTAGAAGAGGGTCGCCAGAAGGTCGCCTCTGGCCGCTCCCTCCGCCAGCACGTCGCCGCGCAGCTGGATGACTACCGCCACAACAACCAGAAGCACGAGCAGGGCCGGCATCAGACGTCGGATCCGGCGCGTCCAGAAGGCTGGCAGGTCGATCCGTCCTGTCCGAACGTGCTCTTCGACAAGTAGCGATGTGATGAGGTAGCCGCTCAGGACGAAGAAAAGGTCGACGCCAAGATAACCGCCCGGGAGCCAGGCCCTGTCGAGGTGGTAGACGAGGACGCCGAGAACAGCTATCGCGCGTAGACCGTCGAGGAACGGCCGATACGTGTGGGCGTCAGCCGGCCCGGATTTAGCGGCGGTCAACGACGGCGGCACGCTCACCGCCCGCGGTCCTCGCACCGCGTCCGGTGACCTCACGGGCGCGATTATGCCGGAGAGTGGCGGCAACTGGTCCGGGCGATACCATTTGCGCCGTCCTCCTGTTAAACCAGTGGTTGGTAATGACTACTTCTTCGGATCAGACCATCAGAGCCATGCTCGCCTTCACGCTTCTTCTGGTCCTGACTGGTTGCGACCAGACCGCTGCACGTCCGGCGTTGACTCCTGCGTCGACCATGCCCGTGGTCTATTTCGAACGGCCGCCGTCGGATGCTTGGCAGGCCGTCGACTGGAACCGCTCCCTACACGGGGTGCTTGCTGTGCAGGGCATCGGAACGGGCATCGGGACCCCGCAACAGTCACCGGACGGCTCTCGGCTTTTGTGGCCGGCAAACGATGCTTACCAGTTACTGGACAGGCGTGGGCAGCTGCTCTCTGTCCCGGACCTCTCAACTAACCGGGGAGTCACTTGGGCCGACGACAGCTCGGGAATTTGCACGCTTGATTACACGACTCCAACTAGTAATTCACACATGCTCGACTTCAAGCCGGCGACGGGTGGCTCGCGAACAATCGCGACCTTCTCGACGCTGCTAGGTCCCGATATTGCTGCTTGCAGCCCGACGGCTGGACTGGTTGTGGTCACGACCGCAACTGGCTACAAGGATCCCGCGACCGAGCTTCGCCGGGTGACGTTCGGCGAGCTGCTCGTGATTGATTTCAAGAGCGGGAAAGTGGTGCATAGGCAAGCATTTCCCGCTGGAGTCGCGTCGACTGTGATCACCTCGGTGGCGGTCAGCCATGATGGGGCTCTTGCCGCCCTTGGCACGCAGACCCAGACGACTGTGGTGAACCTTGCGAGCGGTCAGGTGGTGGCCCGTTTTAGAGGAGTAACCCCAAGCGCGTTCTCGTGGGACGGGACGTTGCTGGCAGTAGCGACGAATCGCAACCACGGTGAGCTCTTGCGTCCTGGAACCGGTCAAGTTGTCTGGAGCGACCCTCAGGCGAACAGGTTCGTGCAAGGTGTGGCGCCAAATCCCGGCGGCTCTGATGTCATGTTCTTGTTGACGAGCGGTGGCCTCGATGATCTGTTCGTAGTTTCCGCAAGCGGGGCGACCCGGACTGTCGCCCGAGAGGTGTTTGTCGGCCAGCTGGTGCCCTGTGCGGACTGCAGCGCTGCCTAGGCTGGCATAGCCTCTCGGTCTCAGAAACCAGTAGACCACGCCCCAGGTCTCTTGACTCGGCAGGTTCCTCGTTTTCAACACTCAGAAACGTGATGCAGGGACAGCGTGTAAGGCGTGTGATCATGGCATCGTGGCGGTTCGGTTTGAGTGCGTGACGAAGCTTGCGATGCCACCCGCCGAGGCCTTCGATCTGTCGCTCTCGGTTGCAGCCCATCTTGCCTCGATGGCCGACTCGCGCGAGCGGGCAATCGGCCGCGCTGCTACATCCGACCTCTTAGGCCTAAGCGACGAGATCACCTGGCGTGCGTGGCACTTCGGGGTACCGTGGCGACTTACGAGTCGGATTACCGCATTCAACCGACCACACCGATTCATCGACGAACAGGTTCGGGGCCCGTTCCACCGATTCCACCACGAGCATCAATTCGAGCCGGTCGGCGGCGGAAGCCGGATGACTGACATAGTGGAGCTCGAAGCGCCGGCCTGGTGGCTGGGCCGCTTGGCGGAGCGATTGGTCCTGGCTTCTTACATCCGGACCTTGATCGAGGAGCGGAACCGGTACCTTGCGGCGCGGTCGTCGCCGTACCACCGGCGCTAGTCCCAAACGGGAGGCTAAGGCCTACCGTATTCGGCTCGATCTTAGCGCTAGATCCTGAATCCGACGCAAGTCTCCTAGCTCGTTAGATAACACTCACGCCCAGCGGCGAGGGAGCTTATATCGGGCCGGTCGTCATGAGCCGAGGCCGACAACCACTGCGAGCGCGCGGTCGACCTCGCGAAGCTCACCAAACGCGAGAAGCCCGTGCGATTCGCCAAGCCTGCTTGGATCGACTGCGCCGAGTTGCTCGACCAAGACCCGAGTGAGCTGACCGGCGATTTCTACCTCGGGTCTGAATGAGGCCGGATGCGCGCGAGTAGAGGTAGGGGCGATGATCACTGTGGACAAGCTGAGCAGTTCATCGGCCTGAAGGACCACACCGTAACGGTGCCCGGCCTGTTCGTGTCCTCTGGCTCCTCGGGGCGCTCGCAGTCGAAAGACCTCACCTCGCTGCACGAAGGGTTTCCATCAAACGGGCCACTCGAGCTTTCTCGGTACGATCCTCGCGGTCAACGCTCAGGCGGTTCGCCTCAGCGACAAGGTCGCCACGCTGCCCGCGCCGCGCGAGCTCGACAATAGCTTCTCGGACGGCTTCGGATTGGTTTCGACCCGACTCGGTGAGTTTGCGGAGCGCTTCTTGGGTCTCCTCATCTAGCCTGATCGAAATCGCCTTCTCCATTTGGTGGATTGTATCACAATTGTATGACGTTGCCTTTCTTGTTGATGTTTCGCGCGCTGCGCAGCGCTTCGAGGAGCTCGTAGCGGACGGCACGGCGGATGACGAAGTGGTCGTTGGAGTGGCGCTTGCGCGTCGCGGCGTCAACAACCCAGTCCGCGCGATGCACGAAGCGCAGGTGCTCCGACAGGTAGTTGCGGAGCTCGGCGAGGCTGCTGAACGGCACGAGATGCCAGAAGCGGCCGCGACGCCTGCGCTTGAACAATCCCTCGCGCACCACGTGCGCGATCGCGCGATCCGACGCTCGGTCATTCGCGAGCTCTGGCCTGGAGGTCTTCACGACTCCGAAGCGCTGGAATCCGCGCGGCTTCCGGCGCTTCGCGTACGCCGGAACGCGCGAGTCAGGCCGGGCGTCGACCAGGATCCCGCCGGGTGCGAGAACCCTGTGTACTTCGCCTAGGGCATCGACCATGCCCTTTCGTGCGATTCATCAAAGTGTCCACGAGAGGATCACCACGTCGAAAGTTGCATCTGGATGTGGCAGATGCTGCGCGGCACCGGTGGCAAAACGCACGTTTCGAACGCCGGCCCTGCGCGCGTTCCTTTTTGCAGCGGCAATGGCCTCCGGGTAGGGATCAATCCCGTCAACCCTTGTGGCGAACGGCGCGACGCCGAGTGCGAAGCGGCCGTCGCCGCACCCGAGGTCCAGGACGCGCTTCCCGCGCACGAGGGCTGGGCCGCCCCACTCCCTGAGCTCGTCCAGAGCGCCGGGCCGGAGGGCCGAAGACAACGCCGGGATGTGCCTGCCGAGATCGCCGACCGAGTTCGCCGCGACAGTGCTCATGGCTGTGTGCAGCTTAAACCTGGTCGGGCGGGCGAGATTCGAACTCGCGGTCTCCTGGTCCCAAACC
>DAIUFK010000026.1:0-26630 GCA_036844615.1 Candidatus Dormiibacterota bacterium | reverse complement strand
ACCTAGACATCCCCAGGTCTCGGTTTCTCTGGCTGGCGGCGGTTGCGGCTGCGCTGGTCGTCGCGGTCCTGGTGGTCGCCCTGCCTCGTGTGCAGCCTTCCACCGGCACCCTGCTCGTCATTGGGGCGGGGCGTGCGGCAAGCTCGCTTCCGGCAACGACCATCGAGCTTCATGGCAGCGCGGGCTGGACGGCGCTCGGCCAGCTATCGGGCGACGTGCCTGCGGCGCCGGCCCAGCGCGAGCTCCTGGCGCTGCCTGTCGCGGTGGGCGCATACGACGGTGTGCGCCTGGGCGCCGAAGAGGCAACCCTGTCGGTGGTCGTGAGCGCGGGACAGGTCGAGCCCATCCTCCTCGGCATCGACGCAGGCAAGCTCATCGCGGGCGCCGCCTACGCGGGCAACGACCAGGTGAACCTCGGCCTCGGCGAGCTGTCGGGCAAGTTCGTCGCCATGCCCGCCTTCAGCCTGCAGGACCAGCTCGGCCACACCTTCGACAGCAGCACTGCAGCGGGCAAGGACCTCGTCATCGCCGCTTTCAACACGACGTGCCACGAGACGTGCCCGCTTTACACCGCGCTCTTCTTCCAGCTGCAGAAGAACCTGCCGAGCGGCGTACAGCTCTTGGAGGTAACGACGGACCCTGTCGTGGATACGCCGGCTGCGCTCGAAAAATACGGCAGCGGCCTCGGGGCCACCTGGACGTTCGCGACAGGATCGAGTGCTGCGCTTACAGCGTTCTGGAAGCCTTTTGGCGTCGACCTGGCGAGCGGCGACGTTCACGTGTCGACCCTTGCCCTGGTCGACAGGCACGGCTACGTTCGCCTCGTCTACAGGGGCGTACCCGATATCGGCAACGACATTGTGCCTTCGCTCGTGACCACACTCAACGCTGCAGGCCTCAAGGAGCTTGTCAACCACGGCGACGGCTGGGGCGCTCCAAGCGTCCTGCAGTCGCTGCTCACCATCACCGGCCCCGAGCAGGTGGCGCAGAACCCCGGCGGTCGCGCGCCAGGCTTCAACCTCGCGAGCACCGATGGTCCTCGCGTCAGCCTCGCCGACCTGACCGGCAAGCCGCTCGTGATCAACTTCTGGGCGAGCTATTGCCCGCCTTGTCGCGCGGAGATGCCGCTGCTTCAGCGCAGGGTGGGCTCACTGAGCACCGTGCGACTTGTGTTGATCAATGAAGGCGACAGCAGCCAGGGCGCGCGCACCTTTCTGAGCGCGGCTGGAATCCAGCAGGCGGCGCTGCTCGACTCGGACCTCAAGGTGGGAAGGGCGTACGGTGTGCTCCCGCTCCCGACCACCGTGTTCGTGCGCGCCGACGGGTCCATCGCGGGTCGCCAGGTCGGCGAGCTGGACGATCGAGTCCTGGCCGCATGGCTTTCGACTCTGGGCACTCAGTAGACTTCGGCAGGTGCCTGGGGTCGTCATCTTTCGCCGCCTCGCCGTGGTGACCGCCCTTTTCGCGTATCTCCAGATCGCTCTCGGCGGAATCGTCCGCGTCTCGGGCTCGGGCCTCGGGTGCCCCGACTGGCCGCTTTGCCACGGGCGGCCGTACCCGCCCGCCGACCCACACGCCATAGTCGAGTACTCGCATCGCGCGGTGGGCAGCGTGACAGGAGTACTGATCATCGCCACAGTGGTCACCGCATGGATCGTCTTCCGCAAGCGCCGCCCGCTCGTCGCGTGGCTCGCGTCCGCCTCGCTGATCGGGGTGGTGGGGGAGGGGGCGCTCGGTGGCGTGGTGGTCGCGCACGAGCTCTCTCCATGGCTCGTGCTGGTGCACCTCGGCCTCGCGATGATGATCATCGGCTTCCTTGTCGCCACTGCTGTGATGGCGATGCCACCTTCACCCGGGGTGCCCGACGCCACGTTCCGACGTCTCGCGATAGTGGCGACAGCCGCGACGTACCTGCTGCTGCTCACCGGCTCGACGGTGGTGGCGAGCGGGGCTGACGCGAGCTGCAAATCCTGGCCGCTCTGCGGCAACGGCTTCGCCTTCGACTTCTCGGGCGCGAACGCATTCACGATGCTGCACAGGGGCTCGGTGCTGGTGATCGGACTGCTGCTGATGTACGTCCTCTCGACTGCAGTGCGGCGATGGCGCAGCATCGGCGCTATGAGCGCGATCGCGAGTGCGGCGATCGCTGCATTTGTGCTTCAGGTCGCTGTCGGCGCGGGGTCTGCCATCCAAGGCGGCGCCCTCTTCGACGGGTTCCACGTCGCGCTGGCGACCCTCGTCTGGTCGGGCGTCCTGGCAACCACCCTTCTCATGTTTCCTCGCGCCGACAGCCAGCCCGAGCTCAACCAGCTTGCGGTCGAAAGGAGCTCGGCGTGAGCGCCGTCACCGCACCCGCCATCGGCGGCACCGTGAGCACTGTTCGCGATTACCTGAGCCTGCTCAAGCTCCGCATCGTCCTCCTGCTCGACGCGACGGCTGTCGGCGTGATGTTCCCCGCCGCCCACGGACATCCGCGCGTGGTGGCGGTGCTCGCGGTGCTGATGGGCGGGACCCTGGCGGCGGGAGGCGCGCATGCCATCAACTCATGGTTCGACCGTGACATCGATGCGGCGATGCATCGCACGAGGCGCAGGCCACTCCCGGCCGGGCGGATTCCTGCGGGGCACGCGCTCGCGATCGGCGTCGCGCTGAACATCCTTGCGTTCGCGGTCCTATGGTCAGGTGCCAACCTGCTGGCGGCTTCCCTCGCGCTCCTTGGCACGCTGATCTACGTCTTCGTCTACACGGTCTGGCTCAAGCGAACTACACCGCAGAACATCGTCATCGGCGGGGCCGCCGGGGCGGTGCCTCCTCTAGTCGGCTGGGCCGCGGCGACGGGACGTCTCGACCTCACCGCCTTGGCACTGTTCGGTGTGGTGTTCTTCTGGACGCCTCCTCATTTCTGGGCTCTCGCCCAGATGATCAAGGCCGACTACGCTCGCGCCCAGATCCCGATGCTCCCTGTCGTTGCCGGCGAGCGTTCGGCCAAGCGGCAGAGCGTCGCCTATGCGTTTCTCACGGCGATCGTCAGCGTCATCCCCTTCCTGACCGGATCGGCGGGCGACGTGTACCTGGCGGGCGCCGTGGTGCTTGGCGTCGGGCTCGTTGGGCTGACAATTCTCGACCTGTCGGGCAGGCGGTGGACCAGGCGCCTCTTCGCCTATTCGATCGCGTACGTCGCGCTTCTCTTTCTGCTCTTCGCGATCTCACCGTTCATCCCATAGGAGGGAGCGCGATGGAGATAGTGCGCCTCCACCTGGCGCGCATCGACGCAATGAACGGAATTCCAGTTCATGGCTTCGTCATCAAGCACCCCAGTGCAGGAGCGATCCTGGTCGATACAGGGGTCGGTTGGCCTGGCGACCTGGTCAAGGAGTGGAAGGTGGTAAACCGTCGCGCCGCCGAAGTTATGGCGGAGCATGACCTCAGCCCAGCTGACGTGAGGATAGTCATCAACACCCACCTACATTTCGACCATTGCGGCCAGAACGCTGTCTTCAAGCACGCGCCGTTCTATGTCCAGCGACAGGAGCTTGAGCGCGCGCGTCGCGAGGAGACGCTCACCTCGGAGTGGTTCGATTTCGCGGGGGCGAGGTTTGAGCTTGTCGACGGGGACGCCGAGGTCGCCGACGGCGTTCGGGTGGTTGCCACCCCCGGGCACACGGTGGGGCACCAGAGCGTACTTGTCGACATGCCCGACGGCGGCGCTCTGATGATCGGCGACGCCGCCTACACCTCGGAGATCTATCGCGATCGCGCCGAAGCCGACCTCAAGAAATGGCGCGGCCAGTACGCAGATCGCCCCGCCTGGTCCGAGTCTCTCGATAGGTTGCAAGAGATGCATCCGCACGCCGTTCACTTCTGCCACGACACTCGCGTGGTCCACCAATGACCTTCGGGCCGATCGTCAGCCCCGAATGGTTGCGCGACCACCTCGACGATGCGGACCTTCGTGTTGTCGATTTCAGGTGGTATCTCCTGGGCGGTAAGGGCCGGGACGCTTACGAGCGCGGCCACATTCCCGGTGCCGTTTTCATCGACCTCGAGGCGGTGACAGGGAAGGCGGGAGGGGGCAGGCACCCGTTGCCCACCGGCGCCCAGTTCGAGGAGGAGATGCGAAAGGCCGGCATCAGCGCCGACACCAAGGTGGTGGCGTACGACGATGCGGGTGGTTCGATCGCCTCGCGCCTATGGTTCCTGCTTCGCTGGTTCGGCCACGAATCGCAGGCGGTGCTCGACGGCGGCCTCGGCGCGTGGGGCGCGCCGCTGGACGATGAAGTGCCGGCGGTCGCGTATGGCACGTTTCATTCCAGCGAGCCCGATCGCTCGCGCATCCTCGACTTCGATGACGTTCGCGAGATCGCCGGCGTGGCGCTTCTCGACGCGCGAGCGGGCGAGAGGTACCGCGGCGAGAAGGAACCTGTGGATCCCAAAGCGGGGCACATACCCGGCGCAGTGAGCGCTCCATGGGCGGAGAACCTGGGGCCAGACGGAAGGTTCAAATCCGCCAGCGAGCTCCGCGCAAGGTTCGCCGCCCTTGGGGCAGCCGGCGAGGAGGGCGCTGTCGTCTACTGCGGCTCGGGCGTGAACGCGACGCACGATCTGCTGGCCATGGAGCTTGCCGGCTTGAAGAACGGACGCCTGTACGCGGGCTCGTGGAGCGATTGGTCATCAAGGAATGCACCAGTTGCCACCGGCCCAAATCCGTAAGCAGTCAACGGGTTGCCTTTAGGCCGGATTTACTCCGGCCGTCACCCAAGCGCACTCATCCAAGCGACTCCATGCACGGCAAGACTCGGTGGGGGTTCCACGGGGGAGGCCTGCCTCCCCCGTGCCTTTGCGCTTACGATTTCGCGGTGATTCTCAAAGGGAAGCGAATTGTGATCGCCGGGATGAGCGACCGCAGGAGCATCGGGTACGCGATAGCTGTCGAAGCGCAGAAGGAGGGGGCAGAGCTCCTCCTCACCAGTTTCGGCCGAATGATGACGATCACGCAGATGACCGCCAAGAAGCTGAACCCGGTGCCGGAGATCCTAGAGATGGACGTCTCCAAGCCCTCCGACATAGCGGCGGCGGTCGAGGCGACAGGCAAGCGATGGGACAGGGTTGACGGCATAGTCCACTCCGTCGCCTACGCTCCGCCGGACGCCCTGGGCGGCAAGTTCCTGACCACGCCGTGGGAGAGCGTCGCGACAGCGATTCAGGTCAGCGCCTTCTCCTTCAAGGAGCTGGCTGCAGGCTTCCTCCCTCTGATGCGTGAGCACGGTGGATCGATGGTGACGCTCGACTTCGACAACTCGACGCAGGCGTGGCCGAAATACGACTGGATGGGTGTCTCGAAGGCTGCGCTCGAATCGGTCACCCGCTACCTGGCGCGAGACCTTGGCAGGTACAAGATCCGCGTCAATGCGATCTGCGCGGGCCCGCTGGCGACGCTTGCCGCGAGCGGCATCCCCGGGTTCAAGGACTTCGAGGAGGTGTGGTCGCTGAGGGCGCCGATGGGGTGGAACCTGCAGGACAGGACGCCAGTCGGGCGCGCCGCTTGCGCGCTCCTTTCGGACTACTTGAACATGACCACAGGGGAGCTCGTCCACGTCGACGGCGGCTATCACGCGATGGGAGCGGACCTGCCTCCGGTCGACTGACACAACATCTTGTGCCCAGGCGCATACAACGCCGCAACATCATGTTAGGCTCTTCCCACATTCGCTTCGGTTGCGGAATCCCTTCGGGAGGAATGCGATTTGCGGGAGTGCCTGGTGATCTACGTGGACGCCGCTCTCGATAAGAACGGCCGGGCCGGATGTGGCCTGGCCGTTTTTGTTAGGGGTCGCGCCGTTTACACCGAGTCATTCGGTTTTTCTCACGCCGGCGGATCTGCCCAGCTGGAGGCTCACGTGTGCGCGGGAGCGCTGGATCTTGCAGCGGCGCGGTGGCCTTACCACCGCGTGATCGTCAGGACTGACTGCGCCCCGGTGGTGCGAAGCCGGATGCCATCGAGCGACAGCTTTCGAATCGCTGTACATGAGGTACGCGAGCGCTGCAGGCGAGGCTGGCGGGTCGTCAGATACGTCAGTCGCAAGGCGAATCCCGCGCATGAATTGGCGCGCGAAGGCCTGAAGAGCCTCTCGCGGCAGCAGGTTCTGGCCGCGGCGTAAGCTCCTCCTCGATGGCCCCAGGCGAAGCGCCGAAGAAGCGCGTGGCGGCGCGGCGCCCTCGGAGCAGCCGTGCTGGCAGCGGCGACCTCGTTCAACAGCTGAATGACATGGTGGCCGAGCTCATCAGGGAGAACCGCAAGCTGAAGCGCCAGGTGGACAGGCTCACCGAGCGGGGCTCGACTGCGGCGAGCACGGCGGTGGAGCGCAGCCTCCGAACCATTCAGCGCCGAGTTCAGCGCGCTCTGTCGGGACCAGTCAAAAAGAAGCGCGGCGCCACGCGGAAGACCGCCACCAGGAAGCGCACCTAGCGTCCGGAGCGGGACGCTGAGTTAGCGGCTGGGGCTGAAGCCCTGCTCTGCTTCAACGCGGCGGCCGGTGCGATATGCGTCGACGATGCTGAAGACCCATAGCGTCCCGCCGCCGACCTCCAGCGGCACCCCGATCAGCGCGCCGATGATGCTGAGGTCAAGGTCGAGGCCGAAGAACTCGAGGCCGCCGATGCCGATCAGGTACGCAACCCCTTTCTTGTTCTCGCCAAGGTAGAAATGTCCGAGGCCTGGGACGACAGCAAGGGCCGCGGCAACGAGGGCGTTCTTACGTGAGCGCACCACCGGGCCCTGGTAGCTGCCAGAGGCAGGCGCACCGCATTTAGGGCAGGGAGCGTTCGGATTCGTGAGCAACGTGCCGCAGTGACCGCACAGGACTTCTGAAGCCATCTCTTTATCAAGCATGCCCGTTTTGATAGCCTCCGAATCACATGGACCTGGGGTTCACCGCAGAGGAGGAGTCCTTTCGACAAGAGGTCCGAACGTGGCTCGATCTAAACCTCCCTTCGGAGTGGCGCAGCGGAGGCGTCGGCGGCTACCGGGAGGATGCCGACGAGGACGTGCAGCGCCAGTGGCAGCAGCGCCTTTACAAAGGAGGCTGGCTCAAGCTTCCTTGGCCTCGCGAGGCGGGCGGCAGGGCGGCCACTCCTGTCATGCAGGCGATCTACCACGAGGAGATGGCAAAGGCCGGCGCCCCTGGCATCCTCGGACGTCTCGGTGTGAGCCTCCTTGCTCCGACACTCCTGGTCCAGGGCTCTGCGTGGCAGAAAGAGGAATACGTCGAGAAGATCCTCAGCGGCGAGCTCGTTTTCTGCCAGGGCTTCAGCGAACCTGATGCGGGCAGCGACCTGGCGGGCTTGCGCACCCGTGCGGAGAGACACGACGGGCACTGGGTTCTCAATGGACAGAAGACGTGGTCGAGCGGCGCCCACTACTCCGATAAGAGCTTCCTCCTCGCGCGCTCCGACCCCGACGTCGACGCCCACAAGGGGATCTCGTTCTTCCTTGTCGACATGCACCAGCCTGGAGTGGAGGTGCGGCCGATCCGCCAGCTCACGGGTGGAGGCGAGTTCTGCGAGATCTTCCTGTCCGGCGCTGTGGTCGAGGATCGCGATGTCGTCGGCGAGCCGGGAGCCGGCTGGAAGACAGCGATGACAGTGTTCGGCTTCGAACGAGGCGGCCT
This sequence comes from Candidatus Dormiibacterota bacterium, assembly GCA_036844615.1. Classification (GTDB taxonomy): domain Bacteria; phylum Chloroflexota; class Dormibacteria; order Dormibacterales; family Dormibacteraceae; genus Palsa-872. The sequence continues at coordinate 18,963 of DAIUFK010000026.1, read as the reverse complement.
CGCCCAGGCTGCGCGCTTCGAGCGCGCGGTCGCGGAGCTCGCGACAATGGCCCGAGACCGCGGGGTTGGGGGGGACGTGACGGTGCGCCAGAAGGTGGCGCAAGCGCAGATCGAGGCCCACGTTTTTCGGCTCATCGGCTTGCGAAACCTGACAAGCGCGCAGCAGGGACGTGCGCCAGGGGCGGAGGCGAGCATGACCAAGCTCTACTGGAGCGAGATGGATAAGCGCCTCCAGGAGACCGCGATCAGCGTGCAGGGCCCGTACGGTGCGCTGGCGCCAGGTTCGCCGTTCGCGGTGGAGGACGGCCGCTGGCAGTTCGGCTGGATGTGGGCGCAGGCGGAGACGATCTACGCAGGCTCTTCCGAGATCCAGCGAAACATAATCGCGGAGCGTGTGCTAGGACTTCCGCGAGGCAGATGAGCACAACACCTTCAGTCGTCGACAGGTTGCGTGCGCGGATTGGAACGCCAGGCCCGCCGACGAGCGCCGTCGTGGAGGCAGGGCACCTCAAGCGCTTCACCGAGGCCATCGACGATTCCTATCCGCGGTGGCTGACCGAGGCGCCCCCTACTTTCCTTGTCGCGCTCGCGCCGGTAAGCGTGCATCTCGCTGAAGCCGAGGAATATGGCAAGGGCTGGCTGAACGGGGGCAATCGTTTCGAATACATCGAGCCTGTCAAGGTCGGCGACACGATCACCGCCATCGGCAAGGTGATTGACGCCTACGAGAAGTCGGGCTCGAGCGGCAGCCTGCTGTTCATCGTGTTCGAGACCGAGTTCTTCAACAGGCACGGACAACTAGTTGCCCGCCAGCGCGGGACTGCGATAAGACGATGAACGTTCAGCCTGGAGACGAGCTGCCCGAGCTGATCAAGCACCCGACCACGCGCCAGCTGGTGCAGTACGCGGGGGCCCAGGGCGATTTCTACGAGATCCATTACGACCAGGAGTTCGCCCGAGGCGTCGGCCTGCCCGGTGTGATCCTGCACGGGCTGCTCAAGGCGGCATTCCTTGGACAGCTGGTGACTGACTGGCTGGGCGAACGCGGAACGCTCAAGACTTTCGAGGTCAGCTATCGAGGCGTCGACGTGCCAGGTAAACCTTATCGGTGCCGCGGCCGCGTCACCAGCGTTGCCGGCCTTCGGGCCGAGCTCGAGGTCTGGGGCGAGGATCCGGATGGCAACCGCACAACGGTGGGCACCGCAGTCGTTGAGATGAACGCCTAGGTCAGACCTCGACGGCCGCCGGTCTCAACGCGCTGGCCCCACCGGCCCCGCTAAGGCGTGGCCGTGCTCCCCGCAGGCGGGGAGCCTAACGGTCCGGCTGTTCGCCGGACCTGGTTTTGAAGTGCGTGCAACCCGCGCATCGCAAGTACCACCGATGCGTCGATCACGCAGTAGCCGCCCGCGATGACCGATGGCGGGTTGCCTGACGGAATGTGCGTCCATGGCGCGATCGCCAGCCATTGCCAGTCGCGGAAGAAGGTGCCGAAGATCTCGAGCTCACCTGTGGCGATGAAGATCGCGGCAAACAGAGGCCAGCGCGGCGAGCGCAGTACGAACCAGGCGAACACAGGCAGGCACATGGCGCCCTGTAGGTCGAAGCGCCCGGTGATGAGCGGGAGCACAGTCAGCCCGGCGAGCGCCCAGGTCGTGGCGCCGGCGAGGATGACGCGGGCGACCCGCTTTCCGTACTGCAGAACCACCGGCGTTTGGGCCGCGAGCAGCCCAAAGAGGTAAACGGCGCCGTGGCCTGGCGGCACGTAGAGCGGCACGTTGTGGAAGCGGTACCGGTAAAGGCCCCAGATCAGGGAGCCGAAGATCTCGAAGCCCGTGGCGACCACCACGCACACCCACACCTGTATGCGCTGTTCTTTGGGTGCTTTCAGCGCGGCGAGGTAGAGGGCCGCGAACGTGAGCAAACCGAGGATCCACTGCTGCCACAGCTGGGTGGTTCGGCTGTCGGCGAGCAGAAGAATGGGCGTGTAAGTCAGCAGATAGGCGTGCAACCAGTAAGGCTTGAGTCGAGCGGACACCGCCATCGAATGGTAGCTGGGGGCGGCGAGATGCCGCCCCCAGCTGAGGATGCGACGAAACTGTTAGCTCCTGGCGTCGATGAGGCTGCCCTGTAGGGTCCAGCCCGTTCCGTTCCAGGTCTCGACCTGCATCTGCGCGATCGGGAAGTGGTCGGTTGGTGTCGTCTTGACCACGACGCCCGGAAGCAGGAATGGGTTGTCGGTCTCATTGAGCTGGTTGGCCGCGATGTCCATCACGCTGGCCCGCGTCAGGTTGGATCCGGCCTTCTTGAGGACGTCGACCATCGTCCAGGCGATCGCTATGCCGCTGACGTTGAACCCGTTGGAGGCGTTGCAGGTCGTGCACTTTTTGACGATGTCGTTATAGAGCTTCATGCCCGCGTCGTTGGCCCACTGGGGATCGGTCGGGTCCTTGAGGTAGGCGATGCTGGTCACGTTCTTCAGCGCGGCCCCGGCCTTCTGCGCGAGACCCATGTAGAGGGTCGGGTTCGATACGGAGTTCAGGTAGACGGTCGGCTCCCAGTGCAGCGCTGTGATGATGGCCAGGGATTGGATCGTGAATTTCGGCGTTGAGAAGAGGAACAGCGTGTCGGCCCCTTTGGCCTTGAGGGTGGCCAGCTGGGACTTGGTGTCAGCCGCGGTGACGTCGTAGCTCTGCGAGTCAACGACCATCGACGCTTTGCCGCCAAGGCCGTCGTTCAGGCCCTTGAGATAGTCCTTGCCGTAGTCGTCGTTCTGGTACAGGACGCCGATCTTGGCGTTGGGGTGGTTGGCGAGGACGTCCTTGGCGTAGATGTGCGACTCGGCCTGGTAGGAAGGTATCCAGCCGATCGTCCACGGGTACTGAGTGTGGTCGGCGCCCCAGGTGGTCGCCCCAGTGAACACGAAAATCTGCGGCACCTTGTTGGTGTTCAAGTACTGACGCACCGAGGTCTGAGGCGCCGTGCCGAGGCCGCCGAAAACGGCGAAGACCTTGTCCTGCTCCACGAGCTGCTTGGTCAGCGGGACGGTGTTTGCCGGGTTGTAGCCGTCGTCCAGGATCTTGAACTTGATCTTGCGGCCGTTGATCCCGCCCTGGTCGTTGACGTAGCTGAAGTAGGCCTGGGCGGCGTTGGAGATGGTTCCATACGCGGACGCTGCCCCTGACAGGGCGTTCGTGTTGCCCAGAAGGATCGTGTCGCTCGTGATGCCGGCCTCAGTTGTCGTGCCACCTCCGCCGCAGGCGGCGAGGATGACAAGAAAGGCTGAGATCGCAGCGATGCGGGACACGGATTTTGCCATAAGACTTCCTCCAGGATTGATAACGCCCCATTAAACCCGATTGATAACGCCCCATTTAAACAGGCTTTCGCCGCCAGCACCACTACCGAGAAGCCTGGACGCAATCAAAGCCTGAAACTGTGCAATTCGCAATCGCGGGTCACTCAACCGCCTGTGGGTCGGGCGGCACCTGCCCGCTCTCCCGATCTGCAACCCCTCGCAGGCGCCTGCGGAGGCGGGCGTAACCGGAGCTGATAAGGCCCACCATGCCGTTCGGGGCGAAGATCATGATCAGGATCAAGACAACCCCGTACGTGACCGCGGGGCCGGCCTTCTCCACGGTATCGGCGATCTGGCTGGGGATCCAGGTTTGAGCCGGGACCCACTGATTTGACTCGATGGGAAGGAAGTAGGCGAAGATTCCCCCGAGCAGCGGGCCTGGGATCGAGGCAAGGCCGCCGACGACGGCTCCCACCAGGAGCTGGATCGAGAGCGCGACCGGGAAGGTGTCAGGGCTCACGTAGCCTGCCGAAAGGCCGAAGAGCGAGCCCGCGATGCCGGCATACAGGGCGGAGATCCCAAACGCCAGCGTCTTGTAGCCGGCGATATTGACCCCGGACGCCGCTGCGGCCACCTCGCCGTCGCGGATGGCTCGCATAGCACGTCCTGCGCGATGCCGGACGAGGTTCCAAGCCAGCCAGAAGAGGACGAGCCCGAATGCCAGGGTCACGTAATAGGTCCACTGGTCGCCAGTCATCGGCGAGCCGGTCAGCGTCGAGAAGACGTCCTTGGCGGCCTGCGGCGGGTCGATCGGAGCGAGGATGATTCCGTGCACGCCGCCAGTGAAGTCCTCCGGACGTTTGATCAGACTTGGAGTGACGACAGCAAGGGCGAATGTCGCCAGCGCGAGGTACAGCGGCGACAGGCGCAGCGCGGGCACGCCGAACAGGAAGCCCACCATCCCTGTAAGAAGGCCCGCGACGGGAATCGTCGCGAGATAGTCGATCTTGTAGCGGTACGCGAGGATCGCCGACGTGTACGCGCCCAGCGCCATGAAAGCCCCATGGCCCAGCGATAGCTGGCCGCTGTAGCCGACCAGGATGTTGAGCCCCATGATCGCGATCGCAAGGATGAGCGCCTGGGTCCACTGGGCGGCCTGGAAGCTCGTGATCATGGTCGGCCAGCCGGCGAAGAAGAGGACCGCGAGGATCGCGAGCCAGTAACGGTGCGGGGAGGTGCGGATTCGTTGGAGCATCGATGGACGGCCTAGACGCGGCGCACGTTCGGGCGGCCGAAGAGGCCGTTCGGTTTCAGCACCAGGACCGCGACGATGATCGCCAGGGCGACGGCGAGCTGCAGATCGCCTCCGACAAACGGCAGGTAAGCGCCGGCAAGGTTGACCGTCACACCAACGATGACTCCGCCGACGACGGCTCCTAACGGGCTCTCGATACCGCCGAGGACTGCCGCCGCGAAGGCATAGATGATGATCGTCTGCATCATGTTCGGCTCGAGCAGAAGGATCGGTGCGGCCATGATCCCGGAGACCGCTCCGACGGCTGAAGCGAGACCCCAGCCCAGGGCGAGCATCCAGCTGACGCGCACGCCGAGCAGGCGGCTCGCCTCAGGGTGGTGGGCGGCGGCTCGCATGGTGAGTCCTACCTTCGTGCGCTGGAGCAGGAGGTAGATCGCGAGCAGGACCACAGCGGAAACCGCGATAACGCCGAGGTCTCGGTAGCTCACGAACGCTCCCAATAAGCTGACCGTATCCGCTGGGAAGGGACTCGGAAACGAGCGGGGTACATAACCGAAGGCGAACCCGGCCAGGCCGTTGACCAGCGTCGCGAGGCCGAGGGTCACGATGACAAGCGTCAGGATGGGTGCGCGTTCGACCGGCCGGATGACGATGCGCTGGATCACGATGCCGCCCGCAAACGCGATCACCAACGTCGCGGGAAAGGCGATCCAGTAGCTGACCCCGTGGTCGATGAGCGCGAAGGCCACGAAGGTCGCGAGCATGGCCATCTCGCCCTGCGCGAAGTTGACGAGGCCCATTGCGTTGTAGATGAGGACCAGCGCCAGGGCAAGGCTGGCGAAGATACCGCCGGAGGCGATGCCGCTCACGACCTGCTGCAAGAGTTCTGACATCAGTAGCCCAGGTAGGAACGACGCACCGACTCATTGCCCTTCAGCTCGGCGCTTGCGCCCTTGACTGCGACGCGGCCGACCTCGAGCACGTACGCGTGGCTCGACATCTCCAGCGCGAGCTTTGCGTTCTGCTCGACGAGAAGCACCGCGACTCGGTCCGCCTGGTTGATGGTTCGGATGATCTCGAAGATTGCACGTACGACGATTGGCGCGAGGCCGAGCGAAGGTTCGTCGAGGAGCATCAGCTTCGGCCTCATGAGCAGGGCGCGCGCAAGCGCAAGCATCTGCTGCTCGCCGCCGGAAAGGGTGCTGGCCGACAAGCGCCGGCGCTCGCGAAGCACCGGGAAGTATTCGAACACGCGCTCATAGTCTTTGCGCACCGCCGGGCCGTCGCGGCGCAGGTGCGAGCCGAGCTTCAAGTTCTCGTCAACGGTCAGCTCGGTGAGGATGCCGCGACCCTCAGGCACGTGCGCGATCCCGCATCGGACCACATCCTCGGTGTGCATTTGTCTAAGTGAGTGTCCGTCGAAGCGAATGTTCCCCGTCCACCGAACACCTCCGGTGATGGCACGCAAAGTCGTGGTCTTGCCCGCGCCGTTGGCCCCAAGAAGCGAGACGATGGCCCCTTCAGGAATTGAAAGCGAGACGCCGTGAAGGACGGACGTCGGGCCGTAGCCCGCCCGGACGTCTTCGAGCTCGAGCAGCGCGCCCAATCAGGCGGCGCCCAGGTAGGCTTCGATCACAGCCGGGTTCCGCTGCACATCGGTCGGGCTGCCTTCCGCGATCTTTTTGCCGAAGTCCAGCACGACCACCCGGTCCGAGATTCCCATGACGAAGGCCATGTGGTGCTCGACCAGCAGTATCGCGACTTCGAGCTCGTCGTGGACCCGGCGCAACAGGCGGCTCATCGCGTCGACCTCTTCGTGGCTGATACCCCCTGCCGGCTCGTCCAGCAGCAGCAGGCGCGGCCTGGACACGAGCGCGCGAGCCAGCTCTACGCGTTTCTGGGTGCCGAAGGGCAGGGCCGCGACCGGGTGTGCTGCCAGCGCACTCAGACCGACGAAGTCGATCATCGCCATCGCTCTCTGCGCGGCGGCGGCTTCCGCTCTCACCGAGCCCGGCATCGGAATCGCCGACTCCAGCCATCCGCTGCGGATCCCCATGTGATCGCCGACCATCACGTTCTCGAGGACGGTCATCGATCGGAAGAGGGCGAGGTTTTGAAACGTCCTCGCCAGGCCGTGCCTGATGACGTGATGCGCCGGCATGCGTGAAGCATTCTCGCCGTCGATAAGAATGCTGCCGGAGCTCGGCCTGTACACGCGCGTGATGACGTTGAAGAGCGTGGTCTTGCCGGCGCCGTTTGGCCCGATCAGAGCCACCATCTCGCCGGCGTTCACCTCGAACGAAAGGTGATCCAAAGCCACCACCCCGCCGAAGCGGACAGTCAACTCGCGCACTTCGAGGAGCGACATTTGCGCCGAAAGTCTAAGTGCGGACCGGGCGCGCGGCTACTAGTCGGACGGTTGAGGTAGGTCCGGAGGCTCGTCGGGCGCGGCCGGCCATATCGGCGGAGGTGGCGCTTCGACAGGTGCTGGTGGCCTTTCGAGCGGCCACGCCGAGGGTCGCTGCACGGCTGGAGGCGGTGCGGCTGCGGGAGGCGTAGCCGCAGGAGGCGTTGCTGCAGGAGGCGGCGCGGCAGCAAGCGGCCAGGCAGCAGACGGATCAGCTTGGACCGGGGGCGCTGATGCCGGCGAGGGTGCCTGGGGTGGAAGCGGCGCCGCGAGGGGCGCGGCTACAGGCGGCCGGGGCGTGCTTGGGAAGGGCTCCATGTAGTCAGGTCGCGTCGCGTGATGCACCACCGAAGCCGACCCTGGTGCCATCGGGCGGCGCCTGGAGCTCAATGCCCAGTAGATGAGCACTCCGAGCAGGCCGAGGATCGCGATGATCGGGAGGAAGACGAAAGGGGGCCTCGTGATGATGTCGAGGCCGGAGATGCCGCCGCCGCCTGTGCGGGCTCCCGACGCCTGCGGGTTGCCCGAGGGCGACGGTGAAGGCGAGGGCGATTCCACCGGCGTCGGGGAGGCCGGCGTCGGCTTGGGCGTTGCCTGGAGGGTGAAGTTGGCGCACGGCTTGGGCTGCACGTTGGCGCAGAGCTTGTGAACACCAGGCTTGTCAGCAGCGCGTGGTTTCAGGACCTTGGTGAACGCGCCGTTGTCGTCGGTGACCAGGGTGGCCGCGGGATGGGTGGTCAGGTCCCAGTACAGCGTGAGGCTCTCGTTCTTGAGGAAGCTCGAGCCGGTGACTGTGAGGTTGATGGTGATCACCCCTGCTGTCGGCTGCAGCCCGATCGAGGCGTCCGTTGGTAGGGGCGCATAAACGACTGCCGCGGGTCCGGTCAGGGGTCTGTTGCTGGTGGCGCTGACGCTGAAGGTGTAGGTGACGTTGTCGGCAAGGCCGTTCGCGGTGTACGTGAGCGTCGTCTGCGGAACTTGGGTGCTGGTGCCGCCTGGGCTGATGGAGATGTTGTAGTGGTCGATGTTGGGGGTGGAGCCGCCTGGAGGCGTGGAGCCGTTTGAAGTTGGCGGAGTCCAGTCAAGGCGGATCGAGCCGGGGCCGATCTGCGTCGCGCCAAGGTTGGTTGGGGCGCTGGGCGGGGTCGCCCGAGGGGTGGCCGTTATCGTGGTCTTCACCCCGGCGCCCGCGCTGTTGTTGGCCCAAACGGTGAAGGTGTAAAGCGTCCCGTTGTTGAGGCCGGTCACCGTGCGTGGCTCAGTCGTATTCGTAGTTGAATACCCGTTGCTGGCGGTGACCGTGTAGCCGGTGACAGGTTTCCCGATCGTGGGGCTGGTCCAGGACAGGGTGACCTGGGTGTCGCCGGCAGTCGCCTTGAGGCTGTTGACCTTGCTCGGTGTGGGCGTCACCGCGTATGCGGTCCCGACCGACATCGCGAGGGCAACCGCTGCGGCCGTGACTACTCGTAGAAGGACCTTCATCCGCAGCCCCGGAGGTTACCAGAGGAGGTTCAGACGGGCGGCCAGGGCACCGACCACGCCGACGTCGGTTCGGGGAACCGCCAGGTCGGGTCCAGGACCCCTCGCAGCCTTCGTTTCAGCAGGCGGATCTCCCCGGGTTTCAGCAGCGCCTCGAGTGACTCAGACAGAACGCCCTTCTCCAGCGCCATCAACGCCCCCTCCAGGTCGCCGCAGAGGTCGGCGGGCAAAGGCTCGCCCGCGAAGTCCCAGATCACCGTCCGCATCTTGGGATCGGTGTGAAACGTAAGCCCGTGGTCGATGACCCAGATCCGATCCTCGGCGTCGAACAGGCAGTGGCCGGACTTCCTGTCGGCGTTGTTCGTGATCACGTCGAACAGGGCGACCCTCAACCACGAGGCACGGTGTCCGGATTGTTCGCTGAGAAAGTGCCTGCCGTCGGCTTCCACGAATAGCTGGAGCGCCCCTGGGCCATGAGGGCCTGTCTCGCGCACGACGGTCGGCGGGATCAGCGGCCAGCCGAGCGCCTTGCTGAGCCGGTAGGCGGCGACCTCGCGACGGTAGAGCGTCCCCGCCTCAAAATCCCATAAAGGAGACTCGCCACGCGCGGGCTTGTAGACGACCTGCAGTCCCGCCGGCGTCTGCGGGCCCAGGTGCGCCAGGAACGTGTAGTTGGAGGCTCCTCGCAAGAGGCCGATGAGCTCGAGGTCCGGCAGCTCGACCAGGAGCCGTTCGGTTGCCTCGACCTCTGGGTCCCCGTGTGACCTGCCGGCGTTAGAAGATCGGCCGGGCACCGTTGAGAACCGGGCAAGGGTGGCCGGCTGGATCGATCGGCAGCCCGCAGCGCGGGCACAGCGCGCGGCCGGCGGTCAGCACTGTCTCAACCTGCTTCGAGAAGGCAGCCACCTGCTGGTGGCTCAGCCAGAACCTGACGCTGGCGGCGTCTTCGGTGGGGCTTTCGTCGCTTTCCGCTGACCGGCTCGCGACGAGCACGAACATCTGGCGAGCTTCGTGGTAGCCGAGGCCCATCTCGCCCACCTGCCACTCGGGCTCACCTGGCGCGAGGGCTGCATCGCGCGGCGTCCGGTCCGACACCTCGATCCCCTGCGCCTCCAACATCTGGTGGAGACGCACGATGAGGGCCTGGATCTGGGCCTTCTCGCAGGTGAGAGTGAGCGTCCTGCCCCGGCCCTTGGCAAGCAGAAAGAAGCGCCGCTGGCCGGGCTGGCCGATCGCGGCCACCGCTATGTCGTCAACCGGGTCGACCTCGAATATGGGCATACGATCAACAGTAAGAGTAGGGGTGGCTTCGGGGCCATATGCAAGTCAACCTCGAGTCGGGGAGGCAGAAACCCACCAAGTGGCTGGTTTTGATGCTGGTGTGCTGGGGAAGAAGATCAACAGCAAACAATTTGAAGGCGAGCGGTATACGCCGCCTGGAGGAACATCTGACATATGCCGAAAACCGTAGGAATCGATCTGGGGACGACCAACTCGGTCATCGCCGTCATGGAAGGCGGAGAGCCTGTCGTCATCCCGAACTCGGAGGGCTCGCGTACCACGCCCTCGGTGGTTGCTTTCACCAAGTCCGGTGAGCGCCTCGTTGGACAGCTCGCGCGGCGGCAGGCAGCCGTCAACCCGGAGAACACCGTCTCGTCGATCAAGCGGTTCATGGGCCGCAAGTTCGTCGAGGTCGACTCGGAGCGAAAGATCGTCCCCTACGAGGTGAAGCCGGGCAAGGACGACCGCGTGGTCGTCAAGATCCCGAACGCCGACAAGGAGTTCACGCCCGAGGAGCTCTCGGCGATGATCCTCCAGAAGCTGAAGTCGGACGCCGAGGCATACCTCGGCGAGAAGGTGACCGATGCCGTCATCACGGTTCCCGCCTACTTCAACGACTCGCAGCGGCAGGCGACGAAGAACGCAGGCCAGATCGCGGGACTCAACGTCCTCCGGATCATCAACGAGCCGACCGCTGCCTCGCTCGCATACGGACTCGACAAGAAGGCGAACGAGACGATCCTCGTCTTCGACCTGGGAGGCGGCACGTTCGACGTCTCCGTCCTCGATGTCGGCGACGGCGTTTTCGAGGTCAAGTCGACAAACGGCGACACACACCTCGGTGGCGACGACTACGACCGCAGGGTGGTGGAGTGGCTTGCCGAGGAGTTCAAGAAGTCGAACGGCATCGACCTGAAGTCAGACCGCCAGGCCCTCCAGCGCCTCACCGAGGCCGCGGAGCGAGCGAAGATCGAGCTGTCGAGCCGCCTCGAGACCTCCGTCAACCTGCCCTTCATCACCGCCGACCAGACAGGGCCGAAGCACCTCGAGATGACGCTCACGCGCGCCAAGTTCGAGTCGCTGACGTCTGACCTTACGGAGCGGTGCCGCGGACCCTTCCTGGCGGCTCTGAAGGACGCCAACCTCACGCCCCAGCAAATCGACGAGGTGGTCCTCGTCGGTGGCTCGACACGCATGCCGGTGATCCAGAAGCTGGTCAAGGACCTGCTCGGCGGCAAGGAAGCCCACAAGGGCGTCAACCCTGACGAGGTGGTTGCCGTCGGCGCCGCCATCCAGGCCGGCGTGCTCAAGGGCGAGGTCAAGGACATCCTTCTCCTCGATGTCACGCCGCTTTCACTCGGGGTCGAGATCCTTGGCGGTGTGGCCACGAAGCTCATCGAGCGCAACACGACGATCCCGACGTCTCGCTCACAGGTCTTCTCGACCGCCGCGGACAGCCAGACCTCAGTTGAGGTTCACGTGCTGCAGGGTGAGCGCGAGATGGCGCGGGACAACCGCACGCTAGGGCGCTTCCACCTCGATGGCATTCTGCCCGCGCCGCGGGGCATGCCGCAGATCGAGGTCACTTTCGACCTCGACGCCAACGGCATCCTCAACGTCAAGGCCCAGGACAAAGGCACGGGTCGCGAGCAGTCGGTGACGATCACCGCATCGTCGACGCTGGCCAAGGACGAAGTCGAGCGCATGGTGAAGGAGGCCGAGGCTCACGCCGGAGAGGACCGCGCGAAGCGCGAAGAGGTCGAGCTCCGCAACCAGGCCGACCACATGATCTACCAGGCCGAGAAGGTGATGAAGGACAACGACGAGAAGATTCCTGCCGACGTCAAGGCAGAGGTCACCGCAAAGCTTGAGTCACTGAAGACTGTCGCGAAAGGCAATGACACAGCCGCGCTGCGCAAAGAGATGGATGAGTTCAACGAGTCGCTCCAGAAGATCGGCGAGCACATCTACCAGGCTGCAGGCGCAGCGGGTGGCGCCTCCTCCGCATCGAGTCAGCCGGACGGACACGAGCCCGGCGAGAAGAAGAAGGAAGAGGACGTGGTGGACGCCGACTACAGGGAAGTCAACTAACAGCAGAAAAAAGAACCTCGCGTAAAAGGGCTCCGGCTCAGGTCGGAGCCGCTCCTCCCCACCACTTGGTGGGGAGGTCGCGCGCCGAAGGCGCGCGGGTGGGGCTACTTTGTCACCGTGGTTGCGTACGTCCGGGCGCGGCAGTCGCTCTGGGCTCCTGTCGGGGTTCTCGTCGGGCTGATCCTGATCGTTTGGAACCTCTGGAATCTGGCACCGTCATACATCTCGAAATACCCCGTCGTGAACGACTTCCGGCTCGCGTACTCGGCGGCTGCCGTCGGTATCAAAGACGGCTACAGCCATCTGTACGACCTCGCCGCCCAGAAGACGGCAATCGAGAACCTGGGCCCAGGCTTCAATCCTCAACCGTTCATCTCACCGCCGCCTCTTGCCTGGCTGGTGACCCCTCTGCTGGCGCTGCCTTTCAACATCGCGCTGGTGATCTGGACCCTGGCTCTGCTGGCGGCTCTCGTGCTGGCATGGCACCTGCTGGCTCCGCCGGGTCGCCTGACCAGGGCGGCGCACCTCGCGCTGTTGCTGGGCCTCTTCCCAGTGGCTTTCGGCGTGATGGTGGGCCAGCCCGGCGCCCTCGTCGCCGCAGTGGTGGTGGCGTCGTGGTGGTTGATGAGGCAGGAAAGGCCGGTCCTTGCAGGGCTGGTCCTCAGCCTCATCGTCGTCAAGCCTCAGCTGGCGCTGCTGGTGCCGCTCTGCGTCCTCGCGTCGGGTCGCGCCAAGACTTTCGGCTCGTGGCTGGCCGCATCCATCTTCATCGGACTGATCGCTCTCGCCATGCTCGGCTCAGAAGGCGTGGCGCGATACCTCGCGGTTCTTGCCGACACGCAGTCCCCGGCGTGGGATATCACGCGTCGATATTCGATATCGGGACCGCTCGGCCTCGGCCCTCTGCTGAACGCAACCCAGCTGCTGGTCTTGATCATCACGCTGGTCGTGGCCTGGCGCCACCGTCATGGCGGCCCCGAGGTGCCGTTGGCGGCCGGCCTTCTCGGGTCGCTGCTTTTCACGCCTTACCTGGCCTTCCAGGACTTTCTGATGCTGGTGGTGGTCGCATGGTTGCTCTTGAGATCCCCGCTCAAGGCATGGCAGGTCGGGCTTTTGGTGCTGGGCTATGTTCTGCTCGAGTTCGCGCTGGTGGTGATGGCGGTGCCGATCCTGGTCGCCGAGGCGCTGCTCCTGCTGTCGCTCCTAGCTGGACCGCCCGCTCAGGCGCCTGGCGATCTGAGCCGCGTGCATGGCATCGTGGGCGGCCATGTGGCGGACGAGTGATGCGACGGTGATGCGGCCGACTGGCGTCAGCGTGCCGCCGCGCCGCCATTCCTCAGCCTTGAGGGAACGCAGCAGCCGCAGGTGCCGGCGCCGCAGCTCATAGAAGCGCGACCACGCCTTGAGTGCCGACAGCTTCGTGTAGTCCGGGTCGGGCATCATCCTCATCTTCGGGCGGAGCTCGCGCCGCATTCGCCGCACGCGTCCGTAGTAGCGGCGCTCGGTGTCGAGCAGGTGGTTCAGGACCTGGGCGATGGTCCAGGCGCCATCTCTGTCCTGGATCTCTTCGCTCATGTCGCCAACCAGGAGGCCGAGCGTGTCAAGCGTCGCCTCGCAGCTTCCGATCAGGTCTGCGGGCTCGTCAAATGCCACTTATCTCCCGTGCTTTCTAGCTCGGCGTTTGGAGCCGACGGTGAGATTCGAACTCACGACCTGCCACTTACGAGGCGGCTGCTCTGCCAACTGAGCTACGTCGGCGATGACGGATCTGAGGCAGTGTGCCTGCAGGACAGCTTAATTTACGGATGACAGCCAGGCGGCCGCGTCCTCCACGGTTTCGAAGTACCGCGCCTCCGTCCGCGCATTTGGTTTTTCCCGCCGACCTATGTTTTCGGAGATCGTTCTACCAAGCGCGCTCTTGGGCATGACGATCGCCGTCCATCGGCGACCTGCCGCCGCCGCGCGGGGAATCCAGTTTTCGATCAACCAGACTTGGTCATCGTCCGCGACCACTCCCGCATGCGTGGCGTCTATGAGGTTCCTGGTGGCGCGACTTTCGCGCAGAGCGAGGAGTACGGTCTCCAGCGCTGCTCGATACTCAGTGCTGTTCGCCCAAGCCTTCCATTCGACGAACATCCAATTTCCGACGCCATCCCAACGTACCGAGACGTAAGGCGTATCCAGATAAACCTTGTTGCTGGTTGAGTCCGCCAGCCCGTCACTCAAGGATGGCGCGCAGCTCCGGTTCGTCTCGAATGGGGTTGAGGTCCTTGTCGGTGCGGGCCCACTCCTTGAGCTCGGGATGCAGCTCAAAGCTGCGCTTGAAGTGGGGCAGGGCTGCCGCGGCGCGACCCTGCCTGGCGTAGTAGCAGCCGAGGTTGTAAGTACCGAACGCCTGGCTCCTGGGTTCGCTGAAGGCGGCTTCCTGCACCTCGAGCATCCACACCTGGGCCTTGTCGGCAGCGCCTCTGTCGCCCTGCGCCTCGTGCCAGAAGCCAAGGTGCTCGCCAAGGTGGAGATGGCAGTTTGGCGGGACCACTTCCCAGGTTGCATCCTGCTCGCGTCCCGGGCGCGGCCTCATGAGCTCCTCGTCCGAACAATCCTCGATGGCTCGCGCGAGCTCCGCATACGTGATGCGGGCAGCCTCTTTGACCTCTTCCGCAGGCCGCTCCCGGTTGGCATCGTGGACCCCGGCGTTGACCTTGTCGACGTCATCAGCGTTTGGCGGAGGGCCCCCTGTGCGCACAGAAGTCAGGACCCGCGCCGCGTATCGACGCCAGTGCGCAAGGTGGGCGACGTGGTCCTTGGCGGTCCAACGCTCAGGATCGGCTCGCAGGTCGTCGCAGAGCCTGTCGAGCTCCTGCTCGCGGTCCTGGGAGGCGACAAGCGTCTCGAGCAGTCGCTTCTTCAAATCCTTGTCGGCCATCGTCCGAGCATGATAAGGCGGGTAGAAGACCCGCCTACCGAGCATAAGGCACACCCATCGCGGGGCCCCTCCGCTACCATCGACTGGCGATGAAGATGCTTGACGTCGAGCGGCTCGCGGCGGGCGATTACGCCAATGTGCGGCCTCTCCTTGTCGACCTGCACCTTGGCGAGCAGGCCCACTACACGGATCACCCCCAGCTCAGCCGGGGCGAGATCGAAAACCACCTGAGCACAGTCCCTTCGACCTTCGCCGGCGAGAACGTCATCTACGCGGTGCGCGACGAAGGCGGCACGATCATCGGCTTCAGCTGGATAGTCCTCTTCGACCCCGGCACGGGCCTGGAGGGCGAGGTGGCGGAGGTCTACGTCGCCGCCGAGCACCGCGGGCGGGGAGTCGGTGAGCTGCTGATGGCGCAGGCGGTGCGCCTCTTCCAGGAACGCCGGGTGACCCTCGGCTACGTGTGGACCCGTCCTGACAACGAGGCGGCCGTGCACCTGTACAGGTCTCACGGCTTCGAGCCCAACCGGCAGCTCGTCCTCACCTGGTACCCGACCGAGACGAACCTCCGCACCTGACGGGGCAGTTTGTCCCCCACCTAAACTTGGGGCGGTGATCCAACCTCGGGGCGAGTCACGCCCGGACACTCCGACGGCCCGGCGCAGGCTCTGGCGGCCGGTCGTGGTCGTGGTGGCCAGCGTGCTCGTGACTGCGCTGGTGGCGGCAGGAGTCACGCTGGGAATCCTCCAGCTCGAGTCGAGGACCAATCCCCAGCAGGTGAACCTGCGATCAGGCGTGACCATCTCCGAGGAGTCGGCAATCATCCAGGTCGCTGCCAAGGCGAAACCCGCCGTCGTCAGCGTCGTCACGCAGGACCAGCCAAGGGTGGTTCGAGGCTCCGGCTATCTGGTCACCTCGGACGGCTACATAGTGACCGCCGCAACCGTGATAGCAGGCGCGGGCACGATGACGGTGTTGATCTCCGGCGACACTGCCCTGCATCCAGCGCGCCTTGTCGATTACGACTGCCAGGCAGGCGTCGCGGTGCTCAAGATCGACCAGGTCAGCGGCCTGCCGACGCTCGCGTCGGCTGACCCGAACGCGCTGGTCGCGGGACAGGTGGTGGTGGCTGTCGGCGGCCCGCTCGATGGCGGCGCAGTGACGCCGGGCTACGTGAGCGCCTTGCATCGCCCGCTGACAGTGCTCGACCCGGCAGGCGTGCGGAGCGTGGAGATCAGCGACACGATCCAGACGAACGCGGTGATCGCTCCAAGCACCGCGGGCGGCCCGCTGCTCAACGTGGGCGGCCAGGTGGTCGGCGTCGCGATGCCGCCCCAGGGCTCGAGTGGCTTCGCCCTCAACGTGGCCGACATCACCGACGACGTGCAGCAGATCCTGTCGACGGGACAGGTCGTGGTGGCATCGCTTGGCACCACGGAGACCGACCTCAGCGCGCAGGCTGCCGCCATCGCTGGGCTGCCCGAGGGAAGCCAGCTGGTCACCGTTGACAAGGCGGGGCCGGCTGCCGCGGCAGGCATGCAGCCTGGTGATGTCATCACGCAGGTGGAAGACGTCAAGCTCGACGCCGCGCATCCCCTACGGCTCCTGCTCCGCTCGAGGTTTCATCCGAACCAGCGCGTCACGGTGACCTATTCCCGGGCGGGGGCCTCGACGCAGGTCCAGCTAACGCTCTCCGCCCTGCATCCGGCCTGCGCATGACCCAATCCCCGAGGCAGGGCATTCGCGACGTGATCGCCGGGGCGCTTGCCGACGCCGTACGGGCGCTCGCGGTCGAGGGCGAGCTTCCAGACCTGGAGCTTGGGCGCGCGAAAGGTCCAGATCGCGGCGACTATGCAAGCCCGGCCGGCCTGAAGCTCGCGAAAGGGCTCAGAGCGGCGCCACCGTCGATTGCCGCCCGCCTTGCCGAAACGATAGGGATCCCGGATGGGGCGGCGACGGTGCAGGCGGTCGGCGGCTACGTGAATTTCAAGCTCACGCCCGAATGGCTGCAGGGTCTTGTGGCGCAAGTGGCTACGCACGGGCCCGGCTACGGCGCGGCCGATATCGGCGGGGGCGAGACGCTGCAGGTGGAGTTCGGAAGCATCAACCCGACAGGGCCCATGCACATCGGCCACGGACGCGGCGTCATCCTCGGCGACTCGATGTCAAGGCTGCTCGAGTTCACAGGCCATCGGGTGCAACGCGAGTACTACGTCAACGATCAGAACACGCAGGCTCGCCGGTTCGCCGCGTCTGTGATTGCAAGGATGCATGGAGAGGAGCCCCCGGAGGGCGGATACACAGGGGCTTATGTGACGGAGCTCGCCGAGCTGGTGAAACACCAGCTTCCCGGTGTCGAGGAGCTGCCTACCGATGAGGCCGAGCCAAAGGTCCGCGCGTTTGCGATCGGGGTCATGGTGGATCGAATCAAGGCGAGCGTCGCCCGCCTCAACGTGCGCTACGACGAATGGTTCCCGGAGTCCCGCCTGTGGAAGGACGAGCTGCCCCAGGTCGCGATCGAACGCTTGCGTGAGGCCGGCTACCTAAAGGATCGGGACGGCGCCCTGTGGTTCGGGCCGGCCCTGGAGGAGGAGGACGGCCTTGGCGAGCAGGTGTTGTCGGAGGAGGAGGACAGGGTGGTGATCCGGTCGAACGGAGAACCCACCTACTTCGCTTCGGATCTTGGTTACCTGCTGAGCCGCTTCGAGCGCCGTGGGTTCAATCGAGTCGTCGAGGTCTGGGCGGCGGACCATCACGGCTACGTGGCCCGCATGAAATCCGCTGCCGCGGCTTTAGGCGTCGACGCGGCGAGGCTGGTGATCATCCTGCACCAGATGGTCAACCTCAAAGAGGGCAAGATGTCCAAGCGAGCAGGCAGGTTCGTCACCCTTGACGAGCTGCTCGACAAGGTGGGCTCCGACGCGGTCAGGTACTTCTACCTCCTCCGCTCACCGGACACGACAATCGAGTTCGACCTCGAGCTTGCACTCACGCAGAGCAACGAGAACCCCGTCTACTACGCGCAGTACGCGCATGCGCGCCTCAGCAACGTTGAGGCGACGGCGACCGAGCGGCACCCTGCGCTCCCCGATGCCGCGGACGTCTCCCTCCTTGTCCACCCGTGGGAGCTCGACGTGGCGCGGCAGCTGGCCTTCTGGCCGGAGGTGGTGCAGGATGCCGCCCGGCTGCTCGAGCCGCACCGCATCCCTTACTACGTGCAGGACCTCGCAACCGCGGTGCACCGCTTTTATCACGCAGGCAACGAGACTGGTGAGCACCGCGTGGTAGTCGAAGATGTTCAGC
Organism: Candidatus Dormiibacterota bacterium; assembly: GCA_036844615.1. Lineage (GTDB taxonomy): Bacteria > Chloroflexota > Dormibacteria > Dormibacterales > Dormibacteraceae > Palsa-872. Next base: position 926 of record DAIUFK010000026.1, on the reverse strand, counting down.
TGACGCGGGCCAGGCTGGAGCTGTGCAGGGCAGCGCGTCACACTCTGAAGACGGCGCTCGAGCTGATGGGCGTCAGCGCCCCTGAGCGGATGTAACCGGCTAGATTAGATCCGAACCTGATCTCCCTCCCAACTTCAGGGGGAGGGCCAGGGCTGGGGGTCGAAGCAAGTCTGCGGCCCATATAAGTAAGGAGAGGCATTTGGACGTCACCTGGCTCGGACATGGCTGCTTCAGGCTGCGCGGCCGCAATGCGGCTGTCGTCACGGACCCTTATCCGCCCGCGATTGGGCTCAAGCTGCAGCGACTTGACGCCGACCTCGTCACGGTGAGCCACGAGCACGACAACCACAACTACACCCAGGCGGTGCGCGAGGCTTACGAAATCCGGGGTCCTGGCGAGTACGAGGTGGCAGGGGTCAGCGTGGTCGGCTTCCCCACGTATCACGACGCGGAGAAGGGCGCCAAGCACGGCCGCAACACCGTCTTCCTCATTGAGATCGACGGCGTGCGCGTCTGCCACCTCGGAGACCTTGGGCATCGCCTCGAGGACGCAGACGCCGAGACTGTCTCGTCAGTTGACGTTCTCCTGGTCCCTGTCGGCGGCCGCACCGCGATGAACGCCGCGCAGGCGGCAGAGGTCGTTCGGCAGCTCGAGCCGAGATTCGTGGTCCCGATGCACTACGCAATCCCCGGACTGAAGCTGGACCTCGAGCCCGTCGAGAAGTTCCTCAAGGAGATGGCTGTCAACGCAGGCGAGCCCCAGCCGAAGCTCTCCCTGCAGGCGTCGTCCGGCGAGTACGAGACGAAAGTGGTGGTTCTGGAACCGAAGGTTGAGCCGAAGAGCTAACGATCCTCTCCGCTCCCAGACAACTCCGGTACCATTGCTAAAACCGCCCTGGAGGTCTCTATGTCGAAGTACGTTTTCG